>VBAE01000117.1 GCA_005882415.1 Alphaproteobacteria bacterium | reverse complement strand
CTCCAGCGCGAGGGCGACGTCATCCACGTCGTCACCGCCCGGATGGAGGACATGACGCCTTTGCTCCACTCGGTCGGCCGGATGGACTTCCCCCACCGCCCCGGCCCCGGCGACGGCGCCACCCATGGCGGGCCGGACGTCCGCGACGGCCTCGGCAAGAAGCCGCGCAACCTGTTCGAGCCAGTTTTCCAGGTCGACGGCGAACGCGAGCGCGCGATCCCGATCCGAAGCCGGAATTTCCACTAGAGACGCCGCTCCCGCCCAGCTAAGACGCCGCAAAACCCCCCAGGAAAACCAAGAATATGCGTATCGTCGCCGCCCTCCTCGTCACTGCACTCCTCGCCGCCCCCGCCCAGGCCGAGAAGAAGCTGAGCGATCTCAGCACCTCGGCCGAGGATCTGATGAAGGATTGGGGGATCAGCGACGACGACGGAACCGAGGCCGCGATCGCCGCGGCTGCCAACAAGCCGCTCGGAACGCTCGCCAACCCCGTCCGGGTCGGCGGGCCGGAAGGCGAGCGCGCCTATATCGCCCGGCTGCGCTGCGCCGACGGCTCGCTTCCCAAGGTCGGGCCGCGCGGCCAGGGCGGGGTCGGCGCCTTCGGCTCGACGGTCGATCTCTACCCCCTGGACTGCGGCGCCGCCGCCCCCGGCCGCTTCGCCCTGCTGATGGACCCATATCACGAGGAGCACAGCGAAGACCGCGCCCCCGCCGGCTTCCGCCTGGAACGCTAGATGCGGCGCCTCGGCACCGTTCTCCTCTTCCTCCTCATCGCCCTCTGCTTCGCGCCGACGCTGGTGCCGCCTTTCCTCGACCGGATCTACTATCGCGGCCCGGTGAGCGACCATTATGACGGCGCGCACTTCTTCAACCCCGCCGACGGGCCCGACGGCGGCGCCCACGGCCCCGCCCCCCGCTTCCTCACCCGCCTCGCCACCGGCGGCGGCGCCAAATGGCCGAAGAGCGTCCCCGTCACCCCCACCGTCCCGCCCCGCCGGGTTGAGGGGCGCCGGATGCTGGTCACCTGGATCGGCCACGCCACCGTGCTCATCCAGACGAACGGCCTCAACATCCTCACCGATCCGGTGTGGAGCGACACCGTCTCCCCCTTCCCGCCGATCGGCCCCGAACGGGTGCGAGCCCCCGGCGTCCGCTTCCAAGACCTGCCGAAGATCGACCTCGTCCTCATCAGCCACAACCATTACGACCATCTCGATTTGCCGACCCTGAAGCGCCTCTGGGCCCGCGACCGGCCGCTGATCGTCACCGGCCTCGGCAACGACTCCCTCCTCGCCGGCCACGGCATCTCCGCCGCCGCGCTCGACTGGGGCGGTCGGTGCCAGGTGAAGCCGGGCGTCTTCGTCCTCGCCGAGCGCAACCATCATTGGGGCTCGCGCTGGGGCGTCGACCGCAACCGCGCCCTCTGGTCCGCCTTCACGATGGAGCTTCCCAGCGGCAATATCTTCTTCGCCGGAGATACCGGTTGGGGCGACGGAAGCTGGGCGAGCGCCGCTGCCGCCCACGGCCCCTTTCGCCTGGCCATCCTCCCCATCGGCGCCTACGAGCCGCGCGACGTGATGAAGCCCAACCATATGAACCCGGAAGAAGCGGTCGCCGCCTTCGAGCGGCTGAGGCCCGCCATGGCGCTCGGGATCCACTGGGGCACCTTCCAGCTCACCTACGAAGGGATCGGCGATCCCCCGCGGAGATTGGCGGCGGCGCTGGCGGCGAGACACATCGACCCGACGCGGTTCGTCGCGACGGAGGTGGGGCGCAGCTTCGAAGTACCCTAAATCGTCATTGCGAGCGAAGCGAAGCAATCCAGTGCGGCTTCCGAGGCCCATGGATTGCCGCGTCGCTTCGCTCCTCGCAATGACGGGCTAAGCGGCCTCAGGCACGATCAGCTTCAGCGCCCCGGCCCGGATCCGGTAGCAGAGCGGCGTTTCCATTGTCTGCGCTTCCCCGTCCGTCGCAACCAGCAGCGCAGGCCGGCGCGAGTGAATCTCGGCCGATGCGATGCCGTCCAGGCTGACGAAATCCGCCTGCCGGTCGGTTCGGCCGATAATGCCCCTCAGCGCAACGCTGAAGAAGCGCAGCCTCCCCTTGGCGAGCGGCGCGTAGAGGCAGAGTTCGCCGCGGTCGATCGCGTCGCGCTTGCCGAGGCCCATCAGGCTCATCGCGTAGCGGTTGTTGCCGACGAACAGCAGAGGCGTCTCGATCGGCTCCTGCCGTCCCTCGACGCGGATGGTCAGGCGGTCGCTTGAGAAATGGCGGAGCGTACGCAGGCTGGCGACCAGCATCGCAAAGCGCTTGCCGCGGCCGAGATGCTCCTGCTGCGCCTCGCGGCGGCGGACCATGCGCGGGTAGAGCCCGACCGCGCTGTTGTTGACGAAGATGCGGCCGTTGACCTCCGCTAGATCGACCTGCTTGGTGTGGCCGCCGGCGATCACCTCCGCCGCCTGGCGCAGATCCGTCGGAATCCCGGCGTCCCGCGCGAAATGGTTCAACGTGCCCATCGGCAGGATTCCGAGCGCCATGTCGGTGCCCGCGACCGCGGCCGCCGCAGTGCTGATCGTCCCGTCCCCGCCCGCGGCGACGAGGGCATCCACGCCTGCTTCTTTCGCGACGTCGGAGCAGTGCCGGTCGAGCTCATGCGGTTCGACCAGCCGCACCTCCGGCTCGACGTCCAGCCCCTCGAAAGCGGCCTTCAGCCTCTCCTCGACGTCCGGAGTCGCGGAGCCCCCGCCCCGGTTGACGATGATCCGGACCTTCACCGGGGGCTGCTCAGGCCGGGCCCATTCGGAAGGCGCAGATCTTGTTGCCGTCCGGGTCGCGGAAATAGGCGCCGTAGAAGGCGCGCTCGCCGTCGTCGCCGCGCACCCCGGGCGCACCCTCGTCGGAGGCGCCGAGCTCAAGCGCCTTGGCATGGAAGCTGTCGACCTCGCCGCGGCTGCCCATGGCGAGAGCGACCATATTGCCGTTGCCCGGGCTCGCTTCGCCTTTGTCGTAAGGGGGCGTGATCACCAGCCCCGGCTGGCCGCGCGCCGCCCCGTAGAGGGTGAAGCCCGTCGGCATCTCGATCTTGCGGCTTGCGCCGATCCCGCCGAGCAGTGCGTCGTAAAAGGCCAGCGCCCTGGGCAGATCGTTGGTACCGATGGTGACGTAGCCGATCATAACCGGTCCCTTATCCCGCGCCTGCCGGGCAATCGCCGACTCGCTTGCCGACGCTATGGGCCTCGACCGTCATCCCCGCCATCCCCTGGCCCGAGATATCCATCTTGTTGCGGATGTCGAAGCTGGTGCCGCTATATTGGCCGTCCATTGTCATGGTCATCGCGCCGGTGCCGTTCTGCCCCTTGCAGGTCATCGTCCCGCGGACCCGGCCGCCTTCAATGGCCATATCCTTGGCGGTGCAGCCACCTTCCTCCTTGCCGGCGAAGACGCTGCCGTCGACCTTGTTCATCGCCATCGCGCTGGCGACTTCCGGCGGCATGCCCTTGCCGGACATCTTCGTCTGGACGGTGATCTCCCACTGGCCCGGATCGAGCTGCATCCGCTGGGCGGGACTGCCCGGCGAAGCGGCGGGCGCGGCAGCTGCCGAGGCTGAGGCGGTCCCGGAGGCGTTGGCGCCGCCCGCCACCTCGCTTTTGCGGGCGCTCTCCCCCTTATCCCCACCGCAGGCGGCGAGGGCGAGCACGGCCCCCGCAAGCAAAGCTGCCTTCAGCATCGGCTTTCTCCCGTCCCTGGCGCCCGCAGGCGCGCGCATCAGCCCTTCTTCTTCGCCCCCTCCGCAGCCGCGGCCGGCGCCGCCGCCTGGCACTCGCCGGTCCGGCGCGCGCTGAGCTTGCGGGTGAAGACCACGTCGCCGTCGGTATAGAGCGACGTGGAGGTGGTCGCGGTGCCGTCGAAGCTGTCGGCGGTATAATGACCCTCGACATTCGCCATCACCGCACCCTCGAGGCCCTTCCTGGTGCAGCTCAGCGTCTCGTTGACCATGCCCTTGCGCGCGTACGCGGTCTGGTAGCTGCACTGATAGCCTTCGCCGAGGAACAGAGCCGGGTTCGGCTTCTGCCCTTCGGAAGCCGCGACGCAGGCGCTGTTCGTCGCTTTGTCGCCGACGGCGAACTTGATCTTGGGAGCGCCCTTGTCGGCCTGGCGGAAGGCGGTGACTTCGCTGGTGACGTCCCACTGGCCCGCCGGGAAGGTGGCGGGCGGCTCGGCGGCGGCGGCTTGGTCGCCCCCGTCCCCGGCCCCGTCGGAGCAGGCGGCAACAAGGCACAGCGAAGCCAGGATCAAAATGCGCATATCTCTCCCCCTCTTATATTATGTTCGGAACGTAACCCGGCCCGTTCGGCTTGGCAAACGCCACGAACGCTGGCGAAAAGCCGCTTCCGCCACCATATTGCTCGCACGATGAGCATCATGATCAGGACCGGCCTCGAAGAGCCGGAAACGGGGCGCGATTTCGTCCCCCACCGGCCGCAGCGGCCCGAAAAAGCGGAAGGCGGCAAGGCCTTCCGAATCGTCTCCGATTATTCGCCGGCGGGCGACCAGCCGGCGGCGATCGCCGAGCTGACCGGCGCCGCGCGCGAGGGCGAGCAGACCCAGGTGCTGCTCGGAGTCACCGGCTCGGGCAAGACCTTCACCATGGCCAAGGTGATCGAGGAATTGCAGCGCCCCGCCCTCGTCCTCGCCCCGAACAAGATCCTGGCCGCCCAGCTCTATGGGGAGTTCAAAAGCTTCTTCCCCGACAACGCGGTCGAATATTTCGTCAGCTATTACGACTACTACCAGCCCGAGGCGTACGTCCCCCGCTCCGACACGTACATCGAGAAGGAAAGCTCGGTGAACGAGGCGATCGACCGGATGCGCCACTCGGCGACCCGGGCGCTGCTGGAGCGGGACGACGTGATCATCGTCGCTTCGGTCTCCTGCCTCTACGGCATCGGCTCGGTCGAGACCTACAGCGCCATGGTCTTCAGCCTCAAGAAGGGCGAGACCCAGGACCAGCGCGAGATCATCCGCAAGCTCGTCGCGCTCCAGTACAAGCGCAACGACCAGGCGTTCAACCGCGGCAATTTCCGAGTCCGCGGCGACAATCTGGAGATTTTCCCGTCCCACTACGAAGACACCGCCTGGCGAGTGAACTTCTTCGGAGATGAGATAGAGGAGATCGTCGAATTCGACCCGCTCACCGGCAAGAAGGTGGCGAGCCTCGACTCGATCAAGGTCTACGCCAACAGCCACTATGTGACGCCCGGCCCGACGCTGAAGCAGGCGATGGAGGCGATCAAGCACGAGCTTTCCGAGCGGCTGAAGGAGCTGGTCGCCGAGGGCAAATTGCTCGAGGCCCAAAGGCTGGAGCAGCGGACCAATTTCGACCTGGAGATGATCGCCGCCACCGGCAGCTGCGCCGGAATCGAGAATTATTCCCGCTTCCTCACTGGCCGGCTTCCGGGAGAGCCGCCGCCGACCCTGTTCGAATATCTCCCTGAGAACGCCCTCCTCTTCGTCGACGAGAGCCACCAGACGGTGCCGCAGATCGGCGCGATGGCGCGCGGCGACCATCGGCGGAAGATCACGCTCG
This sequence comes from Alphaproteobacteria bacterium, assembly GCA_005882415.1. Lineage (GTDB taxonomy): Bacteria > Pseudomonadota > Alphaproteobacteria > Sphingomonadales > Sphingomonadaceae > Allosphingosinicella. Next base: position 979 of record VBAE01000117.1, on the reverse strand, counting down.
CCGAATACGGCTTCCGGCTGCCGAGCTGCATCGACAACCGTCCCTTGCGCTTCAACGAATGGGACGCGATGCGCCCCCAGACCGTCGCCGTCTCCGCGACTCCGGGGGGCTGGGAGATGGAGCAGACCGGCGGCGTCTTCGCCGAGCAGGTGATCCGCCCCACCGGCCTCATCGACCCGCCGGTCGAGATCAAGCCGGTCGAGGACCAGGTCGACGACCTCATCAACGAGGCGAAGAAGACCGCGAAGCTCGGCTACCGCACCCTCGTCACAACGCTCACCAAGCGCATGGCCGAGGATCTGACCGAGTTCATGCATGAGGCGGGCCTGCGCGTCCGCTACATGCACTCCGACGTCGAAACTCTGGAGCGCATCGAGCTGATCCGCGACCTCCGAATGGGCGTCTACGACGTGTTGGTGGGAATCAACCTTCTGCGCGAGGGCCTCGACATCCCCGAATGCGGCCTGGTCGCAATTCTCGACGCGGACAAGGAAGGTTTCCTCCGCTCAGAGACCTCGCTCATCCAGACCATCGGCCGAGCCGCCCGCAACGTCGAGGGCCGGGTCATCCTCTACGCCGACCGCACGACCGGCTCGATGGAGCGCGCGCTCCGCGAAACCGACCGCCGCCGCCAGAAGCAGCGCGAATATAACGAAGCGCACGGCATCACCCCGACCACGATCAAGCGCAACATCTCCGACATCCTCGCCGATGTCTCCCAGCGCGACGGCGTGGTGGTGGACACCGGCGACGACGACCGCCCGCACCTCGTCGGCCACAATTTGAAGGCCTACATCGCCGACCTCGAACAACGCATGCGCAAGGCGGCGGCGGACCTCGAATTCGAAGAAGCCGGCCGCCTCCGCGATGAGATCCGCCGCCTGGAAGCGGACGAGTTGGGGCTGCCGGATGCCGAGAAACGCGCCCCCGTCCTCGGCAACTCCACCGAGGGGAAACCAGGCACGAGAAAGACCCGCTA
>VBAE01000109.1 GCA_005882415.1 Alphaproteobacteria bacterium | reverse complement strand
ATCTGGAGCGGCGCGGGATTAGCGACGCCACCCGCCGCCGGTTCGGCTTCGGCTATGCGCCGGACGGGCGGAACAAGCTCAAGGCGGCGCTCAAGGGCTTCGGCAACGACAAGCTGGTCGAGTCCGGGCTCCTCATCGCCCCGGAGGACGATCGCGAGCCCTACGACCGCTTCCGCGGCCGCCTCACCTTCCCGATCCGCGACCGGCGCGGCCGTGTCATCGCCTTCTCCGCCCGAATCCTGGGCGCCGGCGAGCCCAAATATCTCAATTCCCCGGACACGCCTTTGTTCGACAAGGGCCGAACCCTGTTCAACATCGACAAGGCCGCCCCGGCCGCCCGGAGCGCCGGCCGGGTCGTCGTCGTCGAAGGCCAGATGGACGCGATCGCGCTCGACCAGGCGGGGATCGCCGAAGCCGTCGCCCCGCTCGGCACCGCGGTGACCGAGATGCAGCTCGCTTTGCTCTGGCGGATGTCCCCCACCCCCATCGTCTGCTTCGACGGCGATTCGGCGGGCCAGAAGGCCGCGATCCGGGCAGCGCTGCGCGCCCTCCCCCATATCGGCCCCGACCGCTCGCTCGCGTTCGTCACCCTCCCTGCCGGCCAGGACCCGGACGACCTCATCCGAGCCAAGGGCCGCGGCGGCTTCGAGGCCCTGCTCGAGGCGCCCGACCCGCTCGTCGAACGCCTCTGGCGGCACGAGAGCACGTCGGAGCCCCTCGCCACCCCCGAGCAGAAAGCGGGCCTGCGCCGCCGCCTCCTCGACCACGTCTCGACCATCGCCGATCCCGACGTGCGCGAGCAGTACCGCTCCGACCTCCTCGCCCGCTTCGACGCCCTGGTCCGCCCGCCCCGCCGCGAATGGGCCCCGCGCGGCGCCCCTCAGAAAGGGAAAGGCGGCAAGTTCCAGCCCCCGCAGCGCCCCGTCTCGGAGAGCGCCAAGGGCGTCGCCCAGCGCGGGCTCGACAACCGCACCGCCCGCGCCGTCCTCGCCGGCCTGCTCCTATATCCCGAGCTGATCGCCGGCCATTCCGATGCGATCGGGGCGCTTCCGATCGCCGACTCCCACCTCGCCCGGCTTCGCGATGCGCTGCTCGATGCGGCAATGACCCACGGCGCGCTTGATCGGGAGCAGCTAAATACCATATTGGCCGACGATGGCGCTGCCTCTCTGGCCGAGAAGCTGCGCCGCGAGCGAGGACTGGCTTTTTCCTTCACCCGCCGAGATGCCGACCCGGAACGCGCCCTACGCGATCTCGTTCTGGTCATCGACACGTTGGCGGCGCAGCCGGGGATCGTCGCGGCGCTGGACGCGGCGACGCAGAGGCTGAAGGATGCGGGCGACGAAGAGGCCTTCCGGGAGCAGCAGCGGCTCCGGTCGGCGCGGGATGAGGCGGACAGGCAGCTTGCGGCCCTGATCGAGGGCGGCGAGGGCAACTTATAAGGTTTTTAGATGGCGAAGACGACCAACGGCGGCGGCGACGAGGACAAGCAGGACGGCGGCGACGCCCCCCTCATCGATCTTAACGAGGCGCAGCTCAAGAAGCTGATCGCCCGCGCAAAGAAGCGCGGCTACGTCACCTATGACGAGCTGAACGACGCCCTCCCCCAGGACCAGATGTCGTCCGAGCAGATCGAGGACGTGATGTCGTCCTTGAACGAACTCGGCATCAACGTCGTCGAGAATGAGGAAGCGGACGAGGACGGCGAGAAGGCCGACGAGCCCGAGGTCGATCCGGTCGACGCCGACGACGGCTCGGACGGCGAGCGCTTCATCGTCGAGAAGAAGAAGGAGACGGTCGACCGCACCGACGATCCCGTCCGAATGTATCTTCGCGAGATGGGCGCGGTCGAATTGCTCTCCCGCGAGGGCGAGATCGCCATCGCCAAGCGAATCGAGGCCGGCCGCGACACGATGATCTGGGGCCTTTGCGAGAGCCCGATCACGTTCAACGCCATCATCGAATGGTCGAACGCGCTCAACAACGGCACGATGCAGCTTCGCGAGATCCTCGACCTGGAAGCGATGCTCTCCAAGGGCCCGACCCCGGAGCAGGTCGCCGGCGCCGAGGAAGGCAATGACGACACCATCTCGGAGAGCACCGCCGGCCCGTCCTTCAAGGAGGAAGAGGAGCCCGAGGAGGCCCCCGCCGACGAGGAGGACGAGGAGGACAGCCTGGTCGAGCGCCGCACCCCGCGCCCGGCCGAGGAGGAGGACGAGGACAACACCCTCTCCCTCGCCCAGATGGAGGAGACGCTGAAGCCCGGCGCGCTCGAGCGCTTCGCCAAGATCACCGACCTCTACAAGAAATTCGCCCGCCTCCAGGGCTCGCGGATGGAGTCGATGAGCGCCGGCCAGAGCTTCTCGGCCAGCGACGAGACCAAATACCAGAATCTGCGCGAGCAGCTCACCGCCGAGGTCGAGAGCGTCCAGTTCCACGGCGCCAAGATCGAATATCTGGTCGACCAGCTCTACAGCTACAACCGGCGCCTCACGGCACTCGGCGGCCAGATGCTCCGCCTCGCCGAGCGCCACAAAGTGCCGCGCAAGGCCTTCCTCGACGCCTATATGGGCCATGAGCTGGACGAGGGCTGGTCGGACCGAGTCTGCGGCCTCGACAAGAAGTGGGGCGCCTTCTGCACCACGGAAAGCGACGCGATCGAGCGCATCCGGGTCGAGATCGCCGAGATCGCCCAGGCGACCGGCATGAGCCTCGCCGAATTCCGCCGGATCGTGAACCAGGTCCAGAAAGGCGAGCGCGAGGCCAGGATCGCCAAGAAGGAAATGGTCGAGGCGAACCTCCGCCTCGTCATCTCCATCGCCAAGAAATACACCAACCGCGGCCTTCAGTTCCTGGACTTGATCCAGGAGGGCAATATCGGCCTGATGAAGGCGGTCGACAAATTCGAGTACCGCCGCGGCTACAAATTCTCGACCTACGCGACCTGGTGGATCCGCCAGGCGATCACCCGCTCGATCGCCGACCAGGCCCGGACGATCCGAATCCCGGTCCACATGATCGAGACGATCAACAAGCTGGTCCGCACGTCCCGCCAGATCCTCCACGAAATCGGCCGCGAACCCACTCCCGAGGAGCTGGCCGAACGCCTCTCCATGCCGCTCGAGAAGGTCCGCAAGGTGATGAAGATCGCCAAGGAACCCATCTCGTTGGAGACCCCCATCGGCGACGAAGAAGACAGTCACCTCGGCGACTTCATCGAAGACAAGAACGCGGTGATCCCGGTGGATGCAGCGATCCAGGCGAATCTCAAGGAGACGGTGACGAGGGTGCTGGCGAGCCTCACCCCCCGCGAGGAACGTGTCCTGAGAATGCGCTTCGGCATCGGCATGAACACGGATCATACGCTGGAGGAGGTCGGGCAGCAGTTTTCGGTGACGCGTGAGCGTATTCGGCAGATTGAGGCGAAGGCGCTGCGGAAGCTGAAGCATCCGTCGCGCTCAAGGAAGATGCGGTCTTTCCTGGATCAGTGACAAGCGCCCGAGCGTAGCGCCGCCGGCCCCTCGGCCGCCGAAGCAGCGCGAAGAGAGCGCGCAGTCCGGCCGGCGGGCCGCTTAAGCGAGCCCGTCCGACGTCACGGGGCCGCCCCCGTGACGGCTGCTGAGGTGGTGGAGGGTCCTTGCGCGGTTGTGGAAGCCAGCAGAAATTCGGGCGAGCGCTTTCAACCCCTAAGGTATATAATGGTCCATCACTTTTGCGATGCGGTCGAGCAGAGGATCAAATCCAGAGAAATCGATCTCATCTGCGTTCGGAACGACAACTGACTTTGCAAACACCTCCTTGCTGTACTCGGTGGACGGGTCAATCTTCCCTGCTGAATTGAAGCTTTTCCCTTTGAGTTTCTTTTTAAGCCATTTCTTCGGAAACATGTCCTCAATGCAACTTTCGCCTGCACCTTCCGGTGTCTTAATCACGTAAATGTTGTCCCGCACGTGGTAGAATGGATCCGTGGATTTCACGTCAAAGGCGACGCCAAGGTTTTTCTTCACGAAGGCGGCAAAGTCTTTAAGGCCGCTGTCGTTATCCAGCAGCAGAATGACAGGCCTACTCATAGGCTTATGTTTCATCGGCTTCCGACGACTCCTCGTCGCGTCGATGTTGTGGAGATAATCCATCAACACCGACCGCAATTCTCCCGTTCCTCCATTTAAGTCCATTATCTCGGCTGCTTGGCGTCCATAGCCGAAGAAGCGGACCGCATATTCGAACTTGTCTTCGCCGGACTGACCCAGCTGCGGCTGAAATTGCGTGCGCCGCTTTATCGCCTCGCGGAGATATACCGGATCCGTCTTGCCTTCAGTGATGATGAGCGGCGTCTGAAGCGCTACACAATGCTTGTAGAAAAGAAAGCGCCGATACAGGTGACGGATCGCCCGGGGCTTTAGGCGTTGATCCTGAATTGAACGACGCTCTTCTGTTTGTGTAATCGCATATATGAAACTCAAAATGCCTTCGAGCGGGTTCAGGTTACTTGTTAGATCGGGCTTAGGCTCATCGCCTTCCTTCTCTGGCGGCAGCATACCCTTGTAATATTCCCCCGTCTGAAAGAGGGAGTCGCACATAGCTCGTGCGCGACGGTAGTATTCGCTGGCGATGTTTACCTTGTCATTCACGACCAGGCCGGTCACCATCTGCCGGCTTCCCCGGGAATGCATCCGCGTCTTCTCGTCGTTGATCTGGAAGCCGCAGCCCTCGATCTTGCTGACCAGTTCGCCTCCCAGCGTCCAGATCGCCGGATTCTGCGCGTCTTGAACCGCCAGTGCTGCTGGGAAAGCCTTCTGGTTGGTGGAGAACGTGATGTCGTCGGCGTACCGAGAGTATCGGACGCCATATTTTTTCGCCAACCGAAGGAGACGAACATCCAGAATTTGCGCAATCAGTTCGGAGATGACAGGTGAGCACGGGCTACCTTGAGGCAGCGCCGTTCCATCGCATGCGATTTGCGCAATGGTCGTAGCGACCTCTTCGTTTAGCTCGAATGCCCTGTCTTTGATGAAAAAGCCCCGAACCCGACCAAAGTTGAATGTTGGAAAGAAGTCGGCAAGATCGAGGTTTAGAACATAGCGGCGACGTTTATGAAACGGGGCTCGCATTGCGCTGATCGTCGATCTCTGCGAGGCATTGATACAATACATGCGCAAGGTGCGTCTGCAGCTTCTTCAGTTTTCCGGTAGGCGCTTTGATTGTTCGGACGCCGCCGCCCTTCTTTGGAATGTCAAAGACTGCGTATTTTAGAGCTTGGGGCGTCATGTAGATGATCGAGGTCAGCGCGCTTGGCTTGAATCCTAAAAGTTGCGCTAGCTGTTTCCGATCCTCCGCAGACTTTAACTTCTCTAGGTAACTCACTCCGCCCCTCGATCTAGTGGACTTGCAGGCACTCCTACGCGATCATGGCGATCATTCGACCATCATATATCATGCAATAAGCATCAGGGAGCACAGATGCATCCTGACGTTGGTTCATATGCCTCGAAACCGGGCAACAAGTCTGCCTGCAAGTCCTATGAAAATGATTAGCATCAAGATTCAAGGAAGCGCAACAACGTACCCTAGCAAAGCGATCAGTACCTCCACCTCCCCAATGGCGGGCGCACACCTACCGCCCCAACACCACGTCCACCCCCTTCAGCACCAGCTCCAGCTTCCGCTGCGGCACACGCCCCACCCTCTCCGCTAGTTGCCCCCGATCGAGGGTGACGATCAGGGAGACGTTGGCGACGCTGGGGCGGTCGAGGCCGGTTTGGCCGGGGGTGAGCGCGACGTTGCCGGGGGCGTCGGCCCATTTCAAATTGCCGGTGAGGGGTACGCAGACGATCGTTGCGATGCGGCTGCGGTTGAAGGCGTCGCCCTGGACGACCAGGACGGGGCGGCGGAAGCCGGGGGCGGAGCCGACCGGGTCGCCGAGGTCGGCCCACCAGATCTCCCCCTGAGCGATCACCGGCGGAACGTCACCATTCGACCCGGCCGAGGACGCGGCGCGCGGCCTCGCGGGTGAAGTCGTCCGCCCCCCTCTCGCCAGCCGCCTCGATCGCGGCGTCGAGCGCCTCGGTCACCCGGTCCGGCGCATGAGCGGCGGCGAAGGCGTCGAGTGCGCGGGCGTAGACGTCGCTCCGCGAAGTGTTGAGGCGCTCGGCCAGGCGCTCAGCTTCCTCGAAGATCGGATCGGGGATGGAAACGGCGACTTTCATACTCACGGTATAACCCCACTGGAGGGTAATTTCAATCTCCTGCCGTCCGCTCCCTCCCCGAGGGGACGAGGGGAAAAAGAAGCCGTCACGGAACTGAATTCCGTGACGTCGGACGGGTTCGCGCGGCTGATCCGCGCGCCCCGCCAGGGTCCCCACGAAAGTAGTACTTTCGTGGGAGCCCCGGCCGGCTCGCCGCGGCTCTTCGCGCAAGCGCCGCTTGAGCTCGGCCCGGCAGCGGGGAACAAAAAAAGAACTTTCCTACACCCCCACCCCTGCGTCATATACTCCCCGATGAGCGACTCGGCCTCCCACGATCCCTTCGACTTCGAGCCCGTGCCCTCGCGCACCAACCGCCGCGACGGCTGGACGCCGGAGCGGCAGCGCATCTTCATCGCGGCGTTTCGGAAGATCGGGGTGGTCAGCTACGCGGCCGAGGCGGCGGGGATGAGCCGCAAGTCCGCGTACAAGCTTCTGGAGCGGGCGGGCCCGGATAGCGGCTTCGCCCGTGCCTGGGAGGAGGCGCAGGCGGGGGGCGGCACGAACGTCATGTTCGCGATGATCGAGCGGGCGGTCGAAGGGGTGGAGGAGCCCTATTTCTACGGCGGCCTTCAGCGCGGCACCCGCCGGGTCTACGACAACAGGCTGCTCGTCGCCGCCTATCGCTCCCTCCAGCGCCTGCAGGGCGGCGAATGATGCGCGCGCCGCGGCGCCTGTCCCCAGCCCCCTCCGCGGCCCCCCGTCCGAGCTCCGGTCCACTCCATTCGTCGCAAGTGCAAATTTACGTACCGGTACCTTTGTCACCTTTTGCGCCGCCCCGCGCACCCCCCGCCGCGAAGTTCAAAAACCCGCCAGACCATGAACTTCATGAACTTCACGCCGCCATTGTCCCCGCGGATCGCTTCGGCCTAGGAAGCTGCAATCGCTAAGGGAGCACGCCGAGCCGGTCATGGAAGACGAAGTCGAAGAAAAACCCGCATCGAAGAAATCGGTCCGCAAGCGGGCCGACGAGATCGCGCCGTTCCGCTGCAAGAATCTGATCGCGGTGATCGAGAACCCGAGCGACGTGAAGAATATCGGAACGGTGATCCGCAACGTGAACGCGCTTGGCGTCGAGAAGGTCTATGTGGTCGATCCGCGCCGCTCGCTGCCCGACGACTGGCAGGAGCTTCGCGAGCGCAAGTCGGTCTCGAAGACCTCGGTGTCGGCGGTGAAGTGGACGTTCGTTCGGCGCTTCGACAGCACCGACGACTGCTTCGACCATCTCGAGAAGAAGGGCTTCAAGTCCGTCGTCACCTCGCCGCACGTCAAGGGCAAGAGCTGCATCTTCCTCCACGAAGGGGATTTCACCCGCCACGCCAAGCTCGCGGTCTGGTTCGGAAGCGAGGCGATCGGCATCAGCGAGCGTGCGGTCGAACGGAGCGAGATGTGCGTCAGCATCCCGATGTTCGGAATGATCGAGAGCCTCAACCTCGGCACCAGCTCGGGCATCGTCCTCTACGAAGTCGCCAAGCAGCGCCGCGAATATCAGAGCACGTTCAGGATGCGCGGCCGCCGCGGCGAGCGCGCCCACCCGCTGCCGACGGTGATCGCGCCGGAGGTGGAAGAGACCTCCTGATGCCCCGCCGCGCCCCGTGCAGGTGTGACCCTAGTGTGACCTCAGGTCATCCCATGCGCCGCCGGCACCGGCGAGGGCTCCCCGGCCGGCTGGACCAGAAGCGCCTCCTCCCCCTCCCCGCCGCGCCACCGCGCGACCAGCGCCTCAGGATCGAACAGCACCCCGACCGGATTGTCCGTCGCCTCGAGCAGCGCCTTCCCCGCTTCCGCGCTGCACGCGTCGACCTGGAACTCCATCCGGTTGCCGTCCGGGTCGGTGTAGTAAAGCGACAAAGTGGTGCCGTGGTGGACGGGCCAGTAGGGCTCGATCCCCGCCGCCTTCAGCCGCTCGTATGTCGCCAGCAAGTCGCCGACGCTCCCGTACGTGTAGGCGACGTGGTTGACCCCTATCTGGCCGCGGTCGTCGGCGCCGCCGCCGTCGGGCTTCAAGAGGTCGAGGTTCGCGAAGGCGAAGCGGTGGTGCTCGTCGTCATAGGTCATGAAGGCGAGCGCCGGGTCCATGTTGACCACTTCCGCCTCGAACACGTCCTTGTACCAGGCGATCATCGCCTCATAGCGCCGGGTCATGTAGACGACATGGGCGAATTTGACGGGGCGGGCCATGGCGGCAGTCCTCCTTCTTCCGGAGTGGAAAGCACGCGCTACGAGGGCGGGTTCGTATCATCGGCGGAACGAATATCCAAATCCCCGCCGCTCGGGATTTTGCCCGATGGCATTCGCTCCGCAGCGGCAGGATGTCACAGGCATGAAAGTCGCTGCGCCCACCCTCATCGCCGCCCTCCTACTAACGCCCACGCCGCTGGCGTCGCAGAGGGTGGAGAAGGTGAAGGCGGGGAGCTCGGAGGCGCAGAAGCTTCCCGAGGATCTGTTCGGCCTTCCGCCCGGCGCCTGGGCCTTCGCCGAGCATCTCTGGCAGGGCGAGGCGCCCTGCACCGCCGACGCCTGCGAGGCGGGCTATACGTCGGGCGAACTCGCGATCAGCGTAGAGCGGGCCAAGACCTGGGTGCGGATCCTCGCCGGCTTCCGCGGCTGCGCAAGCGTCGCCTGGAGCGACTTCGAGATCGGCAAGAAGGCGTCGGGCGGCGACTCGAAGGAGGTCCGCCGGCGGATCAAGAAGGCCGTCGGCACGTCCGCCAAATATTGCAAGGCCGAGGCGCCGGCGGTGGCGGAGCTCGACGCCAAGCGCCTCTACCCCGCACCGCCTCCCAAGACGCCCTGAGCGGCTCGCCCGGCTCAGCCCCGCTCGCCATCCTCCACCGGCGGCAGCGGCATCTGATATTGAGGCTGCGGGACCGGCACGACGTGGATCTGCGGCTGTACCTGCGGGCAATAGCCGTCCTGCGCCGGCGGGCGGCCGTCGTCGCACAGTTGCTGCGGCGGCGCCTCGCGATATTCGACCCGGACATGGTCGTGATCGTCGTGGTGCGCGCCGATCGCCGCGCCGATCGCGACCCCGAGCAGGCCGGCGCCGACCGCGACCCAGCCATCGTCATGATAGCCGTGGCCGTAATAGCCATGGCCGTAATAGCCGGGATATCCGTAATAAGCGGGGTAGCCGTAATAGCCGTAGCCGTAAGCGGGATAGGCGTAGCCGTAGCCATAGCCGCGATAGCCGCCATAATAGCCGCGGCCGTAGCCGCCGTAGCGGGCGTAGCCATAATGGCCGCCATAGCCGCCATGCCCATAGCCGCCGCCATGGCCGTAACCGCCATGGCCGCCGCCATAGCCGCCATGCCCTCCGTAGCCGCCGCCGCCGCCATGGCCGTAGCCGCCGCCATAGCCGCCCCTGCGCTGGGCGTCGGCCGGGCTGGAGGCGAAGAGGGCGCCGCCGACGATCAGGACAATTGCGGCTTTGGTCAACATGCTCATCACGGCCTCCTCGGGTGGGAGAATGGCGACCCGGCGGGCGGCGCGTCCCGCCGCTTCCGTTCGCCCAACGGCTTGCACGGACACGCTTATAGCGCAAAATCGGGGCGTTCTCATCCCGATAATCCCGGAGCCCTGCGTCGAAGCGTTGCCGCCGCGGTCCAGGCCGCCGCACCACTTCAAATTTGCTTGCCGAAAGCCTATCTAAGTGGCTGGCGAGACTTGGGAATGGAGTTGCGGCCATGGCCGGCGGATGGTCGCGCGACGGCGCGGTGCAGGATCAGATCGACGATACGGTGATGGATGCCGTCCTCGCCGCCCGGGCCCGGCTCGCTGCGAGCACCGCGGCAAGCGGGGACATCGACTGCGTCGAATGCGGCGAGGAGATCCCCGAGAAGCGCCGACTCGCAATGCCCGGCGCCCGCACCTGCGTCGCCTGCCAGTCCGGCCGCGACGCGCGGATCCCCGCCGCCGGGATCAACCGCCGCGGAAGCAAGGACAGCCAGCTGCGCTGAGCGCGCCGAAAGCGGCTTTGCGCATCGCGGCCGATGTGAGAAGCTCGGCCGCGATGCGCTTCCGCTTTGGATCCATTGCCATTCTGTCGCTGACGCTCGCGATCCTGCTGCGCGCGCTGGTCCCGCTCGGCTGGATGCTGGGCGCCGGAGCGGCCGGGGCGGTCAGCCTCGTCCCTTGCCCCGCAGCAGCGCCGGTGGCCCAGCACGCCTCGCATCATGGCGACCGGGACCATGACGACCGCGCCGAGTCCGCCTGCCCCTATGCAGTGCTGCTCGCGCCGCCCCTGCCTGCCGAAGCGCCCCCATTACCGCAGAGGCTGAGCGTCAAGGCCGAGCCGCAGCCGCGCTTGCTGCCCCCCAAGGCGACACCTCCGCCGCCGGCCTCGCCGCCGCCGCCCGCCAGAGGACCGCCCGCCGCCTGATCCGTTCGCCGTTTCGGACCCATCAGGATCAGCTCTCATGCTTCTTCAGGACGCGCCCGCCCAGGCGCCGGCCATTATCGTGGTCGGCCGCCGCGACGACTCGATCGAACATGCTCCCAATACGCGGGAAGCGGTCGATGCGGAGCGTCTCGCCGAGACCACCAACCTCATCGATGCCGAGGATTCGCTGCGCTATCTGCCGAGCCTGCTGGTCCGCAAGCGCCACGTCGGCGACAGTCAGGCGCCGCTCGCCACCCGCACCTCCGGGGTCGGCGCCAGCGCCCGAAGCCTGATCTATGCGGACGGAGTGCTTCTCTCCGCCCTGATCGGCAACAATAACAGCTTCGCCTCGCCCCGCTGGGGGATGGTGTCGCCCGACGAGATCGCCCGGGTCGAGGTGCTCTACGGCCCCTTCTCCGCCGCTTACCCCGGCAATTCGATCGGGGCGGTGGTGAACATCGTCACCCGTCTTCCGGAGCGGCTCGAGGCGTCGGTGAGCAGCGACGTCAACCTTCAGGCCTTCGATCATTATGGGCGGACGGGCCTGTTTCCCGCTTATCGGGTTGCAGCGAATGTCGGAGACAGGATCGGCCCCCTCTCATGGTTCGCGTCGGCAAGCCATCTCGACAGTCGGGGCCAGCCGCTGGCTTATGTGACGGCGCTCCAGCCTGCCGCTCCACAAGCCGGCGGCACTCCGGTCACGGGCGCGGTCTCCGACCTCGATCGCAGCGGCCGGCCGATCTTCGCCCTCGGCGCCGGAGGACTGGAACGGCAGCGCCAGGACAATCTCAAGTTTAAGCTGTCCGCCGAGCTCGGGCCTTCGCTCCGGCTGACATATTCGGTCGGCCTCTTCCTCAACGACACGGACAGCCGCGCCGAAACCTATCTGTCAGGCCCCTCCGGCCCAATCTTCGCCGGCACCCTGAACATCGACGGCCGGCGGGTGACCGTCCCGGCAAGCGCCTTCTCGAACCAGGTCTACGCGATCGACCAGCGCCACTGGATGCACGCGCTCAGCCTCGACGGCGCGGGCGAGACGTTCAGCTGGTCCGCCATCGCCACACTCTACGACTTTGGCCGCGACGTTCAGCGGATTCCGTCCGGCGCCCTGCCCGCTTCAGCCGAAGGCGGCGCCGGCTCGATCGTCCGAATGGACGGCACCGGCTGGCGCACCCTCGACCTCAAGGCGCGCTGGCACGCCTCCGCGGGGACCGAGCTGAGCTTCGGCGCCCATGAAGACCGCTTCGAGCTCGCCAACCATCGCTACGCGACAGCCGACTGGCGGAGCGGCGAGGCGGGAGCCCTGGTCCAGGCGGCGAGCGGCCGGACCCGGACCAGCGCCCTCTGGCTCCAGGACGGCTGGCACCTGTCGCCGCAGCTCGAGCTGACCCTCGGCGCGCGCTACGAATGGTGGCGCGCCTATCGCGGCTTCAACTTTTCCTCGTCGCCCGCCCTCGCAGTCGACCAGCCGGCGCGGAGCAGCGCGGGCCTGTCGCCCAAGGCATCGCTCCATTGGTCCCCCGGCGCGCGATGGGCGGCGACTTTCTCGCTCGCCCGGGCGCTTCGCTTCCCGACGGTGAGCGAGCTCTACCAGGCCATCGCCACCGGCCCGACCATCACCGTGCCCAACCCGGACCTGAGGCCGGAGCGCGCCACCTCCGCCGAGCTTGCGCTGGAGCGGAGCTGGGCGAGCGGCCATGTCCGCCTCTCGCTCTTCCGCGAACGGATCGAGGACGCCCTGCTGTCGCAGACCGCGCCTTTGCTGCCGGGCTCCACCGCCCTGTTCACCTACGTCCAGAATGTCGGGGCCGTCCGCACCAACGGACTGGAGCTCGCCTTCGAGCGGCGGGGCCTTTTGCCCGGCTTCGACCTGTCCGGAAGCGTCACCCTCGCCGATCCCGAGATCGTCTCCGACCCCGCCTTCCCCGCGGCCGAAGGAAAGACGATCCCGCAGGTGCCGCGGCGGCGCGCGTCCCTCGTCGCGACGTGGCGCCCCACGGACATCGCGGCACTCAGCCTGGCGGGGCGCTATGCCAGCCGTTCCTTCGCGACGATCGACAATAGCGACACCGTCGGCCACACCTACCAAGGCTTCGAAAGCTACCTCGTCCTCGACGCCCGCGCCCTCATCCGGATCGCGCCGCACTGGGAGCTGGCACTCGGCGTCGAGAATCTCGGCGACAGACGCTACTTCCTCTTCCACCCCTTCCCCGGCCGAACCTTCACCGCGGAGGCGACCTGGCGGTGGTGATCCTAGGCGGCGCTGGCCAGCTTATAGTCGCGATACTGTTCGCGCAGCGCCGTCTTGAGGAGCTTGCCCGTCGCCGTGTGGGGGAGGCTTTCGACGAAGACGATCTCGTCCGGCAGCCACCATTTGGCGACATGGCCGGAAAGATGGTCGAGGATCGCCTGGGGCGTGACGTCTCCACCTTCGCGCTTCACCACCAGCAGGATCGGGCGCTCGTCCCATTTGGGGTGGTAGACTCCGACCGCCGCGGCTTCGGCAACACCAGGGCAGCCGACGGCGGCGTTTTCGAGGTCGATCGAGCTGATCCACTCGCCGCCCGACTTGATCACGTCCTTGGAGCGGTCGGTGATCTGGAGCACGCCGTTGGGGTGAAGGGCGGCGATGTCGCCGGTATCGAACCAGCCTTCGGCGTCGATAATGGGTCCGTTCGAGTCCTGGAAATATTGGCGGATGATCCACGGGCCGCGGGTCTGGAGCCGCCCGCTCGACTGGCCGTCGCGGGGGAGCACCCTGCCCTCCCCGTCGACGGTGCGCAGCTCGACCCCGAACGGCACCCGGCCCTGCTTGCACATATAATCGAGCTGCTGGTCGAAGCTCAGTTCGTCCCAGTCGCCGGTGGCGGCGCCGACGGTGCCGAGCGGCGACATCTCGGTCATCCCCCAAGCGTGACCGACGCGGATTCCCCGCTCGGTGAAGTAGCGGATCATCGCCCGCGGCGCCGCCGAGCCGCCGATATGCATGGACGAGAGCTTGCCGAGGCCGGCGCCGGTCGCCTCGACATGCTGCATCAAGGCGAGCCAGACGGTGGGCACGCCGGCGGTGTGGGTGACCCCCTCGTCGCGCATCAGCTCGCACATCACGGCGGGGGTGTAGTCGGTCGAGTAGACGAGCTTGCCGCCCACCATCGCGGTGGAGAAAGGCAGCGCCCAGCCGGCGGCGTGGAACATCGGCACGATCGGCAGGACCACGGAGCGGGCGGAGAGATCGAATATGTCGGGCGAGATCTGCATCATCGCGTGGATGACGGTCGAGCGGTGCTCGTAGAGGACGCCCTTGGGATTGCCCGTGGTGCCGCTCGTATAACAGAGCATCATCGGCTCGCGCTCGTCGCCTTCGACCCAGGCGAAGTCGTCGCTCTCGCCGGCGAGGAGCGCGTCGAACTCCCCGTCGTCGAAGCAGATATAATGCTCGACCGACGTCCAGCGCGGCTTCAGCCGCTCGACGAGGGGCGCGAAGCTTTTGTCGTAGAACAGCACCCGGTCCTCGGCATGGTTGACGATGTAGACCAGCTGCTCGTCGAACAGCCGCGTGTTGATCGTGTGGAGGACTCCGCCGGCGCCGATCGCCCCGTACCAGGCGAGGAGGTGGCGGCCGTGGTTCATGGCGAGGGTGCCGACGCGGTCGCCGCGCTTCAACCCCATCCGGACAAGCGCGCGGGCGAGCCTGCGGGAGTCGCGGGCGACGCCGCGCCAATCGCTGCGCACCTTCTCGCCCCCCGCATAGAACGAGACGATCTCGCGGCTGCCATGCTCGCGCTCGGCATGGTCGAGCAGCCGCATCACCCTCAGCGGCCAGTCCTGCATTCCTCCGAGCATCGACAGCCTCCCCAGCAAGCGCGGGCACGAAGCTGGAATCGTTACGGCGTCTTGTCGAGCGGAAAAATCTCAGCCGACGAGAGCGAGACGCGGGCCGGCCGCAACCGCGAGGCGGACCGCGGTAACGCCTTCGAGGCGTTCGATCCGCGCGGCCATCTCGGCGTCGAGCAGGAAGTCGCGTCCCAGGACGAGCTCGGCCTCGCCGCCGCCGAAGCGCGCCTTGAGCCGGAGCTCGCCGCTTCCGCCGCGATCCTGGGCGACGGCCGCTGCGAGGCGGGGCAGGACGGACGGGTCCTCCCCCCGGCCTTCGATCGAGCTCCACGCTGAGCAAAGCGCAGCTGCCGTCCTTGGCCATCTCCTCGACCCGCGCCGCGGCATCGTCGTCGAACACGGTCGCAATGAACTGGCCCGACGAGTCGGACACCGTCGCCATCATGTACCGCCGCCCCTTCGCCGACGTGCGCCAGCGCGAATCCTCGATCAGCCCCGCCATCACGCCGGGAGTACGCCCGCCCTCCGCCGGGGCCGGCATTGCGCCCAATTCGGCGAAGCTCTTCGCGCCATGGGCGATGGCAAGGTGGCGGTAGCGGTCGACCGGGTGGGCGGAGAAATAGAAGCCGAAGCTCTCTTTCTCCGCCGCCATGCGCTGGGCGAGAGTCCAGTCGGCGGCGACCGGCATCCGGATCGGAACCACGTTCGACTCGCCGCCGAACAGCCCGCCCTGGCCGCTGGTCCGCGCCTCGGCGGCGCTGGAGGCGTGGGCGAGGATGGTTTCCGCCGCGGCGAACACCGCCGCCCGGTTGGGCGCCAGAGCATCGAAGGCGCCGCCGCCGGCGAGGCTCTCGATCTGGCGGCGATTGAGCAGGCGCGGGTCCACCCGTTCGGCGAAATCGTCGAGCGACTTGAACCGCCCCTTCTCCCGCCGCTCGTCGACCAACTGCTCCATCGCCTTCTCACCGACCCCCTTCAGCGCGCCGAGGGCGTAGCGGACGGCCCTTCCCTCCTCGTCGCCCTCTACCGAATATTCCGCCTCGCTGGCGTTGATGCACGGCGGCAGGCATTCGTGGCCGAGGCGGCGCATGTCGTCCACGAAGATGGCGAGCTTGTCCGTCTGGTGCATGTCGAAGCACATCGACGCGGCGTAGAATTCGACCGGGTAATGCGCCTTCAGCCAGGCGGTGTGATAGGCGACGAGGGCGTAGGCGGCGGCGTGGCTCTTGTTGAAGCCGTAACCGGCGAACTTATCGATCAAATCGAACAATTCGTTCGCCTTGGCCTTGGCGATGCCGTTCACCTTCTCGCAGCCGGCGACGAAGCCGGCGCGCTGGGCATCCATCTCCGCCTTGATCTTCTTGCCCATCGCTCGGCGAAGCAAATCGGCCTCGCCGAGGCTGTAACCGGCGAGGACCTTCGCGGCCTCCATCACCTGCTCCTGATAGACGAAGATGCCGTAAGTCTCCTTCAGCACATTCTCGAGCAAGGGATGCGGGTAGGCGATCTCCTCCCGCCCGTTCTTGCGCGCGCCGAAGCTCGGGATGTTGTCCATCGGGCCCGGCCGGTAGAGCGAGACGAGCGCGATGATGTCCTCGAAACAGGTCGGCTTCACCGCCGCGAGAGTACGGCGCATGCCTTCCGATTCGAGCTGGAACACGCCCACCGTCTCGCCGCGCTTCAGAAGCTCGTAAACCGCGGGATCGTCCCAGGCGATCGTCTCCAGATCCACCTCGATCCCCGCCGCGGCGAGAAACCGCACCGCGCGCTGCAGGACGGAGAGGGTCTTCAGGCCCAGGAAGTCGAACTTCACCAGCCCCGCGGCCTCGACATATTTCATGTCGAACTGGGTGACCGGCATGTCCGAGCGCGGATCGCGGTAGAGCGGGACGAGCTGGTCGAGCGGACGGTCGCCGATGACCACGCCCGCCGCGTGGGTGGAGCTGTGACGCGGCAGTCCTTCCAGCTTCATCGCCAGATCGAACAGGCGCCGAACCTGCGCGTCGTTCTTATATTCGCCGGCGAGTTCGGAGACGCCATTCAGCGCCCGCTCGAGAGTCCAGGGATCGGTCGGGTGGTTGGGGATGAGCTTTGCCAGCCGGTCGACCTGGCCGTAGGGCATCTGGAGGACGCGGCCGGTGTCCTTGAGCACGGCCCGCGCCTTCAGCTTTCCGAAGGTGATGATCTGCGCGACCTTGTCGGCGCCGTAGCGCTGCTGGACGTAGCGGATCACCTCGCCGCGCCGCGTTTCGCAGAAATCGATGTCGAAGTCCGGCATCGACACGCGCTCGGGATTGAGGAAGCGCTCGAACAGCAGGCCCAGGCGGATCGGATCGAGATCGGTGATGGTCAGCGCCCACGCCACCACCGAGCCCGCACCCGAACCGCGGCCCGGCCCTACGGGTATGTCGTTTTCCTTGGCCCATTTGATGAAGTCGGCGACGATCAGGAAATAGCCGGGGAAGCCCATGCCGACGATGATCCCGACCTCGTAATCCAGCCGGTCGAAATAGGCTTTGCGCTCCTCCGCCGAGAGGGCCTCATACTTCGCCAGCCGCGCCTCGAGCCCTGCGCGCGCGTCGATGCGGAGCTGCTCCGCTTCGCCTTCGAGATCGCCGGCGATGGAGGGGAGGATCGGCTTGCGCTTCGGCGCGCCGAACGCGCAGCGGCGGGCGACGACGGAAGTGTTGTCGATCGCTTCGGGAAGGTCGGCGAAGAGCCGGCGCATCTCGGCCGCGGGCTTGATCCAGGCTTCGGGTGAGGAGCGGCGGCGGTCGTCGCGGTCGATCTGGCTCGACTGGGCGATGCACAGCATCGCGTCGTGCGCGGCATGGAAATGCGCGTCGGCGAACTGGGCCGGGTTGGTCGCGACCAAAGGAAGGTCGAGCTGGTAGGCGAGCTCAATCAGCGCGCTCTCCGCCTGCTCCTCGACCGGATCGCCGCGGCGGCAGAGCTCGATGTACAGGCGGTTCGGGAACAGGGCGGTAAGGCGCCCGAGCATGTCCCCGGCGACGTCGGCGCGGTTGTCGGCGAGAAGCCGCGCGACCGCCCCCTCCCCGCCCGCGGTGAGCGCGATCAGTCCGCCGGTGCGGCCTTCCAGAGCGTCGAAGGCGACATGCGCCTCCTCCTCGAGCGGGCGGCCGAGATGCGCTTCGGAGACCAGCGAGCAGAGATTGTCATAGCCCTTGTCGTTCTGGGCGTAGAGGGCGAGCCAGTCGAGCTCCGGGGGCTTGCCCTCGGGCGTTCCCGGGCGCGCGACCGCAAGCATCGTGCCCACGATCGGCTGGACGCCCTCCTTGCGGCAGGCGTCGGTGAAGGACATCGCCGCGTAGAGGCCGTTGCGGTCGGTGAGGGCGGAGGCCGGGAAGTCGAGCTTCTTCGCCTGCTTGGCGATCGCCGCCGGCTCGATCGCGCCGTCGAGCATCGAGTAACAGGAAAAGATTCGAAGCGGGACGTAGGGCGCGGCCATGGCGTCTTTATGGGCAAGGCGGACCCGCGATGCAAAGCGCGCGGGCCTCTTTTCCACAGGAATCAGTGGCCCTCGGTGACGCTCCTGATCTCGGAGATGCGGGCGCTGTAGGCCGACATCACGCAGGCCTCGCTTCCGCAGCGCTCGCGGCGGCCGAGGAAGGCGTCGCGGCTTCGGCGCAGATGGGCGCGGGTGCCCGGTCCTTGGCGGCGAGCGCGGGGGAGTTGCAAACCAGGCGCTCGGTGCCGGTGCGGGCATAGCGGCAGTTGAAGCTCGGGCCCCTGCCCTGCTGCTCCGCCGACTGGCCGCGGTCGGGCCGCGCGGGCGGCGGCGCGGGAGGTTTCGCGGCGGCCTGGCGGACGGGAGGCGCGGGAACAGGTGCTGGGGCGGGAACCGGCGTTGGAGCGGCAGCCGGCACCGGAGCGGCTGCCGGAACAGGCGCGGGCGCGGGTTGCGCGGCAGCGACTCGCGGCATCGGCTGGCCGTTCATCCCGAAGGTGGCGAGGCGGTAGACGATCGGCTCGGCACCATCCATCTGGTAGACGAGGCCGGTCCCGTCGGCGGCGGCCTGCGCCGAATATTCGACGTCGGCCGAGACCCTGCGCATGCCGTCGAACGCATTCTCCGCGCCCGGCGGAAGCTCGAGGATGAAGCGGCCGCTGCAGACGGTGACGTCCAATTCCTCGTCGCGGCTCTTCACGACCGGCTTCTCCATCCTGACGACCGAACCGGCCGCGATCGGATCGAGGTTGCGCGGATCGGAATTGCGGATGCGCGCAGCCTGATCGAACACCAGGGCCTTGAGCTTGTCGTACGTCGCCGTCGAGCCGCAGGCCTCATGAATCCGCTCCTCCCGCGCCTGGGCCAGTTCCTTCTCGCTCTTTGCGCTGGGCGCGTCCTTCTTGTGCATCCAGTCGCAGCCGGCGAGCGCGGCCAGGGCGGAGATAAGCAGTACGAACTTGGTCTTCACGTGGTGCGCTCCCGTGCGATGGCGCGGGTGCAACGCACGAAGCCCGACAAATTTGCAGAGCCCCCGATTCGCTGCGCCTCCGAAATAATGGTAAAGTCGCCTGCTGGTTCGGGAGGGTTTTCGGCAAACTATTGCGGAAAGGGGCAGAATCATGCGGCATGTCGTTCAGGGCTTCGCAAATTCAGGGTGCGGCAGGGACAAGTGCCAGGTGCCCGCCTCGCCAGAACTGATCGCCGAGCTCCATGCCCGTTTCCTTGCTTTGAAGGCGCAGGGGCGGCTGCCGAAGGATGCGACCTTCGACGGCTTTTACCAGCAATGGCGCTCGAGCCGGCGCGGATCGCGCTTCGAGGGGCTGGACGACGGCTCGCTTAAATTCGGACCGGCCTCAGGGCGCGCGCTGATCGACCGGCCGCAGAAGAAGCTCAAAGGCAATATCCGGACGCTGGTGCTTCTGGTCGACTTCCCCGACCGCACCCATGGCGAGAATTTTAGCCCTTCTTATTACGAACAAATGCTGTTCAGCGTCGATCGGCTGTTCCCCACCGGAAGCATGCGCGATTATTATCGGGAGATCAGCGGCTTCGGCACCTCCCCCAACGCGATCGACGTCACCGGCACCGTCCGCGGCTGGTACCGGCTTCCCCACAGCCTCGAATTCTACGCCGACGGAAGCTCGGGCATGGACGGCACCGACCCGCGCAATGCGCAGGACATGGCCCGCGACGCGGTCGCCGCGGCGAAGGCGGACGGGGTCGATTTCAGGACATCTGGAGCCATAAATGGGTGATCCCGGGCGGGGTACAGGTTGGGCCGGGGATCAGCGCCAAGACCTACCTCACCGTTCCCGAGGATTGCCGGATCGGCGTCTGCGCCCATGAATGGGGCCACCTCGCCGCGCGCTGGGCCGATTATTACGACACCGGCCGGGTGGAGAATATGCGCTCCAACGGCCTCGGCAATTACTGCCTGATGGCGTCGGGATCGTGGGGCGGCAACGGCCTCACGCCGACTCTGCCGAACGGCATGCTGCGCATGTTCCAGGGCTGGATCGAGCCGTCTCTGGTGCTGAAGACGGCCAAGGGGATCAAGCTCAAGCCGGCGGCGGAAGGCGGCGCGGTCTTGGTCGTCCAGAACCGCAAGAAGATGCGCGAGGACCAATATGTCGTCGTCGAATATCGGCGGAAGCGCGACCAGGATTCCGAGCTTCCGGACGAGGGGGTAGCGATCTACGTCGTCGACGAGTCGATCGACAATGTGAACGACGAGGGCAAGCTCGCGATCGAGCTGATGCAGGCCGACAACCGCCGCGACCTTGCCAAGGTGTTCGGCGGCGGCAATCGCGGCGACAGCGGCGATCTCTACCCCAACGGCGCCAACCGAACGGTCGGCAAGGCCACGGGCCCGGCGCTCAACCTCCCCAACGGCAAGTGGAGCGGGATCACCATCACGGTGAACGGCAATCCGGGCGACCCCGAGATGAGCGTGGACGTGAAGATCGGCTAGCGATTGGCTCGCGCAGAGGCGCGGAGAGGTCCTGTCCTACGCCGTCACCCCGGGCTCGACCCGGGGTCCATGAACACAGGTTGGTGAGAATTGGTCACGATCCGTATTCATGGATGGCGGATCAAGTCCGCAATGACGTTGGAGCGCAGCATCTCTGCGTCTCTGCGCCTCTGCGCGAACCAAAGCTTACTCGATATGGCCTTCGTGGAGGCGGAGGACGCGGTCCATCTTGGCGGCGATGCGTTCGTTGTGGGTGGCGACTAAGGCGGCGCTGCCTTCGCCTCGGACCAGCGACAGGAACTCGCCGAAGACGATGTCTGCGGTGGCTTCGTCGAGATTGCCGGTGGGCTCGTCGGCGAGGACCAGGCGGGGACGGTTGGCGAGCGCCCGGGCGACGGCGACGCGCTGCTGCTCGCCGCCGGAGAGCTGGCTCGGCCGGTGGCTGAGGCGGCCGCCGAGGCCGAGGGCGCTCAGCAAGGCTTCGGCGCGGACCCGGGCGTCCTCGTTGGTGGCGCCGTGGATGAGCTGCGGGATGACCACATTCTCGGCCGCGTTGAAGTCGGGCAGGAGGTGGTGGAACTGGTAGACGAAGCCGAGTTCGTCGCGGCGGATGCGGGTGCGGCCGTCATTGTCGAGCTTCGACGCTTCCTCGCCCGCGATCCGGATCGAGCCTTCGAAGCCGCCTTCGAGAAGGCCGACCGCCTGGAGCAAAGTCGATTTGCCCGAGCCCGAGGGGCCGAGCAAAGCGACGATCTCGCCGGGCGCGATGTCGAGGTCGATTCCGCGGAGAACGTCGATGGTGACGTCGCCCTGGCGGAAGCTGCGCTTCAAGCCCCGTACGGCGAGCGCGGGGCCGGTCACCGAATCACTCATAGCGGAGCACCTGGACCGGATCGGTGCCGGCAGCCTTCCACGCCGGGTAGAGGGTGGCGAGCAGGCTGAACAGGAAGGCCATGATCACCACCGCGGCGACCTCGAACGGATCGGTGCGCGAGGGCAGCTCGGTGAGGAAGCGGATCGACGGGTCCCAGAGGTTCTGACCGGTGAGCCGCTGGACCGCGTTCACCGCGCCCTGGCGGAAATAGAGGAGGACCATGCCGAGGATCAGCCCGGCGACGATTCCGAGGCTTCCGATGGTGACGCCGACGGTGACGAACACCTTCATCATCCCCGCCCGTGTCGCGCCCATGGTTCGGAGGATGGCGATGTCCCGGGTCTTGGCGCGGACCAGCATGATCAGCGAGGAGAGGATGTTGAACACGGCGACGAGGATGATGATCGACAGGATGACGAACATCACCACCTGCTCGACCGCAAGCGCCTGGAACAGCGACTGGTTCATCGACCGCCAATCGGCCACCACCGCCCGCCCGGTGACTGCGGCGGAGAGCGGCGCGAGGATGTCGCCGACCCGGTCCGGGTCCACGGTCTGGACCTTCACCATGCCGACCGCGTCGCCCATCATCAAAAAGGTCTGCGCGTCCTCGATCGGCATGATCACGAACGCCTTGTCGTAATCGTAGAG
>VBAE01000108.1 GCA_005882415.1 Alphaproteobacteria bacterium | reverse complement strand
CGACCAGATGTTCGGCGGCATGGGCGACGACACCTACATCGTCGACAATGGCGCGGACCAGGCGCGCGAATTGTACCAGAATGGCGGCACCGACACGGTAATCTCCTCCGTTTCGTTCACGCTCGGCACCTATGTCGAGAATCTGACGCTGACGGGGTCGCTGAACGCCGCCGCGGTCGGCAACGCGCTCGACAACATCATCAACGGCAACGGCTTCAACAATGTGATGGCGGGCGGCCTCGGCGCCGACGTTCTGAACGGCGGGTCGGGGGTCGACACCTACCTGTTCCGCACCGCCGCGGAGTCGAATGCGGCGAGCCACGACACCATCGTCTTCGAGCATGGCGTGGACCTGATCGACATCTCGCAGATCGACGCCAACACCAACAGCGCCGCCGACGACGCCTTCACCTTCGTCGGCTCCAGCGCCTTCAGCGGCACCGCGGGAGAGCTTCGCGCGGACTTCGACGAAAACGGCTGGAAGATCGAGGGAGACACGAACGGCGACGGCCTGGCCGACCTGGTGATCGCCGTCATCGGCACTCCGTCCGTTACCGCAAGCGACTTCGTCTTCTGATCGGGGCGATTTCAAGCGGCTGAAGAGGCCCGTCCCGCACCCCGGCGGGGCGGGCCTTTGCAATCCGCGGCCGCAGGAATTTCTCTCGTCTTATCCGGACGATGCGCGAAGAAGTCCGGGCTCTCGTGGACTGCTTGTGCGATGGCGAAAATATACAGTTGCGCATATCTAATGTGCAGAGTTCAACTTCGCTGTTGACGTTTTTCATCATCGCGCTTCTAATCTATGTATAGTGCACTGAGTCGCGGCATTGCAGCGGGGGGAAAGAGCCCGCACCGCTAACAACAGTTAAGAGCGTGTGCACTTTGTGTGCCGGCGGTTGCGATGACTGCGGCCCGATGAATAGGCTGCGGCAACATCAATAGCGCGATTGTCCCGCAGGTTGCGGGTGTCTGAGCTTCAAGAGCATTAAGACAAATACGTACCGATTATCAAAGGCTTCGATATCGGTTCCCTTCGCCCGTGAATTCGTGCCGGCCCTTGTCGCCGGCGTGGCCGCCAGGCTGCGCCCTCGACAGCCGCCGGCGCCGTCTCGCGCAGCGAAGGGCCGGGTTGGAAGCGCCATCAGGAAGGGGTCGGTGATGCCAGTCGCAGTGAGCTATCCCGGTGTCTACATCCAGGAAGTGCCGAGCGGGGTGAGGACGATCACGGGGGTCGCGACCTCGATCGCCGCCTTCATCGGTCGCACCCTGTCCGGGCCGGTCAACGAGCCGGTGACGATCAACAGCTTCGGCGATTTCGAGCGGCGCTTCGGCGGCCTCTCGGTCGACCGGCCCTTGTCCTACGCGGTGCGCGACTTCTACGTGAATGGCGGCGCCCAGGCGCTGATCGTCCGCCTCTACGCCGATCCCGACGCCCCGGCCACCGCGGCTGCGGCGCTGGCCGTCGACGACCTCGCCCTCGCCGCCAACAGCCCGGGCATCTGGGGGCGCAAGCTTCGCGCCACCATCGATCCCGACGTGTCGGAAGAAGTGCGCACCAGGCTCGGCCTCGCCGCGACCGACCCTTTGTTCAACCTGACGCTGCGCCGCGGCAACACGATCGAGAAGTTCCTGAACGTCTCCGTCGCCGACAATCCGCGCCGGATCGACCGGGTGCTCGCGGCGGAATCGAACCTGGCGATCTGGGCCGGAGCCTGGCCCGGGACTGCGCCGAAGTTGCCCAAGCTCGCGCTTGCCGTCACCGCTCGCGACACGCTCGCGACGGCGCTTGCGGCCAAGCCGCCCGTCCAAAAAGACATCGACGACGCGCTCAAGGCAGTCGCCACTGCGGCGGTTCCGCTCGGCGACGCGGCCACCCAGGCCGAAGCCGAGCTGGCGGCGGCGGTCGCGGCGGGCGACCTCGCCAAGATCGCCACCGCGAAAGCCAAGGTGGTCGCCGCCGAAGATGCGATGAAGGGCGATGAGGGCAAGGCGCTCGCAACCGCCGCCTATACCGGCAGCCAGGCGGACAAGAGCGGCCTGTTCGCCCTCGACACCGCCGACATGTTCAACCTGCTCTGCATCCCGCCCGACATGCGAGGGGTGAGCGTGAGCGCGGCCGTCTACCAGGCGGCGATGGAATATTGCCGGCAGCACCGGGCGATGCTCCTCGTCGACTCGCCGTTCGAATGGAGCGCCAATCCGGTCACCGCCGCGGGCAAAGCCGTCGCCGGCCTGCCGGCGCTCGGGCTTGCGGGGGAGGCGGCGCGCAACGCCGCGCTCTATTTCCCGCCCTTGCTCGAGGCGGATCCGCTGCGCGACGGCCAGACCGACGAATTCGTGCCCTGCGGGGCCGTCGCCGGGATCATGGCGCGGACCGATTCGTCGCGTGGCGTCTGGAAAGCGCCGGCGGGGCTCGATGCGGCGATCAACGGCATTCAGGGCCTCGCGGTGAAGCTCAACGATCTCGAGAACGGGATGCTCAATCCGCTCGGCATCAACTGCCTTCGCGCCTTCCCAGCCAACGGCCGGGTGGTGTGGGGCGCGCGCACGCTCCGCGGCTCGGACCAGCTGGGCGACGAATATAAGTACATCTCCGTCCGCCGCACCGCCCTGTTCATTGAGGAGAGCCTCTATAGAGGGACCCAGTGGGTGGTGTTCGAGCCGAACGACGAGCCTCTGTGGGCGCAGATAAGGTTGAACGTCGGCGCCTTCATGAACGGCCTGTTCCGCCAGGGCGCCTTTCCGGGGAAGACTCCGGCCGAGGCCTATTTCGTCAAGTGCGACAAGGAGACCACGCCGCAGAACGACATCAACCTTGGAATCGTCAACATCGTCGTCGGCTTCGCGCCGCTGAAGCCCGCCGAGTTCGTGATCGTGAGGCTTCAGCAGATCGCCGGTCAGATCCAGGTCTAGGGGGGCATCATGGCACAGTTCAGCGTCAATGCATCGCGCTTCGACCCTTACAAGAACTTCAAGTTCCGAGTGAAATGGGACGGGCGCTACGTTGCCGGGATCAGCAAGGTCACCGGCCTCAAGCGCACCACCGAAGTGGTCAAGCACCGCGAGGGCGGCGATCCGTCGAGCAGCCGCAAGTCGCCCGGACGGACCGAGTTCGACGCGATTACGCTCGACCGCGGCGTCACCCACGACACCGAGTTCGAGAAATGGGCGAACAAGGTGTGGAATTTCGGCTCCGGCCTCGGCGCCGAGACCTCGCTCAAGGATTTCCGCAAGGATTTGATCATCGAGGTCTATAACGAGGCGGGGCAGCTCGCTTTGGCCTACAAGGTGTTCCGCTGCTGGGTGTCCGAATATCAGGCGCTGCCCGATCTCGACGCCAACGCGAATGCGGTCGCGATCCAGCATGTCAAGCTCGAGAACGAAGGCTGGGAGCGCGACTATGACGTGCCCGAGCCGGCGGAGCCGACCTTCACCGAGCCCGCAGTCTAGGGCGCCATGGCCGCGGCAGCAGCCTCGGTGATCCTCGAGGTCTGGGAACGCGGCCTGCGCCAGCCTCTGCAGCGCCAGGCCGTCGCACTGCTCGCGGCGGTGACCCCAGGCGCCGTCGAGGCGGAGATGGCGGCGCTTCCGCTGGGGGTCAGGGATTCGCTGCTCTTCGACCTTCGCGAGCGGCTGTTCGGGCCGGAGCTCTCGACCCTCGCCACCTGCCCCGCCTGCGGCGAGCGGCTGGAGGCGCGGTTCGACGTGAGCGACATCCGGGCGGCGGCGGAGGCGCCTGCCGAAGGGGCGCTTCTGGTCGAGACGGGCGGCCACAGCATCGCCGTTCGTCCGCCGGCCACTTCCGACCTGCTCGCGATTCCCGACGGATCGGACCCGGCGGCGGCGCGGGCCTTGCTTCTCGACCGCTGCGTGATCGAGGCGCGCAATTCCGCCGGCACGCTGATCGACCCGGCCGCCTTGCCGCCGGAGGCTCTGCCGGCGATCGCGCAGGCACTGGCGAAAGCGGACCCGCAGGCGCTGGTCGAGATCGAGCTCCCCTGCGAAGGGTGCGGCGTTCCGTTCAAGGCGATCTTCGACATCGCCTCCTTCCTGATGCGCGAGATCCACGCCTGGGCGCAGCAGATCCTGCGCGAGGTCGACCTGCTCGCGCGGACCTATGGCTGGAGCGAAAGCGAGGTGCTCGCGCTGAGCCCGGTCCGCCGCGCCTTCTATCTCGGGATGGCGGGGCGATGACCGCGGCCGGCGCCGACTTCCTCACGCAGCTCGCCGCCAAGGCGGTGGGCGCAGCGCCGCTGGTCGAGCCGCGCCTGCCATCTTTGTTCGAGACCGGCCTCAGCGAACAGGCCCTGCCGATCGAAGAAGTCGAGGAAGTCCCCGCAGCGCAGACGGTCCGCTCGGCGGCTTCGCTCGCAACGCCGCCGGAGCAGCAGGCCGCGCCACCCCAGCTTGTCGTGCAGGCGCCGCAGGCGGAACCCGCCCATGCACCGCAGCCGAGGGCCCAAATCCGCGCTGCCCGCGCAGAGCCGGAGGCGGTCCCCGCCCTGGTGCCGCCGCCGCAGCTTCGCCTCACGGCAGGGGAGGCGCCCAAGCCGCCGTCGGAGGTCGCAAGGCAGAAGCGGCCAGAAGCCGAACCGTCGCCCGTGCCCTACCGCCGGCCCGCTCTGGAGCGCATTGAGCCCAGTCCATTGCGCGCACGGGAGGAAGCGCCTCCGCCCGCACAAGCGGCCGAGGCGCCGACGCATCTCGTCGTCCAGCTTCCCGCACCGGCCCTCGTCGCCGTTCGGCCGGAGCAGCAGCCCCCACCCGCTCCGCTGCTCCGGCCGGCGCCGCTCCCGGCCTCGGTTCCCCCGATCGCCCGGGGCCGGGAGCGCCCTTCGGCCGAGGCGGAGGCGCCTGCCCCCATTGTCAACATCACCATCGGCCGGGTCGAGATCCGGGCGGCGACTCCGCCTCCGCCGGCCAAGCCGCGCCCCGCGCCGCAGCGCCAGGCTCCGCAACCGCTCGCCGATTATCTCAAGGCAAGGAGCGGGGGGCGATGAGCAACTCCCTCGCCATCGCTGCAACCACCGCGACCCTGCGCAACCTGCTGCACACCAACCTGCCGATGATCGACCCGGATCTCGGCGAGATCGATATCACGACCCAGCCGCCGGACCTGGCGCGCAAGAACGTCACCAAGCTGCAGCTGAACATCTTCCTCTACCAGGCCACGGCGGCCGCAGCCTGGCGCAACCACGATCTTCCCAACCAGGTACGCCCGGGCGAAACCGGAACGCCGCCGCTCGCGCTCAATCTCCATTATCTCATCACCGCCTACGGCCGCGGCGATTCCGACAACGATGCCGCCAGCCACCGGGTGCTCGGAAGCGCTATGGGATTGCTCAACGACCACCCCTTGCTCGGAAGCGCCGAGATCGCCGCCGCGCTGGCCGGCAACGACCTCGGCAACCAGATCGAGCGGGTGCGGATCACGCTCCAGCCGATGGGCGTGGACGAGATGTCGAAGCTGTGGACGATCTTCCAGTCGCAATACCGCATTTCGGCAGCCTATGAGGTCGGAGTCGTGCTGATCGACAGCCGCAGGCCGGTGAAGGCGCCGCTGCCGGTGCTGAGCCGCGGCGCGGCCGATCGCGGGCCGATCGCGGTCGCCGGCCTCGCCCCCGCTCTGGCCGCGCTCCGCCTGCCCAACTCGCAATCGGCGCTCCGGCTCGGCGAGAGATTCCGGCTCGCCGGCGACAATATCGCCGCCGGCCCGGACGTGAAGGCGGTGGTGAGCAGCGCGCTTCTGGACGCCGACCTCGAGCTGCCGGTCGCGGCGGGCCCGGCGCCGGGCGAGGCCGAAGTGCTGATCGAAGATGTCCCCGCCGACCCTTCCGCCCTCGCCCGCTGGCACCCCGGTTATTATCTGGTCGCGCTCGTCCAGTCCCGCCCGGACGTGCCGCCCATTTCCAGCAACGCGCTGCCGCTGGCGCTCGCGCCGCGGATCACGGTCGCGCCGGGCAATGCGCCGGCGGGCAAGGTCGACCTGATTCTGACCTGCGAGCCCCGCATCCACGCGGGCCAGAAGGTGCTCCTGATCTTCGGCGACCGGCAGGCGAAGCCGAAGACGATCGTCACGCCGCCGCAGGAGGATCAGCCGACGACGCTCACCTTCACCGTGCCGGACGTCGAGAACGGCCAATATGTCGTCCGCCTGCGGGTGGACGGGGTGGACAGCATCCCGGTCGTCTGGGCCGGCGATCCCCCGCTCGCCGCCTTCGACCCGGTGCAGATTGTGACGGTGCCATGACCGAGGCCGACCGCTGGGTCTCCGCCAACAACCGTTATCTGGAGCGGGAGCTGAACGCGCTGCGCGTTCGCTTGCGCGAGCTTGCCGAATCGGGCGGGGACTGCGGCCCCGACCCGGTGCGGGCGGCGGCGCTTCCGGTCCGCTCGGCCGGGATGCGCCACTGGTTCCGCTTCCGCCCGGCGCGCTACCGCAAGGAGCCGGTCGCGCCGCTCGTCGACGCCCTGTTCGGCCCCGAGCCGGCGGACGAGACGCCCGAGGAGATCGACGCCCGCTACGTGCCCGCTCTGGTGGTGCTGAGCGACCGGCTCGGCCTCAGCGAGTTCGAGCGGCAGCTCCTGCTGATGTGCGCCGCGATGGAGTTCGACTCGGCCTTCGGAGCGCTCTGTGCCGAGGCCCAGCACGACCCCGTCAGCCACGGCCCGACCTTCGCGCTTGCCCTCTCCGCGCTCGACAACCCCGCCTGGGACGCGATGTCGGCCGAGCGGCCGCTGCGCTACTGGCGGCTGATCGACATCCACCAGCCGGGCGCCCAGCCCCTGGTCTCCGCCGCGCTCCGCGCCGACGAGCGGATCGTCAACTATATCAAGGGCCTCAATTATCTCGACGACCGGCTCTCGCCGCTGGTCGAGCGGATCGCGGACGGCGACGGAGAGACTCTGCCGCCGAGCCAGGCCGAGAGCGCCGACGCGATCGCCGCCTGCCTCGACGAGGGCGCGCAGCCGCCATTGTTCCAGCTCCTGGGCGATTCCTCCCCCTGCAAGCTCGCCGTCGCCCGGGCGGTGGCGGAGCGGTTCGGAGTGGCGTTGCAGCGTCTTCGCGCCGCCTCCATTCCGGCCGGCGACGGCGACCGCGAGACCTTCATCCGGCTTTGGCAGCGCGAGGCCGCCTTGCTTCCGGTCGCGCTCTATGTCGATGCCTCGGACGTCGAACCGGGGAGCGCCGAGGCGCGGGGCGTCGAGCGGGTATTGAACCGAAGCGGCGGCCTCGTCTTCCTCGATACGCGGAGCAGCTGGCACGGGCTCGACCGCACGGCGCTGAGCTTCGAGATCGCCCGGCCGCTGCCCTCCGAGCAATTGGCTCTGTGGAGCGAAGCGCTCGGCGAAGGCGGCGAGCGGCACGCGGCCTTGCTCGCCGGCCAGTTCAACCTCGACCAGGCGGCGATCGCCGCCATCGCCGCCCGCGCCGAAACGCTCGCCGGCGACGATGCGGAGGAACGGCAGCGCGCTCTGTGGGCGGGCGCGCTTGCCCACGCCCGGCCGGCGCTCGACCAGCTCGCCCAGCCGATCTTGCCCAATGCGGTGTGGAACGACATCCAGCTCCCGGCCCGCGAGCGCGCCCAGCTCGCCGAGATCGCGGCGCAGGTCCGCAACCGGTCGGAAGTCTATGACGGCCTGGGCTTCCGCGAGCGGCTGAGTCGCGGGGTCGGGATCAGCGTCCTCTTCGCCGGCGACAGCGGCACCGGCAAGACGATGGCGGCGGAAGCTCTGGCGGGAGAGCTCGGCCTCCTCCTCTACCGGATCGACCTGTCGGGCGTGGTCAGCAAATATATCGGCGAGACCGAGAAGAACCTTCGCAAGCTGTTCGACGCAGCCGAGGACGGCGGCGCGATCCTGTTCTTCGACGAGGCCGACGCACTGTTCGGCAAGCGCAGCGAGGTGAAGGACAGCCACGACCGCTACGCCAATATCGAGGTCAATTACCTGCTTCAGCGGATGGAGAGCTATCGCGGCCTCGCCATCCTCACCACCAACATGAAATCCTCGCTCGACCAGGCCTTCGTCCGGCGGCTGCGCTTCATCGTCAACTTCCCCTTCCCGGGGGTCGCCGAGCGCGGCGCGATCTGGCGCGGCGTCTTCCTGCCCGCGCTCGATACGAGCCTCATCGACTTCGACCGCCTCGCCCGACTCAACCTCACCGGCGGAAGCATCCACAACATCGCCTTGAACGCCGCCTTCGCCGCGGTCGAAGCCGGGGGCGGGCTGACCATGCCGATCGTCCTCGAAGCCGCGCGCGGCGAGTTCCTCAAGCTCGAGAAACCGATCAACGAGAACGACTTCCGCTGGCTCGAAAGCGTCGGGGGGAGGGCATGAGCATCAACCTCCACATCGAGAAGCTGGTGCTGGAAGGGCTTCCGGTCGGCACGCACGAGGGGCCTTTGGTCCAGACGGCGGTCGAGGCGGAGCTCGCGCGGCTGCTCGCGACAAGCGGTGTGCAGCCCGGTGCGTTTCGAAGCGCAAGCGCGCCGCTCGTGCGCGCCGAGCCGATCCTCACCCCCGGCGCCGACGGCGGGCGCCTCGGCACCCAGATTGGCAATGCGATATTCCAGGAGATCGCGCGATGAGCATGCTGGCACGGCAGCAGGTGAAGGGCGCCACCCCGAGCTTCACGCCTCCGCCGCGGGCGCTCCTTCAGCGCAAATGCGCCTGCGGGACCCACACGCCGGGCGGCGGCAGCTGTGGCAGCTGCGCGAACGACGGCCGTGCATTGCAGCGGAAGCTCGCCGTCGGTGCGAGCAACGATCCGCTCGAGCATGAAGCCGACCGGGTCGCGGAGCAGGTGCTGTCGGCCGCCGTACCCGCAGGGGTCGGTGCCGCGCCTGTCAAAGTACAGCGCTCCGCGCATGATCCTGCCGAGGCTGCCGGCGAGGCGCCGGCGAGCGTCGGGCACGTGCTCGGAAGTCCAGGGCGTCCGCTCGATTTCGCGACTCGAGGCGATATGGAGCGGCGCTTCGGCCATGATTTCTCCCAGGTTCGAATCCACCAGGACGGCGAGGCCCAGCAATCGGCCCGCGATGTCGGCGCTCAGGCCTATACCGTCGGAAACGACATCGTGTTCGGCTCCGGGCATTTCGCGCCGGAAAGCAGCGGCGGCCGCCGGCTCCTCGCCCACGAACTGACCCATGTGCTTCAGCAGACCGGCGGATCGGCCGCCACCGGCGTTCAGGCGTCGCCCGCCTCTCCAGGGCTGCTCCAGCGCGCGCCCGACAAGAAGGCGAAGGCGGGCGGCGGAACGGGCGGCGGAGCCAAGGTCAAGCCGAAGGCACCCGCCAAGCCGGCGGTACCGCAGATCTGCGGCCGGCCTTCCCGAAAGGTTGCCGACAACTGGATCACCAAGGTCAATCTCGATGTCGGCGCCAACACGCTGACGATCGAATGGAACGATCCCGCAAAGGCGCCGCCAGGCAGCGCCGGCACGCATGCAATCTCGCCCGGCGCCGGCAAATGCTGCGTCGATTGCGACGACGAGAAGGTCAGCCAGACCTCCGGGTCGTTGTGCACGCCGAAAGGCGATAGCTGGAAGGTAATCACGACCGGCTGCCAATTGGCCGGCCATCCGACCGCCAAGAACCCGACCTATTTCCAACGCAGCGGCATCGCCATCCACAGCGGCAACACCTCCTCCACCGACATCGCGTCCAGCGGCACGTGGGCCGGCACGAACTGCTACAAGACCGAGGCAGCCGGCACCCCGGTAGCGCGATCGAGCGTCTGCGACGGCTTCAAGCTGAAGCCCCCGCCGGAGAAGAAGAAGCCGGCGCCCAAGAAGGCAGGGCCCGCCAAGGCTAAGCCCTCCGGCAAGGACCTGCCCCCGGCAAAGCCGACAGCGGCGGTCAAGCCGGTGGCCGAGGCCCTCCCGCCCACGCCCGGAGAGGAAGCCGCCGCGCCGGTCGCGGTTGGGGACGACCGGCTCGACCAAGAGACGGGCGGCGGCCGCGAGGAAATGATCGCGGACGGTCCCGGTCCCAATAACGGCGGCGCCGACGAAGGCAGCCTGCCGGCCGCCGACGAGGTTGCGGTGGAGGACAGCGTCCCGGCCCAGGGCGGCATGGCGGGTGCCCCCGCTTCCTCCGAAGTCCAGGAGGCCTGATTGATCCGGGCGCCACTCCTGCACGTAAATTCGCAGGCCTTTGAAAGGGCAGTGCGATGAACCGCGAGGCGATTGCGCAGCAAGGTCGCACGAGCGCGGCCAGCCCGACAAATGGCCTGCTCCAACGCAAATGCGCGTGCGGCGCCCACACTTCCGGCGGCGGAACCTGCGCGAGCTGCACCAAGGCGTCCGGAGACGCACCGGAGAGCGTCGCCCGGACGCTCGATGGTTCGGGTCGGCCTCTCGATTCGGGCCTGCGGGACGACATGGGGTCCAGGTTCGGACATGATTTCACGGGGGTGCGCGTGCATCAGGGCGCCGACGCGGAACGGTCCGCTCGGGACGTCGACGCGCTAGCCTATACCGTCGGCAAGGATGTCGTCTTCGGAGCCGGCCAATATGCTCCCGCGACCAACTCCGGGCGAAGCCTGCTCGCGCACGAGCTCGCCCATGTCGTCCAGCAATCCGGCGGGCCCGCGGCGGCGGCGGGTGGGCTGAAACTGGGCGCCGCGGACAGTATCCATGAGCGGCAGGCGGATGAGATGAGCCGGGCCGCTGCCGGGCACAAGCCGATCCCGAGCCATGCCGGTGCCCGCACGGAGATCATGCGCGCCGATCGCAGTTTCTCGCTCACCTTCGACGACGGGCCGCACGCCGCCACCCTCAACAAGGGCACGAATCGAACCGAGAAGATCCTCGATGCGCTGAAATCGAAGGGCATCAAGGCTGGGTTCTTCATCCAGACGGCTGCCCTGGACGAGGAAGGCCACGAGTTCAGGGGCGGGACTCCTGTCGGAAAGATCCTGGTCAAGCGGATGGCGGACGAAGGCCACAAGATCGGTATCCACACCGGGGGCAAAGCGGATCATGAGGATCATCCGGTCGCGCAGAAAGCGGGCCGTCTCGAAGGCGAGCTCACGGACGCCAAGGCCTATGTGAAGAATATAACCGGCTCGGATCCCACCTATGTCCGCCCGCCCCTTTGGGACATGGACGGCGACCAGGGCCAGAACAAGAGCCTCGCGGTTCTGAAGAAAAGAATAAAATCGGAAATGCTGAAAGTGCAGAAGCGGGGATGGACAACTACCACCCCCTCCCCAAGCATCGTGGTGCTATATCATGACGTGCAAAAAGGTACTGCAGACAACATAGATGCCATTATCGACGGCATTAAAACTACTACTGAAAAAATCAGCGACAAAAAAGACAAAGCGGTTTTTGTCGCACCCTGATGAGACAGCAGCCGACAGTTCGCGTCACGCCATATTTAGGATTGAGGAGTTCATGACCTCCTACCCCCGCTCCCCGCGCCTGATCAAAGGCGGGATCGTGCTGGTCGATCCGACGTCCGGCGCTATCCGGCGGGTGATTGCGCTTCAGTATAATCCCGACACGCTGACCCGCACGCTGGCCGTCCAGGCCGCGGGGGGCGAGGGCGGGGACCGGCTGGAGGCGATGCGGCTCAAGGGGCCGCCGACCGAGACGATCAAGCTCGACGCCGAGATCGACACAACCGACCAGCTCGAATTCCCCGAGAAGAACCGCGACGCGGCTGAGCTCGGGGTCTTCCCGCAGCTCGCCGCGCTCGAGACCATCGTCTACCCGAGCAGCGCCTCGCTCCAGGCGGCGAACGGCCTCGCCTCGGCGGGCACGCTCGAGATCGCGCCGGCGGAGGCTCCGCTCACCCTGTTCGTGTGGAGCAAGGCGCGGGTGCTTCCGGTGCGGATCACCGACTTCAGCATCACCGAAGAGGCGTTCGACCCGAATTTGAATCCGATCCGCGCCAAGATCAGCCTCGGGATGCGGGTCCTCTCGGTCAGCGACCTCGGCTTCGCCCACAAGGGCGGAAGCCTGTTCATGGCCTATCTCCAGAGCAAGGAGCAGCTCGCCGCGCGCAGCGCCGCCGGCGCCTTCTCGATGCTCGGAATCGGAGGCATCGGATGATGAACCTCATTTTCCCCCCGACCAGCCGCTACGCGTCCGTCGAAACCGCCGGCATCGAGGATGCCGACGGCCGGGTCACCGTCTATTTGCGCCGCCGGCTGATCCCCCAGCCCGAGCTCTTCGCCCTGCTCAGGGAGCATGAGGTGACCCAGGGGGAGCGGCTCGACAACATTACCGCCGCCTATCTGGACGATCCCGAGCAGTTCTGGCGCATCTGCGATTCCAACCGGGCGATGCGGCCCGACGCGCTCACGGAGCGGATCGGGCGGCGGCTTCGAATCACGCTTCCCGAGGGCGTCCCCGGACCCGACAATGGGTAACCTCACCCTCACCCTGATGATCGGGCCGGGGGTGCCGGTGCCGGCGCCGGAGGCGGTGACGGACGCCCTGACCGGGGTCAGCGTCTCCCACGACGCCACCCGAAGCGGCTTTCAGCTCACCTTCGCGGTCAGCAAGAAATCGACGCTGCTGACCACCCTCCTGCCGGCCGGATATTTCGATCCGATCAGCACCCGGGTGGTGATCGTCGCCACCGTCGGCGGCTTCCCGAACGTGCTGATGGACGGGCTCGTCACCCAGCAGCAGGTCCAGCCCTCGAGCAATCCCGGCGAGTCGACGCTGACCATCACCGGCGAGGATTTGAGCCTCGCAATGGACGTGGTCGCGATCACCCGGCCGTTCCTCGGAATGCCCGAATATGCCATCGTCAACCTGGTCCTGGCGCCCTATCTGGCGCTCGGCATCGTGCCGGTGGTGATCCCGCCGATCGTGCCCATCGTGCAGAGTCCGACCGACGGCTGGGACACCCAGACCAACCAGACCGACCGCGACTATATCCGCCAGATCGCCCAGCGCTGCGGCTACGTCTTCTTCGTCCGCCCCGGGCCGCTTCCGCTCCAGAGCATCGCCTATTTCGGGCCCGACATGGACGTTCCGGTGCCGCAGCCGGCGCTCACCATCAACATGGACGCGCACACCAATGTCGACGCGCTGAGCTTCACCCTGAACGGCCTCGCCAAGAAGATCCGGGTGTTCACCATCCTCGATCCG
>VBAE01000107.1 GCA_005882415.1 Alphaproteobacteria bacterium | reverse complement strand
CACTCGAAGCCTTCACCGGCAGCCGCGAAATGTCGGGCGAGGCCATGCTCGAATATTTCCGGCCGTTGATGTCCTGGCTCCAGGAGCAGAATCGGGGGCGGCAGTGCGGCTGGGGCGCCTGAGCCTCGCCGCGGCCGCGGCGCTCGCTCTCGCTGCGCCCGCTTCGGCGTTCGCGGTCGATGTCCAAATCCAGCCGCTCGCTCCGGGCGAGGTGCTGCTGGAGGCGGTTGCAAGCGGCTATTCGCGGCGAATGCCGGACATCGTCACCGTGACGGTCGGGGTCGTCACCACCGGCCGGACCGCACGCGCGGCTATGGCCGACAATGCGGCCAAGGCGGACCGCCTGATGGCCGCGATCCGGGCCGCCGGAATCAAGACCGGCGACGTCCAGACCACGTCCTTCTCGGTCCAGCCGATGTCCAACGATGCCATGGCGGACCGCGAGGGTCGCCTTCCCAAGGTCCTGGGCTATCAGGCCACCAATAGCATGGAGCTGCGCCTGCGCGACGTCGCTCGGGCGGGCGAGATACTCGATATCCTGTTCGAGGCCGGTGCCGACACCGTGGAAGGGCCGCGCTTCTTGCTCTCGGATCCTGCCGCCGCGCAGGCGGAGGCGCGCAAGGCGGCCGTCGCTGCGGCGCGAGCCCAGGCGGAATCCTATGCCGCCGCCGTTGGGATGCGACTGGGGCGGATGCTCCGAGTCCAGGAAGGCGGTTATACGGGCGACGGAGTGGGGGACATCGTCATCACCGGCACGCTCCTGCGCAAGAGCAGCCTCGCCCCGGGCGAGATCGAGACCCGGATCACGGTGACGATCGATTTCGCGCTCGTCCCGCGCTAGCTGCCGTCGAGGCCGATCTCCGGGTCGGGGTTCGTCGTGTCGCCCGGAACAGGGGCCGACTTACACTCGGTGGCGGTGATCGCCGCCTGGAGGACCGGGTTGACCGGTCTGCCCTCCTCGGCGCCGTTACGCTTGGCCATCGCCCGGGCGCTTACCCAACCCGCCGCGGCCACCGCAGCGGCGCCGCCGGCGATTGCGGCCGCCGCCTTGTAGCGCCTGATCTTCGCTTCCTCGGCGAGCTTCAGCGCATCGCACTTCTTCTCGCCGTCTCCCGCATCCGCCATGTCTT
Organism: Alphaproteobacteria bacterium; assembly: GCA_005882415.1. Taxonomy (GTDB): domain Bacteria; phylum Pseudomonadota; class Alphaproteobacteria; order Sphingomonadales; family Sphingomonadaceae; genus Allosphingosinicella. The sequence continues at coordinate 10,190 of VBAE01000107.1, read as the reverse complement.
CTCGCCTCTCGCTGGTCCTTTCAGGGTCAACGTGCGAGGCGAGGCGGCGTTGCCTCGCCTCGCCCCGCTAAAGGCTCAGAGCCGCTCGATCATATAATCGGCGCTGGAGACGTTGAAGGCGCCCGGCTCCTCGACGTTAAGCTGCTCGACCACGCCGTCGTTCACCACCGCCGACCAGCGCGAGCCGCGCTGGCCAAGGCCGAAATTGGAGCCGTCCATGGTGAGGCCGATCGCCTGGGCGAAGTCGCCATTGCCGTCGGCGAGCATGGTCACCTTGTCCGCGACTCCGGCGGATTCGCCCCAGGCCTGCATGACGAAGGCGTCGTTGACCGCGACGCAGGCGATCTCGTCGACGCCCTTCGCCTTGATGTCGTCGGCACGCTCGACGAAGCCCGGCAGGTGGCGCGCGGAGCAGGTCGGGGGTCGCCTTGGGGAGGCGGTCTCCGGCGGTGATGCTCATCTCTCTATCCTTTCGCTTCATCGGGAAGTCGGCGCGCGGTCTAGCAGCGCCGCGGGGCGCCGCCTATAGCGGCCGGCGATGAAAGACCCGAGATATCTCGTCGGCCAGCTCCTCCTGGCAATGCCGGGCATCGGCGACCCGCGCTTCGAGAAGGCGGTGATCGCGATGTGCGTCCATGACGAGAATGGCGCGCTCGGCATCGGCCTGGGGCGGATCGTTCCGCGGCTCACCTTCCACGAGCTTCTTCGCCAAATGGACATCGATCCCGGCCTCGCGCCCGACGTTCCGATCCATCATGGCGGACCCGTCGAGCCGACCCGCGGCTTCCTCCTCCACACGCCGGAATGGGGCGGGCAGGAGAGCATCCACGTCGCCGGCCGCTGGGCCCTGACCGCCACCCTCGACATCCTCCGCGCCATCGCCGCCGGAAGCGGCCCGAAGCGCTGGATCGCCGCGCTTGGCTATGCCGGCTGGGGCGCGGGCCAGCTCGAGCAGGAGCTGTGCGGCAACGGCTGGTTCGCAACCCCGGGCAGCGACTCGCTCCTCTACGACTGCGACGTCGACAGCCGCTGGGCCGCGGGGTTCCAGAGCGCCGGGATCGACACGAGGCTCCTGACGGCGGATTTTGGCACGGCCTGACTGCCTCCCCATCCGCAGGATGGGGAGGGGGACCAGCGAAGCTGGTGGAGGGGTGACCGAACTCTGAGTCAGAGCCATGTCACCCCTCCACCGCCTCCGGCGGTCCCCCTCCCCATCGCTTCGCGACGGGGAGGCAGGGAGCATATAAAGATATCTTTATATGTTGAACTGCGGGGCCGCTGCGGCTAGGGAGCGGGCACATCCTTACAGCCCCAATATCAGGAGCAGCTTGTGGCAACCCAGGCCCAGACCACCTTTGACGACTATGTGATCCGCGACATCGCCCTGGCCGGGTTCGGCCGCAAGGAGATCGAGATTGCCGAGACCGAGATGCCGGGCCTGATGGCGCTGCGCTCGGAGTATGGCGCGTCGAAGCCGCTGAGCGGCGCCCGGATCACCGGTTCGCTCCACATGACGATCCAGACCGCGGTGCTGATCGAGACGCTGACGGCTCTCGGCGCGGACGTCCGCTGGGCGTCGTGCAACATCTTCTCGACCCAGGACCATGCCGCCGCCGCCATCGCCGCGACCGGCGTTCCGGTGTTCGCGATCAAGGGCGAGACGCTGGAGGAATATTGGGACTATGTCGTCCGCATCTTCGACTGGGGCCAGGACCAGACCTGCAACATGATCCTCGACGACGGCGGCGACGCCACCATGTTCGCCCTCTGGGGCGCGCGCGTCGAGGCCGGGGAAGAGCTGTTCGCGCCGACCAATGAGGAAGAGGAGATCTTCGTCGCGACGCTGAAGCGCTTCATCGCCGAGCGTCCGGGCTACCTTACCAAGACGGTCGAGACCGTGAAGGGCGTCTCGGAAGAGACCACCACCGGCGTCCACCGCCTCTACGAGCTCGCCAAGCAGGGCAAGCTTCCCTTCCCGGCGATCAACGTCAACGACAGCGTCACCAAGTCGAAGTTCGACAATCTCTACGGCTGCAAGGAATCGCTGGTCGACGCGATCCGCCGCGGCACCGACGTGATGCTCGCCGGCAAGGTCGCCGCGGTCGCCGGCTTCGGCGACGTCGGCAAGGGCTCGGCGGCATCGCTGCGCAACGGCGGCGCCCGAGTCCTCGTCACCGAGATCGACCCGATCTGCGCGCTTCAGGCGGCGATGGAAGGCTATGAGGTCGTGACGATGGAAGAGGCCGCCACCCGCGCCGACATCTTCGTCACCGCCACCGGCAATGCCGACGTCATCACCGTCGACCATATGCGGGCGATGAAGAACATGGCGATCGTCTGCAATATCGGCCATTTCGACAGCGAGATCCAGATCGGCGGCCTTCAGAACATGAAGTGGACCGAGATCAAGCCGCAGGTCGACGAGGTCGAGTTCCCGGACGGCAAGAAGATCATCGTCCTGTCGAAGGGCCGCCTGGTGAACCTCGGCAACGCCACCGGCCATCCGAGCTTCGTCATGTCCGCGAGCTTCACCAACCAGACGCTGGCCCAGATCGAGCTCTGGACCAAGTCGGAGCAGTACGGCAACGACGTCTACGTACTTCCCAAACACCTGGACGAGAAGGTCGCCGCGCTCCACCTCGACAAATTGGGCGTCAAGCTGACCAAGCTGACCGAGAAGCAGTCCTCCTATATCGGCGTCCCCACCGAGGGGCCGTTCAAGCCGGACCATTACCGCTACTGAGCTGAGCTACGGGGGCAGTCACTGAGCGACTGTCCCCCACGCGCTCTTCCGGTCTCCGGCACCCCCGGCTAGAAGGTGGCGCAGTGACCGGTTTCGATCCCAACCAGAGCATCGTGCTGAGCCCCTTCGCGGCGGCCGCGCTGGCGCTGTTCTGCGGCGCCTGGCTGGCGGCCGCGCTGGCGTTGATCGTGCGCGCCAGCCGGAGGAGCGCCGACGCGGCGGCGCGGCTTACCGGTGTGCAGCGCGCGGAGGCTTTGCTTGCGGCGGCGCCCGCAGTGCCGGTGGTGGTGCGCAGGAACGGGGTGCGCGAAGCCTCGCCCCAGGCGGCGGGCTTGCTGGGCCTCGATAGCCTTCCCTCCGACATCGCCCATTGGGCCCAGGACGGCCGCGGCCTCTCGCCTGAAGACGCGCAGGCGCTGGCCGAGCGGGTCGCGGCGGCAAGCGCGGGCGCGGCCTTTGCGCTTCACCTTCGCCCCGCCGGAGGAGCGCGCGTCCTTCTCATTCGCGGCGGACCGGCGCCGGCTGCTTTCGGTCCCGGCTCGGTGCTGCTCTGGATCAGCGACGCGACCGATGGCGAGGAGCGAATGACGGCTCTGCTCGGCGAGGCGGAGCGATCGGCCTCCGCGCTCGAGGCCCTCTCCGCCCTGATCGAGGCCGCGCCCTTTCCGATGTGGCACCGCGGCCCGGACCTAGGCCTCGCCATGGTCAACGGCGCCTATGTCGAGGCGGTGGAGGCGCAGAGCGCGCTCGCCGTGGTCGAGGGCGGAATGGAGCTGGTCGACGACAATCCCCGCGGCCAGGCGGCGGCGGTGCGCGACCAGGCCGAGCCGGTCGCCCGAACCGTCCCCGCGACCATCGCCGGCGAGCGGCGGATGATGCGGATCGTCGAGGTGCCGCTGGGCCCTTCCGGGGTCGCCGGCTATGCGATCGACGTCGAGGACCGCGAGCAGGCCAAGGCCGACCTCGCCCGCTTCGTCCGCGCCCAGCGGGACATGCTCGACCGGTTGTCGGCGGGGGTCGCCCAGTTCGGCCGCGACCGGAGCCTTATCTTCTCCAACCAGCCCTTCGCGCGGATGTTCTCGCTGCGTCCGGACTTCCTGACCGAAAGCCCCGAGTTCAACCGGCTGCTCGACGCGATGCGCGAGGCGGGCAACGTCCCGGAGGTCCGCGACTATCCCGAATGGAAGCGCGACCACGACCGCTGGTTCACCGGAGCGCTGGCCGCCGAGGAGGAGGACTGGCTGCTGTCGGGCGGCAAGCATTTGCGAGTCGTCGCCCAGCCGCTCCCCGATGGCGGGTTGCTGCTGATCTTCGAGGACAGGACGGAGCAGCTCCAGCTCGCCTCGGCGCGCGATACGCTGCTCCGGGTCCGCACCGCGACGTTCGACAATCTGTTCGAGGCGGTCGGGGTGTTCGCGTCGGACGGGCGCCTCAACCTCTGGAACAACCGCTTCCGCGAGCTGGTGCGCAGCGCCACCGTCGAGCGCAAGCAGCGGAGCGGCCGGGTGTCGCTGGTCGACGGGCGCGAGTTCGAGTTCGCCGCGGTGCCGCTGCCCGACGGCAATGCGCTCTTCACCATGCTCGACGTCACCGCCAGCCGCACCGTCGAGGCGGCGCTTCGCGAGCGCACCGACGCGCTGGAGGAAGCCGACCGGGTCAAGACCGCCTTCGTCTCCAACATGAGCTACGAGCTTCGAACGCCTTTGACCTCGATCGCCGGCTTCGCGGAGATGCTGTCCGCCGGCTATGGCGGCGAGCTTCCCGCCACGGCCGTCGACTATGTCGGGGCGATCATGGAATCGGTGGCGCGGCTGGGGGCGCTGATCGACAACGTCCTCGACCTCACCCAGAGCGACGTCGGAAGCCTTCTCCTGGCCGAAGAGGATGTCGACCTCGCCGCCCTCTGCCAGGAAGTGGCCGATGGGTGCGTTGAGACTGCGGTACGCAAGGGCATCGACCTCGCCGTCGAGATCGATCCGAAGGTCGGGCGGATCACCGGCGACCGGCGGCGGCTCGGCCAGGCGATCGGTCACATATTGAGCAACGCCTTCGCCTATAGCGAAGCGGGTGGTCGAGTGCTCCTCCACGCCGCGGGTCCGCGGGGGCGGGCGGAGATTACAGTGTCCGACAATGGCCGCGGCATCCCGACTTCCGAGCAGGCGCGGGTGTTCGACCGCTTCCACCGAAGCGACACCGCCGAAGGGGAGGACGCGCTCGGCCTCGGCCTGCCGCTCGCCAAGCAATTCGTCGAGGCCCATGGCGGAAGCGTCAAATTGGTGTCGGAGCCGGGGGAGGGGACCACGGTTACGATCCGCCTGCCACGCACCCCCCAGCGCGCGTGATTACGCTTGCCGACGCCGAGGCCACCGAGAGCCTCGGCCGCGCCATCGCACCATTGCTCCGCCCCGGCGACGTCATCGCCCTCTATGGGGATCTTGGCGCCGGCAAGACCACGCTCGCCCGGGGGCTTCTGCGGGGCCTTGGCGCCACGGGGGACGTCGCGAGCCCGACCTTCCCGATCGTCATTCCCTATGACGACCTCGCTCTTCCGGTCTGGCATGTCGATCTCTATCGGGTGGAAGATCCGGACGAGATCGCCCAGCTCGCGCTCGACGAGGCTCTGGCCGACGGAGCGCTTCTGATCGAATGGCCGGAGCGGATGGGGGACCGGCTGTGGCCCCATTCGCTCAGGCTGAGCCTGGAGCGGGACGAGGAGGGCGGGCGCTGCTTGACAGCGACTGTGCCGACCGCTTGGGGAGGGCGATGGCCCCCAAGATGATTCCGCCGGCGTCGGCGCCGGCCTTCCTAGCCGCTCATGGCTGGGAAGGCGCCGAAATCCTCCCGCTCGCCGGCGATGCGAGCTTCCGCCGCTACTTCCGGGTGCGTCGGGCCGACGGCGCGACCGCCGTGCTGATGGACGCGCCGCCGGACAAGGAGGATATCGGCCCCTTCCTCGCAGTCGCAGGCCACCTTCTCGACCGCGGCTTCGCGCCGCCCCGGCCGCTCGCCATCGACCGCGCGCAGGGCCTGCTCCTGCTAGAGGATTTCGGCGACGACCGGGTCGGCCCCGTCCTCGCCCGCGAGCCGCACCGGGAACGGGCGATCTACGAGGCGGCGGTCGACATCCTCGCCCAAATCGCCGCTCAGCCCGCGCCGGAGGGCCTTCCGCCTTATGACGAGGCCGCGATGGCGCGCGAGGTGTTGCTGTTCACCGACTGGTATCTGCCCGCTATGGGGGCAGAGGTGGACGACGCCGCCTATCTCGACGCCTGGGCCGAGAGCTGGGGCGACGTCGCCCGGCTCGCCGAGGCCAACCCGGTGATGGTGCTTCGCGACTATCATGCCGACAATCTGATGGTCATCCCCGGCCGCGAGGAGCTGGGCCTGCTCGATTTCCAGGACGCGCTCGCAGGCCATGCCGCCTACGACCTCGTTTCCCTGCTCCAGGACGCCCGCCGCGACGTCGATCCGGCGCTGGAGGAGGCGATGATCGCCCGTTACGTCGAGGCGGCGAACGTCGCCGACCCGCTCCGCTTCCGCGCCCATTACGAGATCCTCGGCGCCCAGCGGAACACCAAGATCCTCGGCATCTTCACCCGGCTGTGGAAGCGCGACGGCAAGGCACATTACCTCGCCCTCCAGCCGCGGGTCTGGGCCTATCTCGAGCGCAACCTCGCCCATCCGGCGCTCGGCCCGGTGCGGGGCTGGTTCGACTCCAATGTGCCGCACAAGCTCCGAGCCGCGGCCTGGGCGGAGGGCGCGCCGCAATGAGCCGCTACAAAGCGCCGCTCGCGCTCCGTCCCGATCCGGCCGGAGCTGTACCGCCGGTGGCGATGGTGATGGCGGCCGGCCTCGGCAAGCGAATGCGGCCGCTGACCGCCACGAGGCCCAAGCCCCTGGTCGAGGTGGCGGGCAAGCCTTTGCTCGACCATTGCCTCGACCGGCTGAAGGCGGCGGGGGTGAAGAAGGCGGTGGTCAACGTCCATTACCTCCCGGACGCGCTCGAAGCGCATCTCAAGAGTCGCGTCAAAGGCATTGAAATCGTTATCTCCGATGAGAGAGACCTTCTGCTGGAGACGGGCGGCGGGCTGGTCAAGGCGCTGCCCTTGATCGACGCCGACCCCTTCTTCGCGGTCAATTCGGACAATCTCTGGATCGACGGACCGGTCGACACGCTGCGCCTGCTCGCCGCGCAGTGGGACGACGCGCATATGGACGCGCTGCTGCTGCTCGTCCCGCTCGCCCGGGCCTATTGCCATATGGGCCAGGGCGACTTCCATCTGAGCGCCGACGGCAAGATCCGCCGCCGCAAGCCGAGCGCTGTGGCGCCCTACGTCTATACCGGCATCCAGATCCTCTCAAAGCGGCTGCTCGAGGGCGAGGTGCCCACCGGTCCCTTCTCGACCAATTTGTTCTGGGACCGGGCGATTGCGGCGGGGCGCTGCTTCGGCACCGTCCACCAGGGCCTCTGGTTCGACGTCGGCGCCCCCGCAAACATCAAGCGCACGGAAGAGATATTGGCGTCGGTCTGACCGCCCGCTAAGCCTCTTGCGGTGAACGCGCCCGTCCATCCGCAAGTCTACACCATCCCGCCGCACCGGACCTTCGCCGACGCTTTGGCGGCGGGGCTGATCGCGCGGTTCGGGGGCGGGAAGACGGGGCTGGCGCAAGGCATCCTCGTCGTCCCCAACAATCGCGCTGCTCGCGCCATCACCGACGCGTTCGTGCGCCGCTCCGACGGGGGGCTGCTGCTGCCGCGGCTGATCCCGGTCGGCGATCCGGAGCTGGACGAGCGGGCGGGCGGCGCGCTGGAGCCGATGGATGGGGAGGCGATCCCTCCCGCCATCCCGCCGGTCGAGCGGCTGTTCCTCCTCGCCCGCCTCGTCCAGCAGCAGATGGAGGACGTCGACGCCGCCGAGGCGCTTCGGCTCGCCGAGGATCTCGGCCGTACGCTCGACCAATTGCTGATCGAGGAGGTCGAGCCGGCGCGCCTCCGCGACGTGGCGGAAGACCTGCCCGACCTGTCGCTCCACTGGCAGGCGTCGCTCGACCGGCTCGCCGTCATCCTCGACCTCTGGCCGCGGATCCTCGCCGGGCGAGGAAGGATCGACCTTGCCGACCGGCGCAATCGGATATTGCGGCGCGTGTCGGAGCGCTGGCGGGCGCAGACGCCCAAGGGCTTCGTCGCCGCGGCGGGTATCACCACTACGGCGCCCGCGGTCGCCCGGCTGCTGCGCGCCGTGTCGCGGCTTCCGCAGGGATTGGTGGTGCTTCCTGCCCTCGACCAGGGGATGTCCGAGGAGGAATGGGAGTCGCTCGGCCCGCACGAGCCGGACCCGGAGACCGGCCGCCGCCGCCCTTCTGTCGAGACCCACCCGCAATTCCAGCTGAAGCTGCTGCTCGACCGGATGGGGGTCGCCCGGGCCGAGGTTGAACGGTGGCGCTGGGGCGGCGGCCGCGATGCGCCGGCGGTCAGAAGCCGGGCGATCGGCAATGCGATGGCGCCGGCGCTCGCCACGTCGAAATGGCAGACCTTGGTGCCGGCCGAGCGGCGGCTGACCGGGGTGCGGGCGATGGAGCTCGCCGACCCGGCCGAGGAGGCGCAGGCGATCGCGGTGGCGATGCGCGAGGCGCTGGAGGTGCCGGGACGGACCGCCGCCCTGGTCACCCCCGACCGGGCGCTGGCGGCGCGAGTCTCGGCGCATCTCAAGCGCTGGGGCGTCGAGGCGGACGACAGCGCCGGGCGGCCGCTGTCGCAAATGGCGTCCGGCACCCTGCTTCTGGCGCTGGCGACGGCGGCCGTGGAGCAGTTCGCGCCGGTGCCTCTGCTCGCTTTGCTCAAGCATCCGCTGGTCCGGCGCGGCGAGGCGCGGCTCGACTGGCTGGAGGGCGCACGGGCGCTCGACCTTGCCCTGCGCGGGCCTCGGCCGCCGTCGGGGCTTGCGGGGATTACCGAGCATCTTCGCGACTGGAGCGGGCGCGACCATGAGCGCCGGAAGGCCGCGCTGGAGTGGTGGCGGGACGTCCAGCCTCTGCTCCGGCCGCTGGAGAGCGCCTTTGGCCGCCGTGGTGCGAGCCTGCCCGACCTCCTCGCCGCGCTTCGCGAAGGCGCCTCGCTCCTCGCCGGCGACGAGGCCTGGGCAGGGCCCGCTGGACGCGCCGCGGCCGAATTGCTCGCCGAGGCGGAGCCGGCGGCGGGGCAGGGGCCGGCCTCCGTCGCGCCGGCGAGCCTTCCGGCGCTGTTCGAACGGCTGCTCGCCGCAGTCGCGGTGCGCCCGCCTTACGGCCAGCATCCACGCATCTTCATCTGGGGCCTGATCGAGGCGCGGCTTCAGCATGCCGATCTGATGATCGTCGGCGGGCTGAATGAGGGCGTCTGGCCGCCGCTGCCCGCGCCCGACCCCTGGCTCGCGCCGCGGATCCGCCACGATCTCGGCCTGCCCAGCCTCGAGCGCAGGATCGGCATGGCCGCCCACGATTTCGCGACCTCGCTCGGGGGACGCGAGGTGCTGGTCACCCGCGCCCGGCGGGATTCGCGCTCGCCTGCCATCGCGTCGCGCTTCTGGCTGAGGCTGGAGGCGATGACCGGCGGCCTCACCCGCGCCCACCGCCACAAGAATTGGGCGCGGCGGATCGACCGGCCAGACGACTATCTGCCTGCCGAACGGCCCGCGCCGGCGCCCGATCCGGCGATCCGTCCGCGCACCATCTCGGTGACCGAGGTCGACCGGCTGAAGGCGGACCCCTTCGCTTTCTACGCGCGCAAGATGCTCCGCCTGCCCACCCTCGACCTGGTCGACGCCGATCCGAGCGCGGCCTGGCGGGGGAGCGCGGTCCACCGGATCCTCGAAGCCTGGACCAAGGAAGACGATTGCGACCCCGAGCGCCTCCGCCCGCGCGCCGAGGAGCTTCTCCGCTCAAGCGCCGCCCACCCGCTGATGCGGGCTTTGTGGCAGCCACGGCTGATGGAGGCGATCGACTTCATCGCCGCCGAGATGGAGCGGAACCGGAAGGAGGGGCGGCGCCCGGTCGCGGCCGAGGCCAAGGGCAAGGCGAAAGTGGGGGAGATCAGCCTCTACGGCGAGGCGGACCGGATCGACCGGATGGAAAGCGGGGCCCTAGCGATCATCGACTATAAGACGGGAAATCCGCCGAGCGGCAAGGCGGTGGCCGAGGGTTATTCGATGCAATTGGGGCTGCTCGGGCTGATCGCCGAGCGCGGAGGATTCGAAGGAATCGAAGGGGTTCCGGCCTGCTTCGAATATTGGTCCTTAGCGCGGAAGGCCGGGAAGCTCGGCTATGTGGCGACGCCGATCGGGAAGAAGAGCGGGCTCGATGCCGCGGATTTCACCACCCTCGCGGCCCGCAACCTGATCGCGGCGGCGGAGCGGTGGCTGACCGGGGTGGAGCCGTTCACGGCCAAGCTCCACCCCGAATATGCGCCCTA
>VBAE01000106.1:13674-15473 GCA_005882415.1 Alphaproteobacteria bacterium | reverse complement strand
CACCAGCAGTCCGCGCCGGGCGACCGAGCCCAGCGACGCCTTCCAGCTCGCCTCGCCGACCCCGTCGAGCACCACCGGCACGCCCTTGCCCGCAGTCAGCTTCCTGACCTCGGCGGCGAGCTCCTCCATCGGGCAGCAGAGGGCATGGTCGGCGCCGAGCTCCTTGGCCAGCGCCGCCTTGCGGCTGTCGCCGGCATGGGCGATCACCGTCGCCCCCACCGCCTTCAGCCATTGCACCAGGATCGAGCCCATGCCGCCCGCGGCGGCGTGGACCAGCACCGTCTCCCCCGCCTCGACCCGGGCGCAGCGTTCGACCAGATATTCGGCCGTGCAGCCCTTGAGCATCGCCGCCGCGGCCTGTTCGGCGCTGATCGAATCGGGGAGCTTCACCAGCCGGTCGGCCTCGACCGCTCTGTGGGTGGCGTAGGCGCCGAGCGCGCCGGTGAAATAGCCGACCCTGTTGCCCTCGCGGAACTCGGTGACGCCCGGCCCGACCGCCTCGACCACCCCCGCAGCCTCGGCGCCAAGGCCGGAGGGCAGCGGCAGCGGATAGAGGCCGGAGCGGTGGTAAGTGTCGATGAAGTTGAGCCCCACCGCCTCCTGCCGAACCAGCGCCTGCCCCTCGCCCGGCTTCGGCGGATCGATATGCTCCGCCTCGAGCACCTCGGGGCCGCCGGTCTGCCGGACGATGAAGGAATAAGGGTCGCTCATGCCAGATGCTCGGCGAAGAAGTCTTCGGTGCGCTTGTCGGCGAGTTCGGCTGCCGCCTCGCTCCGGCGCTTGCCCATTTCGGCCGCGAAGCCGTGGTCCTCGCCGGGATAGTCGTGGAGCGTGACCCGGGGATGATCGTCCAGCCCCTCGTGCATCGCCTTCTGCTGGTCCGGGCCGACGAAATGGTCCGCACCGGCGATGTGCAGCATCAGCGGCCTGGCGATCGCGTGACGCTCCTCGAGCAGGCCGGGGATGCCGACGGCATAGTATCCGACGCTGGCGTCGACGTCGGTCCGCGCCGCGGTCATGAAGGCGAGGCGCCCGCCGAGGCAGAAGCCGACCACGCCGACCTTGCCGCCCTCGCCGAGCCGGGCTCGTGCCGCGCGGATCGTCGCCTCGATGTCGGCGATTCCCGCATTCTGGTCGAATTGGCCCATCAGGTTCAGCGCTTGCTTGAACTGGTCTTCCACGTCCGGGTCGAGCTCGACGCCCGGCTCGATTCGCCAGAACAGGTCGGGGGCGATGGCGAGATAGCCCTTCTCGGCCCAGCCGTCGCATTTGCGGCGGATGCCTTCGTTCACGCCGAAGATTTCCTGGATGACGACGATCGCCGCGCGCGGGGTGCCCGCGGGCTCGGCGACATAGGCGCCTAACCTGCTGGTGCCGTCCAGTGTCTCGATCCCGATCCGTGCTATGTCGCGCTCTCCCTTGTCTGCGGCGGGCTTCTATACACATAGTGCCCGCCACGCCCGCAACCGGTCGAAGAGGTAGAAGCCATGAAAGTCACGGTAGACGTCGACTGCACGCCCGAGGAGGCGCGCCGCTTCCTCGGCCTTCCCGATCTCACCCCCGTCCACCAGGCCTATGTCGAGCGGATGACCAAGGCGGTGACTGACGGAGTCACCCCCGATTCGGTCGCCGACCTGATGAAGAGCTGGGGCCCGATGAGCGAGGCCGGAATGGGCATGTGGCGTTCGATGCTCGAAGGGATGAGCGGCAAGACGTGAGCGGTTCGGGCACTATCTACGCCCTCTCTTCCGGAAGCCCGCCAGCAGCGATCGCGATCGTCCGTGTGAGCGGGCCGGAGG
>VBAE01000106.1:0-13642 GCA_005882415.1 Alphaproteobacteria bacterium | reverse complement strand
CGGGGAGCCGCTCGACCGGGCGCTGGTGCTTCGCTTCCCCGGCCCCGCGACCGCGACGGGAGAGGATCTGGTCGAGCTGCACCTGCACGGCGGCCGGGCGGTGGTGGTGTCGGTGCTGGAGGCGCTGTCGAGTGTGGACGGTCTCCGCGCCGCTGAGCCGGGGGAGTTTACGCGCCGCGCCTTCGAGAATGGCCGGATCGATCTGGCCGAGGCCGAGGGGCTGGCCGACCTGCTCGCCGCGGAGACGGAGACCCAGCGCCGCGCCGCCCTCGCTCTGGCCGGGGGGGCGCTCAGCCGTCAGGTGCAGGGTTGGGAGGCGCGGCTCGACGCGCTTGCCGCGGCGCTGGAGGCGGTGCTGAACTTCTCCGACGAGGGGGAGGTCGGCGAGGAATGGCCGGCAGGATGGCACGGGGCGGTGGAGACGCTTGCCGGCGAGATGCAGGCAGTGCTCGCACGTCCCCCTGCCGAGCGGCTTCGCGATGGAGTGCGGGTGGTCATCGCCGGTCCGCCAAATGCTGGAAAGTCCAGCCTTCTCAATGTGTTGGTGCAAAGGGATGCGGCGATTACCTCGCCAATACCGGGTACGACCCGCGACGTGATCGAGGCGCCGGTGGCGATATCCGGCATCCCCTTCCTGTTCACCGACACGGCCGGCCTGCGCGAGAGCGGAGACGAGATCGAGCGGATCGGCGTCGACCTGGCTCGCCGAAGCCTTGCTGCCGCGGATATCCTGCTGTGGCTCGGTCCCCCGGAGGAGCAGCCGGAGGGCTCGGTGCTGGTCGCTGCCAAGGCGGACCTGGAGGACCGACCGGGGGACGTGCATGTGTCGGCGGTGACGGGTCAAGGCGTCGGCGAACTGGTCGCCCTGCTTGAGGACCGAGCACGTGCCCTACTTCCGGCACAGGGTGAGGTGTCGTTGAACGCCCGTCAGCGAGCCGCGGTTGAGGCAGCGGCTTCAGCTTTGGCGGGAGCACTGGGCGAAACGGAGATGCTGCTCGCCGCCGAGTCCCTTCGCCTGACGCGGGCGGAGCTCTCCAGCGTCACGGGTCGCGGTGGGATCGAGGAGATGCTGGACGCGCTGTTCGGGCGCTTCTGCATAGGAAAGTGATGTTCCACGTGGAACAGGGGCGTTAAGGAGCGCCGGTGACCCAGAGCTTCGACATCATCGTGGTAGGCGGCGGCCATGCCGGCTGCGAGGCTGCGGCAGCGGCCGCGCGCATGGGCGCGCGTGTCGCGCTGGTCAGCTTCGACCGGCAGCAGATCGGCGCGATGTCGTGCAACCCGGCGATCGGCGGCTTGGGCAAGGGCCACCTCGTCCGCGAGGTCGATGCGTATGACGGGCTGATCGCACGTGCCGCCGATGAGGCCGCGATCCACTATCGCATGCTCAACGCGAGCAAGGGCGCGGCGGTGCGCGGGCCGCGGGTGCAGGCTGACCGGAAGCTGTTCAAGGCAGCGATCCACCGCCTGCTCGACGCCCTGCCCAACCTGACCGTCGTTGAGGGGGAGGCGACGGCCCTGACGATGGAGGGGCGGCGGGTGACCGGCCTTCGCCTTGCGGCTGAGCAGGAGCTGATCGGGAGGGCGGTTGTTCTTGCCACCGGGACCTTCCTCGGCGGCAAGCTTCACTTCGGGATGAGCAGCTGCGCCGGGGGTCGGGTCGGCGAGCGGGCCGCAACCGAGCTGGCGGTGCAGCTTCGCGCCCTTGGCCTTCCGCTCGCGCGGCTCAAGACGGGGACGCCGCCGCGGCTCGATGGGCGGACGATCGACTGGGGCCTGCTGGAGCGGCAGGAATCCGACGGGCAGGACTGGACGATGTCGGCGATGAGCCGGGGCCGCACCGCGCCCCAGCTGTTCTGCGCAATCACCCGCACCAACGAGCGCACCCATGCGATCATCCGCGCCAGCCTCGACCGTTCTCCCTTGTTCGCGGGCGAGATCAGCGGCGTGGGGCCGCGCTACTGCCCGTCGATCGAGGACAAGGTCCACCGCTTCGGCGACCGCGACGGCCACCAGATCTTCCTTGAGCCCGAGGGCCTGGACGATGTCGCCGTCTATCCCAACGGTATCTCGACCTCCCTTCCGGAGGACGTTCAGCTCAAGATGGTGCGGTCGATGGCGGGCCTCGAGCAGGTCGAGATTCTCCAGCCCGGCTATGCGGTCGAGTATGACCATGTCGACCCGCGCATCCTGGAGCCGACGCTGGGGGTGCGCGACGTGCCGGGGCTGTACCTGGCCGGCCAGATCAACGGCACCACTGGCTATGAGGAGGCCTCCGCCCAGGGGCTGGTGGCGGGGCTGAACGCGGCGGCGGCAGCGTTAGATCGTCCGCCTGTCCTGTTCAATCGTAGCGAGAGCTACATTGGGGTGATGGTGGACGACCTCACCCTCCAGGGCGTCACCGAGCCCTACCGAATGCTCACCGCCCGCGCGGAATACCGGCTTCGGCTGCGGGCGGACAACGCCGAGGTGCGGCTGACGCCCCAGGCGATCGCCGCCGGCTGCGTCTCCACCCGGCGGGCGGCGGCTTTTGCCGGGCGCCAGGAGCAGCGCGCCGCCATTGAGACGATCCTCGCCCGCACTGCCTCGGGCGCCGAGCTCGGCGTATCCGGAGCGGATGGCTTCAGGCGCCCGCTTGGCGAGTGGCTGCGCTTCCCGAACGTAGATGCCGAGGCGCTGGTGCGTGCGGCGCCGGAGCTTGGCGGCTTCCCTGCCCAGCTGCTGGAGGAGAAGGTCCAGGACCGCCGCTACGCCCCTTATCTGGAGCGACAGGATTCGGAGGTGGCTCGGCTTCGCTCGGACGAAGCGGTTCGGCTGCCTGGGGATCTCAATTATGCGGGCATCGCCGGCCTCTCGAATGAGATGGTGGAGCGGCTGTCGGCAAGCCGTCCAGTCACCCTCGGCGCAGCAAGCCGCATTCGCGGGATTACGCCTGCTGCACTCGCCGCAATCCTCGTTCACGCGCGGCGTAAGGCGGCGTGATGGACGAGACTGCTGCGAGGGAGGCACTCAATGTTCCACGTGAAACATTGGAGCGCTTGGAGGCCTTCGTGGCGCTGCTCCGTGAGGAGAATGAGCGGCAGAATCTGGTCTCCCGCGCCACGCTGGAGCAGGTGTGGGTGCGGCACCTCTACGATTCCGCCCAGCTCCTGCGCTTCGCCCCCGAGGGCGCCTCGACATGGCTCGACCTCGGCAGCGGCGCCGGCTTCCCCGGGTTGATCGTCGCGGCGCTGCGGCCTGAAGGGACAACCACCCTCGTCGAATCACGCAAGCTGCGGGTGGATTTCCTCAAACGCGGCGCCGAAGTGCTGGGCGTGACGGACCGGGTCGAGGTCGTCCCCACCAGCCTCCAGGCGATGCCCGCGCATCCCTTCGATGTGATCAGCGCCCGCGCTTTCGCGCCGCTCGACAAGCTTCTCACCCTTGCCGAGCGTTTTTCCCAGCCCGAGACGATCTGGATTCTTCCGAAGGGCCGAAACGCCAAGTCCGAACTGGATGCGGCGCGCGCTTCGTGGCAGGGTGTCTTCCGTCTCGAGGCGAGCCTTACCGACAGCGACGCGATGATCATCGTCGCTTCCGGGGTTCGCCGCATCATCCGGGGGAAGAAGGGCCGATGATTCGCATTGCGGTCGCCAATCAGAAGGGCGGAGTCGGCAAGACGACGACGGCGATCAACCTCGCGACCGCGCTCGCCGCGACCGGCTGGCGCGTGCTCCTCATCGACCTCGATCCGCAGGGCAACGCCTCCACCGGCCTCGGCATCACCCACGACCAGCGCACTCATTCGAGCTACGAACTGCTCACCGGCCAGTGCGGAATGGAGGAGGCGGTGGTGCCGACCCGGGTGCCGCGGCTCGACCTCATCCCCGCCACCGTCGACCTCTCCGGTGCCGAGATCGAACTCGTCGAGATGGAAGAGCGCACCCATCGGCTCGACAATGCGCTGGGCGGCACGGCAGCGGGGCGCTGGGACGTCTGCCTGATCGACTGCCCGCCTTCGCTCGGCCTGCTGACCATCAACGCTCTCGTCGCGGCCGAGTGTATTCTGGTCCCGCTTCAGACGGAATTCTTTGCTTTGGAAGGACTTAGCCAGCTCCTCCAGACGATCGAGCGGATCCGCGGCCGGTTCAATCCCGAGCTTTCGATCCTCGGAGTCGCGCTGACCATGTTCGACCGGCGCAACAACCTCTCCAGCCAAGTCGCCGACGACGTCCGCGCCTGTCTGGGCAAAGTCGTGTTCGAGACGGTGATCCCGCGCAACGTCCGCCTGTCGGAAGCGCCGAGCCACGGAATCCCGGCCCTCATCTACGATCATCGCTGCCCGGGCTCCGAGGCATATATCGCCTTGGCGCGCGAGCTGATCGGGCGCCTGCCGAAGCGGGCGGCCGCGGCATGAGCGAGGACGCCCCGGCCCGTAAGCGCCCCTCCGGCCTCGGCCGCGGGCTCTCTTCCCTCCTTGGGGAAGTGGCGCAGGAGGCGCCCGTCTCCGGCGGCGCGGCTCCGGCCCGCGGCGGCATACAGATGATGCCGGTGGCGAGCCTCGAGCCGCACCCGGACCAGCCGCGGCGGACCTTCGACGATGCGGCTCTGGCCGAGCTCGCCGAATCGATCCAGGCGCGGGGCCTGATCCAGCCGATCGTCGTCCGCCCGCACGGACATCGCTACCAGATCGTCGCCGGCGAGCGGCGCTGGCGCGCGGCGCAGCGGGCGCGGCTTCACGAGGTGCCCGTCATCGTCCGCGACTTCGACGACGCCGAAACGCTCGAAGTCGCTCTGCTGGAGAATATCCAGCGCCAGGACCTGAACGCGATCGAGGAAGCGGAGGCTTACCAGCGTCTCGTCGCCGAATATGGCCATACCCAGGAGGAATTGGGCAAGCTCGTCCACAAATCGCGAAGCCATGTCGCTAACCTGTTGAGATTGCTCGACCTTCCGGAGAGCGTAAGGGCGATGCTGGCGAGCGGCGCGCTGTCCATGGGCCATGCCCGGGCGCTGGTCACCGCGGACGACCCGGAAGCGCTCGCCGCCGAGGTGGTCGAGCGCGGGCTGTCGGTGCGCGACACCGAGAAGCTCGCCCGGTCGGGCAAGGCGCCGCGCGAGCGGCAGGTGCCGCTCCAATATAAGAGCGCCAATACCGACATCGCCGCTCTGGAGCGGCAATTGGGCGACATGCTCGGCCTCAAGGTCACGATCAAGCACAGCCCTTCGGGGGGGGTGGTGGGGTTGGGCTATTCGAGCCTCGACCAGCTCGACATGATCTGTCAGCGGCTGAGCGGCGAAAAGATCTAGCGCAGCCTCGCCGCCTGGCGGCAGATGGTGAAGAGCTCCTCGTCGACCGCGGTCGCGCCGAGGCTTCCCGACGCCTTCATCTGCCGTTCGGCCTCCAGAAGCCGCTCGACGCTCTTGGCGAGGAGGTCGGAGCGCCAGCGGGCGAGTTGGCGGGCGACGGCCTCTTTTTCCTTCCAGAATATGGACTTACCCTGTGACGCCATGACGCTGTCGACGCTGCTTCCGGCCTCGACCTGGGCGCGGAGCCCCGACAGGAGGAGCATCCGGCGGAGCATCGCGCGGAGCAGGGGGATGCCTTCGATGCCCTCGCTGCCCAGGCGGAGAAGCTCGGACTTGAGAGTCGCCTGGTCGCCGGCGCCGACGCTTTCGACCAACCGGGAGAGGTCGCCCTCCTCGGCCGCCGCGCCCACCGCGTCCAATGCCTCATGCTCCAGCGGCTTCGGCCGCTCCGGCGCCGCGTCGAGATACAAAGCGAGCTTGGCCAGCTCCTGGGCGACGATCGCGCGATTGCCGGCGGCGGAATCGGCGAGGCGGCGGGCGACGTCGGGGCGGACCTGAAGCCCCTCTCCCCGCGCCATCTCGACCACCAGCCGCTCCGCGTCCCGCCCCTCGGGCGCGTAGGAGGCGCAGGCGATGACGTTGGGGTCGGCGAGCGCGAGCTTGAGGAGCTTGGAGGTGGGCTTGAGGCTGCCCGCGACCAGGGCGACGGGGTTGGACGCGGCCGTGGCCTCCATCAGCGCCTCGACCGCAGCCAGGCTCTCGTCCCCGGCAGGCTCGACGACGATGTAGCGGGCGCCGCCGAACAGCGACAGCGACGCCGCCTCGTCGGCCAGGCGGGCTGGATCGGACTTGAGCTCGGAGCCGGAAAGCTCGATCCTCTCCGCCCCCGGTCCCGCCGCTGCGGCGAGAAGCCCGGCAAGCTGGCGCGATCCGGCTTCGTCGGGGCCGTGGAACAGGAAAAAGCGGGTATCGGCGGGCGATTTCAGGGCCCGTTCCGCCTGCGCCCGGTTGGCCTTCACTTCTGCCGGCCGGTCCGCGCCGCGTAGAGGGCGACTCGGGCGACGATCTGGTCGGCGATCTCCTTCGAGAGGCGCTCCAGCGCGGTCTGCTCGGCGGCGACGGTGGCATATTCGGAGCTGACCACGTCGATCCCCGCGTCCGAGCCGGCGGTGGCGTCGAGCAGCACGGTGCCCTGGCCGGCGTCGACGAGCTGGTAGCGGGCGCGCAAGGTCCGGCGCTCGCGGGTCACCGTATTGTCGGAGCGGATGCCGTAGCCGGAAATGTCGTCGTCGAGGCGAACCACCAGCCGGTAGCGGGCCGAGCCGTCGGCGGGGGCGCCGAGCCGGTCCTCGAGCGCGGTCCTGACCAGCCAGCCCGACCGGCCGCCGATCGGCGCCACCTCGACCGAATGAAGCGCCTGCGCCACCGGGCCCGCGCCGCCGCCGCTGTAAAGCGGGTGGAGGCCGCAGCCCGAGACGAGAAGGGCGAGGGCGAGGAGCGGGGGGGCGGGCGCCCTCATGCGACGACGTTCACGAGCCGGTCGGGGACGACGATGACCTTGCGGGGAGGCTTTCCGTCGAGGATGCGGGCGACCTTGTCGGAGGCCAGCGCCATCGCTTCCAGCGCGTCCTTGCCGGTGCCCTTGGGCGCGGAAAGGGTGTCGCGGAGCTTGCCGTTGACCTGGACGGCGATGGTCACCTGGTCTTCGACCAGGAGGGCGGGGTCTGCCGCGGGCCACTCGGCGTCGGCGATCAGCCCGTCGCGGCCCATCGCCGCCCAGAGCTGCTCGGCGAGGTGCGGCACCATCGGCGCGACAAGCAGGACCAGGGTCTCGACCGCCTTGCTTCGCGAGGGCGACGGCGCCGCCTTCTCGATCGCATTGGCGAGCTCGTAGATATTGGCGACCGCCTTGTTGAAGGCCAGCGCCTCGATGTTGGTCCCGATCGCGGCGATGGTCTGGTGGAGCTTGCGGTCGAGCGGCTTGTCGCTCTCCTCGCTGCCGAGCCAGGTCGACTGGCCCCGCTCCGCCTCCGCCGAGGCGAGCCGCCACAGCCGCTGGACGAAACGCCAGCTCCCCTCGATTCCGCTTTCGCTCCATTCCAGGTCGCGCTCGGGCGGGCTGTCGGAGAGCATGAACCAGCGGACCGCGTCGGCGCCGTATTGGTCGACGATCGGCTCGGGGTCGACGGTGTTGCGCTTCGACTTGGACATCTTCTCGACCCGGCCGCGGGTGACGGGGCCCTTATGGGACTCCGCTTCCTCGGGGGTGAGCCAGCGGCCGTCCGCATCCTGGAAGGTCATGTGCGTGACCATGCCTTGCGTGAACAGGCCGGCGAACGGCTCCTCGATGTCGAGCCGGCCGATTCGGCGGAGCGCTCGGGTCCAGAAGCGGGCGTAGAGCAGGTGCAGGATCGCATGCTCGACCCCGCCGATATATTGGCCGACCGGAAGCCAGCGCTCGGCCTGCGCCCTATCGAACGGCTCGTCCTTGGGCTGGCTGGCGAAGCGGATGAAATACCATGAGGAATCGACGAAGGTGTCGAGCGTGTCGGTCTCCCGCCGCGCCGCCGAGCCGCAGCGCGGGCATTCGGCCTTGGCCCAGGTCGGGTGGCGGTCGAGGGGATTGCCGGGGATTTCGAAGCTGACGTCCTCGGGGAGGACGACGGGGAGATGCGCCCTCGGCACCGGCACCGCGCCGCACGCGTCGCAATGGATGATCGGGATCGGCGTGCCCCAATAACGCTGGCGCGAGACGCCCCAGTCGCGAAGCCGCCAGACGGTGGTGCCCTCGCCCCAGCCGCCGGCCTCGGCCTCGGCGATGACCGCGCGGATCCCGTCCTGGGCGGTGAGGCCGTCGAGGAAGCGGCTATTCACCAGGCGCCCGGGGCCGATATAGGCCTCGTCGCCGACCGGATCCGCGGCTTCTTCCGGGGTGGGGGCGACGACGCGGGTCACCGGAAGGCCGTATTTACGCGCGAAATCGAGGTCGCGCTGGTCGTGCGCCGGGCAGCCGAAGATGGCGCCGGTGCCGTAATCCATCAGCACGAAGTTGGCGATGTAGACCGGCAGCCGCCAGTCCGAATCGAGCGGGTGGAGGACAGTGAGGCCGGTGTCGAAGCCCTTCTTCTCCGCCGTCTCGAGCTCGGCCGCGGTGGTGCCGCCGCGCTTGCACTCGTCGATGAAGGCCGCCGCCTCCGCATCATGCTCGGCCAGCGCCTGAGCGATCGGATGGTCGGGCGAGATCGCCGCGAAGCTCGCCCCGAAGATCGTGTCCGGCCGGGTGGTGAACACCTCGAACGAGTCCGTGCCCGCGATCGCGCTGGTCAGATCGAAGCGGAAGCGGAGGCCCTGGCTCTTGCCGATCCAATTTTCCTGCATCAGCCTGACCTTGTCCGGCCAGTCCTCGAGGCCGTCCAGCCCGTCGAGCAGCTCGTCCGCGAAATCGGTGATCTTCAAAAACCACTGGCTGAGCTTGCGCCGCTCGACCAAAGCCCCCGAACGCCAACCGCGGCCGTCGATGACCTGCTCGTTGGCGAGCACGGTCATGTCGACCGGGTCCCAATTGACCTCGCTCTGCTTGCGGTAGACGAGGCTCGCCTCGAACAGGTCGAGGAACAGCGCCTGCTCGTGGCCGTAATAAGAAGGATCGCAGGTGGCGAGTTCTCGGCTCCAGTCGAGCGCGAAGCCGAGGCGCTTCAGCTGCGCCCGCATCGTGTCGATGTTCTGCCAGGTCCACTCGCCGGGATGGACCTTCTTCTCCATCGCCGCATTCTCGGCCGGCATTCCGAACGCGTCCCAGCCCATCGGGTGGAGCACTTCGAAGCCGTTCATCCGGCGGAAGCGGGCGAGGACGTCGCCCATCGTGTAATTGCGGACATGGCCCATGTGGATGCGTCCCGACGGATAGGGAAACATCTCGAGCACGTAGGAACGCGGGCGGTCACTGTCGTCGGAAGCGTGGAAGGTGCCCCTTTCCTCCCACACTTTCTGCCAGTGCGCGTCCGCCTCCAGGGGGTTGAAGCGCGCAGCCATGAGCGAAGAAACTCTCCTAGCCGGCAATGGCGTTGCGGCGCAGGTCCCTGGCGCGGGTGAGGATGATCTCCTCCAGCCGCTGGACGGTGGCTGCGGCGACCGGGGCTTCGACCCACTGGCCGTTCTGCAGCACCTGGCGCGAGGCGGCGACGCGCAGCGCATCGGCGCGGAGGTCGCGGTCGAGGATGGTCGCGGTGACCTTCACCCGGTCGCTCGGCGCGCTCGGGTTGGCATACCAATCGGTGACGATCACGCCGCCATTCGCATCCGCCTGCGCCAGCGGCGCGAAGGACAGGGTCTCGAGCGCCGCGCGCCAGAGATAGGCGTTGACTCCGATCGTGGTCACCTGGGACGCGGCGAGGTCCGCCTGGCGCGCCTTGTTCCCGTTGTTGTGGCCGAGCGTCTTGTTGACGTCGTTCTGGATGAAGCTGCAGGCGGGCATACGGGGGGCCGCCGCCGTTATAGGCAAGGCTGCGCAGGCGGCAAGCTGTCTTAGGGGAATGTACCCCCTTGGCCCCTCTCCCACCCCTTCCTTCATCCGGGAGCAAGGTGAAGTTGTGGAAAAGATGCAACATGGCACGGCGATTCGGTCGGGGCGGCGGGAGCCTTACTGGCCGGGGCGGCGTTCAGCGACTACATCCGGATCGTTACGGGAGTCGAATTGGGTGCTTGAGGGGCGGTTCAAGGCTGGCATTTGGGGGGCGTCGCTTGCTGCGGTCGCGCTCCTGCTGACGCCTGCTCTCGCCGCGACCAGCCAGCAACAGCAGCAGAAAGCCCGCGAAAAGCGCGCGTCTGGCCCCTCGCTCCGCGCCGGCAGCTTCACCCCCGCGGTCGCCGATCCCCGTCTCGCCGCCGAGCTTGCCCGCCGTGGCCTCAACTCAGGCAGCTTCCGCTTCACGCCGGCCGCGACTCCGGGCGAACCCGGCAAGGCGCTTCGAGTCGCCGTCCGGGCCCGCACCGCAGTTCCGAGCGAGGCCGTGCGCAGGGTCGCAGTTGCGTCCGACGGCGCAGTCACCGCAATCACCCCCACCGCCTATAATCTCGGCGTCTCCGTCGGCTGGAAGCGTTTCGCGCTCTCCGGCGACGTCGCCCGGATCCAGGGCGGGCCGGTCGCCAGCGACCGCGAGGCCGCGGAAGTCGGCGTCTCCTACATCGGCAAGCGCTTCACCGTCCGCGGCGAAGTCGGCGCCGACCGCAGCACGGCACTCCAGCAGCGTATCGTCCCGCTCGAGGACGGCTACACGGTCGGAGTCGGCGGCTCCTACAGCTTGAGCCGCAACCTCGATGTCACCGGCGGCGTGCGCTACCGGGTCCAGCGCGACCGGATCGAAACCATCGCCGACCAGCGCCGCGACAGCCAGGCGGTCTATATCGGGACTGCGTTCCGCTTCTAATCGCCGGACCAGGCGTCGATTCCAGCCCAGCCGTAGGCGCCGCCCAGATTTCGGGCGCGCTCTTCGTTCATTCCACCGAGGGCGATCACCGGCACTCGCGCCTGGTGCGCAATCAGCGCGAATCGGCGGGGGCCGAGCGGGGGCGCGCCGGGGTGCGAGCGGGTGGCGAAGACGGGGGAGAGGAAGACGAGGTCCGCGCCTGCACGCGCCGCCGCTCTCAGCTCGCGCAGATTGTGGGCGGAGCGGCTGTTGATCCCTCGGCCGGGGCGGCCGTGAGTTCCGTCGGCGTCGGGGAGGGGGGCGCCCGCTAAGAGCAGGGTGAGGCGGCGGCCTTGAGCGATTTCGCGCACCTGGTCGAACAGGGCGCGGCGTTCCGCTGCGGGAAGGCTGTAGTGGCGGAAGACCACACCGCCGCCGCTCGGCAGCCGCTCCAGCGCCCGCCACAGCCTCTCACCCTGCCGTTCGTCGGTGAACAGCCAGAGGCGCGGCAGAGGGTGGCGGTGGGCCATGGCCGTTCCTATAGCAGCGCCCATGACCGCCGCATCCGCTTCCGGGCGCCTCGACGAGGTAAAGAGCGCAATCGCCAAGGCCGCCCGTATGGCGGGGCGCCGGGCCGAGGAGGTGACTCTGGTCGCCGTCTCGAAGACCCATCCCACCGAGGCGATCGGCCCGCTGATCGAGGCGGGGCAGCGGGTCTTCGCTGAGAACAGGGTGCAGGAGGCGGAGGCGAAGTGGCCGGCCCTGCGTGCGGACTATGCCGACGTGCGCCTGCACCTCGTCGGTCAGCTCCAGTCCAATAAGGCCGAAGAAGCCGTCGCCCTGTTCGACGCGATCCATTCGGTCGATCGCTCCTCGCTGGTCGCCGCCCTCGCCAAGGCGATGGACAAGTCCGGCCGCCGCCCCGAATGCTTCCTCCAGGTCAATATCGGCGACGAGCCGCAGAAAGGCGGCTGCGCCGTCGCCGAACTCCCCGCGCTGATCGACCAAGCTCGGGAGGCGGGGTTGCCGCTCGCCGGCCTGATGTGCGTCCCACCGCTCGAGGTCGAGCCCGCGCCCTATTTCGCGCTGCTGGCCAAGCTCGCCCGGCGCCACGGCCTCGAAGGCCTCAGCATGGGCATGTCCGGCGACTATGAGACCGCGGTGACCCTTGGCGCCACCCACGTCCGCGTCGGCACCGCGCTGTTTGGAGGGCGTGCTTGAGGTACCAAGGCATCATCTTCGACTTCGACGGAGTGCTGCTCGAAAGCGAATATGCCGGCAACAAGCAGATCGCCGACTATCTGACCGGCATCGGCCACCCGACCAGCCCGGAAGAGTCGATGGCGAACTTCATGGGCCTCGCCGGACCCGACTTCCACGCCGCCATCGAAGCCTGGATCGGCCGCCCGCTGCCCGAGGACTTCCACACTACCCGTCGGGCCGAGGACGAGAGGGTGCTGGCCGAAGGGCTCGACCCCGTCGCCGGCGCGATCGCCTTCGTCCGCTCCCTCCCACCGGGCCTGCCGAGGGCGGTCGCCTCTTCGAGCTCCACCCATTGGGTCGAAACCCACCTCCGCCATCTCGGCCTTTACGACGCCTTCGCCCCGCTGATCTTCAGCGGCCGCGACCATGTCGAGCGCGGCAAGCCCGCACCCGACCTCTACCTCCACGCCGCCGCGGCGATGGGTGTCGACATCAAGCGGACCGTCATCATCGAGGATTCGCCGGTGGGGGTGCGGGGCGCGCTCGCCTCGGGCGGCCATGTCATCGGGCTGTGCGCCGGCACCCACTGCAGCGCGGACCATGGGGACCGGCTGCGTGCGCTCGGCGTGTCGACGATCGCCTCCAGCTTCGAGGAAGTCTCTGAAATGCTTCGGGAAACGCTCCAGACGCCTTGACGTCAGAGCTGGTGGCCGCTGCGCTTTCTCTTGGTGTCGAGATAATCCCGGTTGTGCGGGTTGAGCCCGGCGCGCAGCGGTACCCGCTCGCTCACTTCGATGCCCGCACCCTCCAGCCCCGCCACCTTGCGAGGGTTGTTGGTGAGCAACCGCACCGTTCTCTGCCCAAGCGCCTCCAGCATAAGCGCCGCGACGGTGAAATCCCGCTCGTCGTCCTCGAAGCCGAGGCGGAGATTGGCGTCGACCGTGTCGAACCCCTGGTCCTGGAGGGCGTAGGCTCGAAGCTTGTTGACCAGGCCGATCCCGCGCCCCTCCTGCCGCAGGTAGAGGAGGATTCCCCAGCCCGAGGCGGCGATGGCAGCGATGGCGTCATGGACCTGCGGCCCGCAATCGCATTTCAGCGAGCCGAGCACGTCTCCGGTTAGACACTCGCTGTGCAGCCGGACCAGCGGCGGCTGGCCGCCCGGCGCGCCGATCAGCAGCGCGACATGCTCGGACGCATCGCCCTCGGTCCGGAAGGCGACGATCTCCGCTTTCTCGGCTTCGGCGATCGGAAGCCGCGCGCGCGAGGCGATGGCGAGCGCCGGCCGCTCCCTTACCTCGGCCACATCCTCGACCGACAGAAAAGCAGCGTCGTCCCCGGCGTCCCCGCCGATGAAGAAAGCGGGAAGCAGCCCCGCCATCCGCGCCAGCCGGATCGCTGCCTCGGCCGCGGCCGGATCGGCAAGCGGAACGGTGCGAAACGGGCCCTTTAGCGGGGTCTGGAGGTCGAGCGCCGGATCCGCAACGGCCGTGGCTCCGGCGAGGTCGAGCCAGCTTGCCCGTTCCACCCGCACCGGCCCGGTCGGAACCCCGTCGCGCTGGTTGGCGAGCTTCAGCGTCACCGCCCGGTTGCCGGCGATGAGCAGGTCGGCGGGCGCCCCGGCATCGAAATCCGCAAGGCCGGGCTCGTCGGCGGTCTCGATCGCCAGCAGCGGAACGCCGCCGAGCAGGATCGGCCAGCCGCGGCGGAGCGCGTCGATTGCGCGGGCGACGGCGCGCCCGCCCGTC
>VBAE01000105.1 GCA_005882415.1 Alphaproteobacteria bacterium | reverse complement strand
TCCACTTCGTCGAGCGAGGCGTAGATGAGGATGGTCGGGAGGCCGACGATCCTGTCCTTCTCCGCCGCCGAGGCGGAGGCGACGTCCATGACCACGCAGCCGGGCGGGAGATCGGCAAGCGCGGCATTGAGCTCGTCGGGGGTGGCGAAGGGCCGGGCGGCGAAGCCGGCGCTGGTGAGGTCGCGGACCAGAGCGAGGCGCGAGGCGCGCTCCGGCTCGACCAGATAGACCGGGAAGCCGGGGCCGCGCGAGGACGGGCGGCGGACGGGGCGCGCCGGTGCGGAACGCCGCAGCGGGACTGCGAAGTTGGGCGGAACGGGCGCGGCGTTGCGGCGCGAGAGGGCTAGGTGCTCGAGCAAAATCCTGCCTGCGGGTTGTTTGGCTAACCTTGTGCTTCTACCGCCCCAGCCGAACCCTCTCTTCGCGGAGAACGACAATTGGGGTGCAGTTGATGCCGGAAGCGACGGGACATGTGCCGACGGTACGAGCGGCGGCGCTGACCAACTATGTCGCCGTGGCCGGGTCGCTGGGTCTGGACGGGCCGGCCATGCTGCGCGAGTTCGGGATCGAGCCGAAGCTGCTCGACGGGCCGGAGAACCGGATCCCGGCCTCGGCGGTGAGCCGGCTGCTCGTCGAATCGGCCCGCCGCTCGGACTGCGAGAGCTTTGCGCTGATGCTTGCGGAGCGGCGGGAATTCGCAAGCCTCGGCCCGCTCAGCCTGCTGCTCCGGCACGAGAGCAACCTGCGCACCGTAGTCCGAAGCGTGATCTCTTACCAAAGGCTGATCTCCGACATATTGGAGCTCGAATTCGTGGAGGCCGGCGATGAGGCGCATATCCTCGTCGCGGTGAGCCCGGGGGTCGCCAACCGGCAGACCATCGAGCTGGTCATGGCGCTCACCGGCGGCTTCCTCGGCGGGGCGATGTTCGGGGGGTGGCGCCCGGCTGAAGTGCATTTCCGCTATCCGCCGCCCGCAGACGACAGCGTCCACCGGAGGATCTTCCGCGCGCCCTTGCTGTTCAACCGGCCGTTCAACGGCCTCGTGGTCGCGGCCGCAACGCTGGACCGGGAGAACGCTTATGCGGACCCCGGCTTCGTCCAGCACGCCCAGAGCTATGTCGACCTGCTGACGCAGGAACTGCCGGCACCCTCACTCTCCGACCAGGTGCGGGCGTCGATCAGCCTGCTGCTGCCGAGCGGAGCCGCAACGCTTGCCCGCGTGGCGCGGCAGCTCGGAATCCATCCCCGCGCTCTGCAGCGCAGGCTCGCCTCGGCCGGCATCGGTTTCACCGACCTGGTCGAAGCGACCCGCGGCAACGTCGCCTGCGAGCTACTCGCCGACACGGACCTGCCGATCTCGGAGGTCGCGTTCCTCGCCGGCTATTCGTCCTCGGGATCGTTCAGCCGCTGGTTCGCGGGGAAGTTCGGCCGCCCGCCGCGCGAGTGGCGGCTGCTGAAAAAAGTAGAGCCCGCCATCGACCAGAAGGGATGACGGGCTCACCGGGCAGGTACGTTGGGGGTGCCTGCGCCGAGACCGCACTTCTAGAGGCCTGAGATTTTGGGTCCATACCGTGCGCCTACGGTACGGTGAGAGGGGGCGGTGGACGACGGCGCGCCGGGGCGGCTAGGCTGGGTGCGGAATCAGGGAGGGAGCATGGGCCTCAAGCGGTTGATCGGCGGCGCGATAGTGGCGGCTGCCCTGGCGTTCTCCGGGCCGGCACAGGCCGCCGCCGCGCCGCGGGCGATCTCGGTCGACGTGCGGCAGGCGCCGAAGGTGCGCGACCGGATGGCGTCGCTGTCGATCGGGTCGGACTTTCCGGGGACGCTGATCCGCGACGACAGCCTGGCGCAGCTGCGCATTGTCCAGGACGAGCTCGGCTTCCGCTATATCCGCTTCCACGACATCTTCCACGACACGCTCGGCACCTATCGCGAGGTCGGCGGCAAGCCGGTCTATGACTGGACCAAGATCGATACTCTCTACGACCGGCTGCTCAAGATGGGGCTCAAGCCCTTCGTCGAGCTCGGCTGGTCGCCGTCGGCGATGAAGTCGTCGGAACAGACGATCTTCTACTGGAAGGGCAACACCTCCCACCCGCAGCCGGAGAAATGGTCGGCTTTGGTCGACGCCTTCGCCCGCCACCTGATCCAGCGCTACGGCGCGGCGGAGGTGCGCAGCTGGTATTTCGAATTCTGGAACGAGCCGAACCTCGCCGGCTTCTGGGAAGGCGCGGACCAGGCGGCCTATTTCGACTATTACGGGCGCACCGCGAAGGCGCTCAAGGCGGTGGACCCCAAGCTCCGCGTCGGCGGGCCGTCCACCGCGGGCGCGGCGTGGGTGCCGGAATTCCTTGCTTATGCCGAGAAGCACGGGCTCCCCGTGGATTTCGTCACAACCCATACGTACGGCGTCGACGGCGGCTTCCTCGACGAGAATGGCGAGGGCGACAACAAGCTCTCGAGAAGCCCCGACGCGGTGATCGGCGACGTGCGGCGGGTGCGGGAGCAGATCGAGGCCTCGGCGCGCCCGGGGCTGCCGCTGTTCTTCACCGAATGGAGCACCAGCTACAATCCGCGCGACCCGATCCATGACGATTATATGAGCGCCGCCTACATCCTCGCGAAGCTCCGCCGGACCGAGGGGCTGGCGCAGGGGATGAGCTATTGGACATTTAGCGACCTGTTCGAGGAGCCGGGCCCGCAGACCCGGCCGTTCGACGGCGGCTTCGGTCTGATGAACCCGCAAGGCATCCGCAAGGCCGCCTGGTTCGCCTACAAATATCTGAACGCGCTGGGGGAGCGTGAGCTTGCCACCGGCGACCCGGACAGCATCGCGGCGCTGAAGGGCCGGACTGTGCAGGTTCTGGCGTGGCGCGACGTCCTCCCGGAGCAGGTGGTGAGCAACCGGCCCTTCTTTCGCAAGGTGCGGCCGGCCGCGGAGGCGCCGCCGCTGGCGGTTCGGTTCTCGGGGCTGAAGGCGGGGCGTTATCAGGTGCGGATCAGGCGGACGGGATACCGGCAGAACGATGCGTACACGGCCTATCTGGACATGGGGCGGCCGGAGGTGCTGACTCCTGCGCAGGTCGCGCGGTTGCAAGCGCTGACGCGGGATGTGCCGGAGGTGCGGACGGTGCGCGTGGGGCGCGATGGCAGGGCAACGCTGAACCTCCCGATGCGCGACCATGACGTGGTGATGGTAGAGCTGGGTCGCCGCTGACATTCCTCCCTATCGCGAAGCGATGGGGAGGGGGACCACCCGTAGGGTGGTGGAGGGGTAGAAGGCGCTGAGGCCGGGAGGTTCTCGCGCGAACCTCCGGAGCTGAGCCAGTTACCCCTCCACCACATTGCATGTGGTCCCCCTCCCCCCGCTTCGCGCGGGGAGGACTGCGAACTCGTCGCTCCGTCCGCGCAATTCGTCGAACCCCGCGCATTTTCGCAGCAGCAGGGGTCGCTCCCGACGCAAGGGGGCTTACCCCGCCGCGCCCCTCCCCTAACGGGCCGCCATCGCCTCGCAGGACGGGGCTCAGCCCAATCAGGGGGACCTTAAATGCGCAAGTTCATCTTTCTCGCCGCGGCGTTCGCGTGCACCTTCGTCACCTTCTCGCCGGCCTTTGCCGCCGACCGCTCTTCGGGGCGCAAGGCGCAGGAGAAGGGCGTCGCGGAAATCCCGGTCTGCACCCGCAAGCTCGGCACCATCTCCATCGTCGAGCCGGACAATAATTGGTGGCAGGGCCTCGGCCTCGGCAGCCCGGAGGCGGTGCTGAACGACCGCAACAAGGGCCTCGCCAGCCGCAATATCGAGCGGGCGATGGCCGACAATGGCGAGCTCCAGCAGGGCTCCAACATCGGCCGCGGCCAGGTGAAGGCCGCCGACTATTTCATCGTCCCCGACATCGTTTCGAAGAACGAGAATTCGGGCGGCGGCGGCATCGGCGCCGCGCTGGGCGGCTTCCTCGGCCATTCGACCTTCGGCTCGATCGCGGCCAACGTGTCGGTCTCCAAGAAGGAGGCGAACGTGATGCTGACCCTGGTCAACGCCCGCACCACCGAGCAGGAGCGGATGACCGAAGGCTATGCCCGCAAGTCCGACTGGAGCTTCGGCGGCGGCGGCGGTGCCGGCTGGTGGGGCGGCTTCGCCAGCGCCGGCGCCTCGGGCTATCAGAATACGGATATCGGGCAGGTTTTGGTGCTTGCGTATTTGGATGCGTACAAGAATTTGGTGGCGCAGCTTGGTGGGCTTCCGGCGAACCCGGGCGCGGCTGCGCCTCAGGCGTCGCGCTGAACTGCCTCCCCATCCGCAGGATGGGGAGGGGGACCACACGAAATGTGGTGGAGGGGTAGCAGGCTCGGCCTAGGTGGTTCGCGCGAGAATCTCCGACACCCAGCCTTCTACCCCTCCACCCCGTTGCACGGGGTCCCCCTCCCCCCGAGCTTGCGCTCGCGGGGAGGAATTTAGTCCGTGATCCGCTCGTACTTCTGGTCGCCGCCGCCGCGGTGGGTGGTTAGCCCCGTCGGCGTCAGATCGGCGGGGAGGGCTTCGAAGTCGACCACACCGAAATCGTTGGCGACGAGGGTGAAGCCGAGGGCGTTCGCCTTCGCCAAATCGATCGGGAAACGCTGGGGCTCCATTCCGTATTGCGCGAGGGAGAGCTCGACCCA
The DNA here is from genome assembly GCA_005882415.1 of Alphaproteobacteria bacterium. GTDB lineage: Bacteria > Pseudomonadota > Alphaproteobacteria > Sphingomonadales > Sphingomonadaceae > Allosphingosinicella. Next base: position 11,595 of record VBAE01000105.1, on the reverse strand, counting down.
GAGCGGCGTGCGGGTCTCCTCGCGCGGGAGCGACCAGCCATCCTCCTGGGTGTAACTGTCGATCGGGTTGCCGGTCGCGAAGCCTATGCGCAGGTCGACCCCGGCAATGCCGTGCCCTTCCGCGCTGACCACGCGGATGGTGAGCTTCTCCGCCTCGGTGCGGGCTTCGGTGCCCGCCTTGAACAGCGGCGCTACCGGCTTCGGCTCGCTGGTGAACAGCACGGTCTTGCCGTCGCTGGTCCAGCGCCCCTCCGCCCGCTGGTCCAAGGATCCCGCCATCAGGAAATATTGGAAATGACCGTCCTGCGTCAGCAGGAAGCCCGAGGCGACGTCGACCTCGCCCACCAGCCGATACTCCCCCGCCGGAGAAGGCGGCGCGGCGGCCGTCGCCAGCGGCAGTAGTGCGAGGAGGAGTGCTCGAGCGAGGCCCATATTGGAGAACCTGCGCTCTTTCACCGGCCGCGGCAATGAAGGGTTCCCGACACCGGCCCGAAATGATAGTTTCCGCCCCGGGTCCTTGGGGGGATCGGCCCCGCCTGCCCCGGTTCGATGCGTTGCCGCGAGTTCAACTTCGTCCGTGGGGAGACAGACGTTGCGCAAGACCATCATCCTATCCGCTATTTTCGCCGCCGCACTCGCGGCCACGCCGGCCGACGCCGGCGGCAAGGACCGCTCGTCCGGCCGCCAGGTCCAGGACAAGGGCGAGGCCCGGATCCCGATCTGCACGAGGAAGCTCGGCACCATCGCGGTGGTCGAGCCCGACACCAATTGGTGGCAGGCGATGGGCCTCGGAAGCCCCGAGGCGGTGATCAAGATGTTCGTGATGAAATCGGGCTGCTTCGGCCTGGTCGACCGCGGCAAAGGGCTGGCAAGCCGCAACATCGAGCGTGCGCTCGCCGACAATGGCGAGCTCCAGCAGGGCTCGAACATCGGCCGGGCGCAGGTCAAGGCGGCCGACTATTTCATCGTTCCGGACATCGTCAGCCAGAATTCGAACAGCGGCGGCAATGCGGTCGGCGCGGTACTCGGCGGCTTCGGCCGGCACTTCCTGGGCGGGGCCGCGGGCGCGATCGCCGGCGGGATCAACATCAAGAAGAAAGAGGCCAATGTCATGCTGACTTTGGTCAACAGCCGCACCACCGAGCAGGAGCGGATGACCGAGGGCTATTACCGCAAGACCGACATCGGCTGGGGCGGCGGCGGCGGCGCCTTCTGGGGCGGCTTCGCGGGCGCCGGAGCGACGGGTTACACCGACACCGACATCGGACAGGTGGTCGTGCTCGCCTACCTCAAGGCCTATACGGATTTGGTGACGCAGCTCGGCGGCCTCCCCCTCGACCCAAGCGCGGCGGCCCCCCAGGCGCAATAGAACGGGCACTGGGCTTGCCCTCCTTCGTCATGCCGGACTTGATCCGGCATCCATGAACACGGTTCGTGTCCAGTTCTCGCCGACCTGTGTTCATGGATTCCGGGTCGAGCCCGGAATGACGGGGGAGAGGCGACTCCGGTCATGCGGCGCAATAGTGACGCGGGGCGGGTTTCGGGCCATGGGGGCGAATGACCCCTCCCGATCCCGCCCTGCTCCGCCTCCTTCGCACCCTCAAGGCGCTCGATTACCGCTTCGTCGCGGTGACTCCGGAGACGCACCGCCGCGTCCTGGCGAGGCCGGGCGATCCGGAGCGGGGCGACCTTCGCGACGTGTTCGGCTGGAACCGGCCCTTCCAGCCGGAGAGCCTGCCCGCTGAGCTGCTTGCGGGCGGCGTCGAGGAGGCCGGGGACGGGCTGGTGCGCAGCCGCTACCGGGTGGCGAGCCTCGAGGCTCAGCTGTTCCTCCACTCCTCCTATCCGACGGACGATGAGCATGCGGTGTTCTTCGGCCCCGACACCTACCGGTTCGCGCGGTTCATCGAGGCGGAGCTCGAAGGGCGGCCGGCGCCTCGATCCATCCTCGACATCGGCTGCGGGACCGGCGCCGGCGGGCTGACCGCCGCGGCGCTCGCGCCGGGCGCGAGGGTGATGCTCAGCGACGTCAATCCGGCGGCGCTCAGCCTCGCGGCGGTCAATGCCGCCGCCGCGGGAGTCGCGGTGGAGCTGATCGAGGGGAGCGGCGTCCCGGCCGCGGCGGGCGCTCCGGAGCTGATCGTCGCCAACCCGCCTTATATCGCGGACGACGACGCGGGGCGGAGCTATCGCGACGGCGGCGGCGCGATCGGCTCGGGCCTGTCGCTGGAATGGGCGTTCGAAGGCGCCCGCCGTCTCGCGCCCGGCGGGCGGATGCTGCTCTACACCGGCGTGGCGATCGTCGGCGGCGAGGATCGGGTCAGGGCCCAGCTGGAAGCGGGGCTTCCGGCGCTCGGCTGCGGCCTGCGCTATTCGGAGATCGATCCCGACGTGTTCGGCGAGGAGCTCGACAAGCCGCCTTATGCCGGAGTGGAGCGGATCGTGGCGGTCGGCGCGGTGATCGAGAAGCTTCGGTCGCAATGACGAGGGGAGGCGAGGACGCCCGTGCCAAATTCGTCATGCCGGACTTGATCCGGCATCCATGAACACGGTTCGTGTCAGGTCCTCACCGACCTGTGTTCATGGATTCCGGGTCAAGCCCGGAATGACGGGCGAGAGGCGAGGACGCCCGTGCCAAATTCGTCATGCCGGACTTGATCCGGCATCCATGAACACGGTTCGTATCCAGCTCGCGCAGACCTGTGTTCATGGATTCCGGGTCGAGCCCGGAATGACGGGGGGTTCGGAGACCGGGTTTTAGCGCCGCCCTCCCCGGCCCCATCCCCGATGGGGCCGACTAAGCGAAAATCCCCGTGTTGCAGGGGCTGGTCGCGCCCTTGCCGTCGGCGCCCCAGCGGCGGAAGCCTTTCGAGTCCACGTGGAAACGGGTGCCGGTGTAGAAGCCGAGGCCGATATGGTCCTCCTCGCCCCGCAAGTCGTGGATCTTGCATATCGAACGCATCAGGCCGGGCCGCGAGATGTCGCCGAGCGGCATCAGATCCAATGCGAAGAAGTGGCGGTGGGCGCTTTCCTTCGCGCCGCCCGAGCAATGGTTGAGCGCCTCGTCGCGGAAGCCCGAGACCGCCTCGACAGCGCCGATCACCGGCTCGACATGCTCTTTGACGAATTTGAGCGTGCCCGCGATGTGGGTCCATTCCGTCATCGGCGCGACCTCGAAGCGGGGGCCGGAGCATTCGCGCCACATGCTTGCGGTGCGGACCAGCTGCCAGGTCGGAACGACCTCATCGACCCCGGCGGCGCCGAGATAGGATTTGAACGACAGGACCTCGGCCCGGGCGCCCGGATCCTTGGCCAGCCAGGCGAGATAATCGGCCTTCGACTGCCCCTCGGGCAGCGAAGCGGCGATGGAAGGAGACGCAAACAAGGCCGCCAGCGCAAGCGCCGCGAAACGGATTAATTGTTGCATATCAGCTATATAGGTGACTTTCCCGGCAATTAAAGGGGTGTCCGCCTCCGCCGCGAACGACTCGGCCTATAGCCTTTTCGGCTCCGCAACGGGAGTCGGGGAAAGTGTGGGGCCGAAACGAAGAAGGGGCCCCTGGCGGCGCCCCTTCCCCGTCCTTCAACCGATGTTCGGCCTCAGCAATTCTTCTTGCTGTTGCAGGGGCCGTGCGTGCCGCCGCTGCTGGCATTGTTGCCGCTGCTGCTCGCATTGTTGCCGCTGCTGCTCGCGCTCGTCGTCGTGGTCGTGCCCGAGCTCGAAGCGCTGGTGGTGCTCGTGCTGGTGCTGCTCGTGCTGGCGCTGGTGGTGCTGGTACTGCTGGCACTGCTCGCATTGCCGCTGCTGGCATTGTTGCCGGTGCTGCTGGCGCTCGTCGTGGTCGTCGTCCCCGAGCTGGTCGTGCTCGTCGTGCCCCATCCGCCGGTTGTGCTGGCGCTGGTCGTCGTGCTGGCACTGGTGCTCGCGCTCGTCGTCCCGCTGCTGGTGCTGCTGGTGGAGGCGCTGGTCGAGCTCGCCTGAGGAGTCGACGACTCCTCGACGCCGCTCGCGTCGGTGGACTGAACGTAGACGACCCGCGTCTCCGAGAGCCTGACTGGCGGAGTCTGGAAGAAGATGAAATCGAGCGGGACCGCATAGCTCATCGTGATCGTGATGAAATTGTGGCCGCTCGCGTCGGTCCCGTGGGTGATCTGGGGCGCGGTGATATGCTCCGCCTCGAGGCCGGTGACCTTGTCGTTGATGCGCTGGATGATCGCGGCGTCGCTCGGCCTCGGGTAGACGGAGGCCGCGCGGGCGCCGGCGGCGACGGCGTTGCTCAGATCCGCATTGGCGTAGAACAGCACGCCCAATTGCGAGATGCCGACGATCAGGCCGAGGAGGCCCGGCGCGACGAGGGCGAACTCGACGGTGCCAATGCCGCGCTCGTCGCGGCGGAGGAAGGGAAGCCTGGCGATCATTGGACCCTCATCGCTCCTGTCGCAGACATCGGAACGGTTCCGAGGAACATCGATCCGGTGTAGTTCTTGCGCGCCCTGAGGCGCAGGTAGCGCGCAGTGTCCTGGTGGTCGGGGCAGGTGCCGTAGAAGTCGCCCTGAACGGCGCCGTTGCACTCGAGCCAGGTCTCGATCGTCACCACCGAGCCGGGCGCCGCGCGCTCCGCTTCGGTCTTGGCGAAGGTGTAGCTGATCGTCTTGCGGTCGGCGCCGGTCGAGAGCGGTTTCGACTGGACGATCTCGAGCCCGCGGTTGACCGCCTGCTGAAGGGCGAAGCGGTCGGCCAGGCCCTCGCTCAGGTCGATCACGCCGGCGACCAGCAGGCTGAGCACGGGCAGCATCAGCGCGAATTCAATCACGCTGGTGCCGCTTTCGTCGTCGGCGAGCCTGCGCAATCTCGGAAGGGAGAGCCGCATCGCCATCACCCCACCAGCCGAACGAAGGAGAGCTCGAAGCCGGCGTTGGGCGACCCGGCCGGGCATTGGTTGGTGAGATTGGTGTTGCCGCGGAAGGTCAGCTTCTGGCCGACCATCCTCAAGCAACTCACCACCATGTCGGACCCGCCGTTGAACCAGAGGTCCGAACTCGGGAAATACATCGCGCCGTCGATGTGCATTCCGGAACCGCCGTTGATCTTGATCTGGATGTTGTCGGCGCGGCGGTCGCGATAGAAGATCATGCCGTTATAGTCGCCGCTGGTCGGCGACGTCAGGTTGAGATCCGCCTGGCCATTCATCTTGAGATCGCCGGCCTTGCCGTTGGTGCCGGTCATCACGAAGGTGACTCCGGTGCCGGTGACCTTGGCCTGGGCGCCGAAGCTCAGATCGCCGCCATTGATATAATAGGTGCCGGGCGCCAGGTTCGCCGTGCCGGAGATATCCATCGACTTGTAGCAGCCCGGGGTCAGCGGGGTGTCCGGATCGTTCGGCTTGATCGAGAGATCGTTGGTGCAGGTCTGGGGAGGCGGATCGGGCACCGAAGCGAAGGGATCCTGCTGCTTGGCCGAATAAGGCTGAAGCGTAGAGGTGCCGAACTTGTTCTTGGCGCCGTCGAGGCCGCCTACCGACATGATCGGGGAGGCGTTCAAGGTCAGGCTGCCGCCGGCCTGGAAGCTGTCGGTGCCGTGCGAGTTGGTCGCCATTCCGCAGCCGAGATCGAGAGTCGCATTGCCGCTGATGTCGATTCCCGGATCGGTGCCGTCGTAAAGCGAGAGGACGCAGAAGCGGCCGGCGCTGATCACCGCCGCGGTCGCATCCGCGGTGATCCGCGAAGGCGAGCTGGTGAAGACCGACATGAAGGGCAGGGTCTGGTCGGAATACATCTGAACCCGGACCACCTTCTGGAAGCCGAGGCGCGGGCTGTAGTCGACCGTCTCTTCCTGGGTGAGCGCCGGGAAGTAATTCTGGTCGAGATCGCTATGGACCGCCCGGTGCGGGTCGACCCCCTGCGACATTGCGAAGGCGCCGGCGAGCGCGGCCGAGTCGGCGCCGCGCTGGAGCTGGCGCTTCATCAGCGTGATCTGGATGGTGTCGACGGCGAAGGCCGCGGAGCCGAGCAGCAGCGGCAGGGCCGCCGCGCCGATGATCAGCGCGTTCCCGCGCTCGTCCCTATGAAGCCGCTTCAGCCAGTTGAACGCCCGCATCGATCGGTACCCCATCGGACCTCATGTCCAGCCACAGGCCTTCGGCAGTAGACGGACGTGTTGAAGGGGACGTTAGCGGCGATGGTTACCGATTGGTTTAGGACGATTATTCCAGTCCTCCCTGACGCGAAGCGGCGGGGAGGGGGACCACACGCAGTGTGGTGGAGGGGTAAAAGGCTGGGAGTCAGAGGTTCTCGCGAGAACCACCGATTCCGCGCCTTCTACCCCTCCACCCCGTTGCACGGGGTCCCCCTCCCCATCCTGCGGATGGGGAGGAATAGGCTTTAAAAATCGACCGACAGGCGGCCGTAGAGGAAGCGGCCGTTGAAGCCGAAGGGCGAGAAGATCGAGTAAGGAATATATTCCTGGTTGGCCGGATAGACTCCGCCGATCGAGGTCGGGCGGGCGCCGAAGGGCGAACGGTCCGGATAGACGTCGAACAGATTGTTGGCGCCGACCGCGAACTGGGCGTGCTCGCCGGCCTTGAAGCGGACTTCGAGGTCGGTGACCCACTTCGCGCCGAGGAAGATGTCGTCCGGCCCGTAAGCGGTGAGGCTGGTCGGAGCGGCGATCGGGGCGGCGGCACCCGGCGACACCACCTTGCCGTAGCGGGTGGTGCGGGCGGTGATCCCGAAATTGCCGACATCGCCGTCGGCGCTGAGCACGATCTTGTCGCGCGGCTGGCCGTTGGTGAAGCGGATGCCCTCGACCCGGCCGAACAAGGCAAGGCCGGGGATCTGGGCGAGCGGCCCCAATGCGTCGAGCCGCTGGTCGATCTTGGTCTTGTTGTAATTATAGGCCGCGGTGAGGTTCCAACTGCCGAAGCCCGCAGGGCGGAAACGGTAGGTCGCGACGACGTCGACGCCCTTGGTGGTGGTGTCGAGGCCATTGATGAAGAAGCGCGCGGCGCCGACGCTCTGGAAGCCGTTGGCGTCGAGGATCAGCTTCACCGCCGCATTCTGCGCTGCGGTGCCGCTTCCGGCCGCGCCGAGATTCTCGGTCAGCACGATCCGGTCGTCGATCTCGATCTGGTAGAAATCGACGGTGAAGGTGAAGCCGCGGAACGGGTTGGCGGTGGCGCCGAAGCTGAGGTTCAGCGACTTCTCCGGCTTGAGCGGCTTCGAGCCCAAAGCCTGGGCGACCGGGCTGTTCACCGGCACCGTCGAGATGTCCACCGGCAGGCCGCCGATGAAGTTGGTCGAGGTGGTCGCGAAGAATTGCTGCTGAAGCGAGGGGGCGCGGAAGCCGTTCGAGATCGAGCCGCGAAGCGCATAGCCGTCGATCGGCTCCCAGCGGGCGGCGAACTTGCCGTTCCAGGTGTCGCCGAAGTCGGAGAAATGCTCGTAGCGGCCGGCGAGCGTGGTGGTGACGCCCGGAAGCGGATCGGCGTCGAGCTCGGCATAGGCGGCCCAGCTGTGGCGGTCGGCGTCGGTGGCGCTGTTCGCCGGAATGCCCGGGAAGCCCTGCGCGCCGGCGCCGGCGCCGCGGCCGGGGAAGCTGCAGATGCCGGTGGTCGCGTTGTAGACGCCCTGCAGGGTGGCGCAGTTGGCGGCGGTGGTGGCGACGGCTGGGCGGAAGAGCGGCCCGATCGCATAGGATTGGAGCTCGCCCGGGCGGATCTGGAAATCCTCGGCGCGATATTCGGCGCCGACCGCGAAGGTCAGCGGCTTTTCGAAGCCGACCGCGAAATCATGGGCGAGGTCGAGATTGGCGACGGTCTGCCCGTAGCGGAGGCCGCCTGCGTCGAACGAATGCTGGCTGTTCGTCCCGAACGAGGTGTTGAGCGTGTTCTCGACCCGATAGTCGAAGCTGTTATGGCCGTGGCTCAGCGACAGGTCGGTCTTCCAGCCGCCGAGCTCGCCGCGGATCCCGCCGGTCGCCGAATAGTCCTTCAGCACCGTGGCGATCAGCGGCAGGAAGCCGTTCGGGGTCAGAGCGACGAAATTGCCGTTGTTCGGCGTGACGTTCGGCGCGATCGCTCCGAAGTCCCGGTTGGCCGCGTTGTTCGCCTGGCGGTAATTGGCCGCGCTCTCCGAATTGCGGTGGCCCCAGGAACCGAAGGTGTAGAGTTCCCAGCCGCCGCCCACTTCCAGGCCGGCGTTGAGGAAGAAGTTATAGTCGCGGGTCTTGGGGTCGCCGAAGCGGAATTCGAGGCGGTCGAAGCCGGCCTCGCGCGGATCGAAGCCGGCGCCGGGGCGGATATAGTTCGGGCGAAGGTCGAAGCCGGCGCGATTGGTCTGCTCGCGATAGCGATATTCGCCGGTCAGGTTGACATAGCCGTTGGGGCCGAGCGGGATTCCGAAATTGACGCCCGAAGTGATCTGAGTGCCGTCATGCGCCTCGCGCTCGCCGTCGGAATTGGCGAGGAGGTAGCGGTTGTCGGTCGGATCGAGCTGCGGCTGGCCGGCGCCGTTCAGCTGAAGTCCGGTGACGTTGGCGACGTCGTTGATGGTGGTGATATACTTGCCATAGGTCACGCTGGCGCGGCCGCCATGATTGGCGTTTTTCAACTGGATGTTGATCACGCCGGCAATGGCGTCGGAACCGTATTGCGACGAGGCGCCGTCGCGCAGAACCTCGATGCGGCTGATCGCGAGGCCCGGGACCAGGTTCAAGTCGACTGCGGCGGCGCCGCGGCCGACCGTGCCGTTGATGTTGAGCAGGGCCGAGACGTGGCGGCGCTTGCCGTTGATCAGGACCAGGGTCTGGTCCGGGCTGAGGCCGCGAAGCGTGGCCGGGCGGAGCGCGTCGGAGCCGTCGGCGATCGACGGCTGCGGGAAGTTGAACGACGGNNNCTTCCGATCCGATCACGTCGATCGGCACCGGGCTGTCGGCGACGGTGCGGTCGGAGCGGCGGGTGCCGGTGACGATGATCGTGTCGTCGGGCGCCGGGTCGGCGGCGTCCGCCGCGACGTCGGCCTGGGAGGCCGCGGTCTGCGCTTCGGCCGCCTGCTGGTTCTGGGCGGCGGCGGGCGCGGCGGTGAAAGCGAGAGCGGACAAGCTGGCGAGAAGCGCGGAGCGCGTGGCGGTGTTCATCGAATATTCCCCCGGGACGGGCGGCGGCCGCGTCCAAGCGAATGAGATTAGACGTTTTTGCGCTGCAACAAATATGTCACGTGGGGTCTGGCGGAAAATGAGCGGACGCTGTGCCTTTCCAGCCACAAGCCTTGCGGCTAGAGAGCCCCGATGAGTAGTCCAATCGTCGTCGACCTGCCGCACAAGCTCGGCAAGCAGGAAGCCAAGCGCCGGATCCAGAACGGAATCGGCAAGTTGAAGGATCATATCCCCGGCGGCGCCGAAGCGACGTCGAGCTGGGATGAAGACCGCATGTCCCTGAACGTCCGCGCCATGGGCCAGGAGATCGACGCCAAGCTCGATGTCATGGATGCGGTCGTGCGGATGGAGGTCAAGCTCCCCGCCATGCTCGCCTTCTTCGGCAAGCAGATCGAGGCGGTCCTCCGCCGCCAGGGCACCGAGATGCTCGAGGACAAGAGCAAGGGGTAACCCCCCTTGCCAGCGCCCGCGCACCCGCTAGCATCCCCGCTTTCCCACCGGGAGGGCTTTCATGCGGCATGTGGCGGTGATCGGTTCCGGGCCGGCGGGCTATTACAGCGCCGAGGCGCTCCAGAAGCAGCTCGGCGACGATGTCCGCGTGGACGTGATCGACCGCCTCCCCGTCCCCTACGGCCTGATCCGCTTCGGGGTGGCGCCCGACCATCAGTCGATCAAGGCGGTGTCGAGGCGCTATGAGAAAGTGGCGCTCACCGACAATGTCCGCTTCGTCGGCAACGTCACCGTCGGACAAGACGTTTCGATCGGCGAGCTCGTCTCCCTCTACGACGCGGTGATCCTCGCCACCGGAGCGCCCGCCGACCGGCCGCTCGGAATCCCGGGAGACGACCTCCCCGGCGTGATCGGCTCGGCAGCCTTCGTCGGCTGGTATAACGGCCACCCCGAATTCGCCGACCTGGACCCGCCGCTGAACGTCGAGGCGGCGGCGGTAGTCGGCAACGGCAATGTCGCCCTGGACGTCGCCCGGATCCTGTCCAAGACCCCCGCCGAGTTCGAGAGCTCCGACATCGTCGGCCACGCGCTCGACGCGCTGCGCCATTCCTCGATCCGCCTCATCCACATCCTCGGCCGCCGAGGTCCGCACCAGATCGCCATGACTCCCAAGGAGCTCGGCGAGCTCGGCCACCTCGAAGAAGCGGCCCCGCGCACCGATCCCGCCGACTTCCCGCCCGAGGTGGACGACGCTTTGCTCGAGCCGGGCGTCCGCAAATCGGTGATGCACCTTCGCGAATTCGCCTCCATCCCGGCGGACAAGAAGAAGGTGATCGATTTCGACTTCTTCGCCATGCCCGTCGCGATCGAAGGTGACGGAAAGGTCGAGCGCCTCGTGGTCGAGCGCACCCGCCTCACCGACGATCTCCGCTCCGTCGGCACCGGCGAGCGCTACGAAATCCCCTGCGGGCTGGTGGTGAGCTGCATCGGCTACCAGACCCCGCCCATCGAGGGTGTCCCCTACGAACATGGCCGCGGCCGCTTCGCCAATTGCGATGGCGTGATCGGGGACGGCCTCTATTGCGTCGGCTGGGCCCGCCGAGGCCCGACCGGTACCATCGGCACCAACCGCCCCGATGGCTTCGAGGTCGCCGAGAAGATCGCCTCCGCCCTCGGCCGCGGCAACAGCGGCAAGGCGGGCCGCGCAGGGCTCGACGCACTGCTGGAAAGCCGCAAGGTCGACATCGTCACCTTCCGCGACTGGCAGAAGATCGAAGCCGCCGAAACCGCCCGCGCCCGCTCCGGAAGCCCGCGCGAGAAGTTCACCAGCATCGCCGACATGCTCGGAGCGCTAGGCCGGCAATGAGGTGCGCGCGGACGGCCACAGCCGCTTGCGCTCCGCAAAACCCAACCCTATAGACCCCGCCACTGCCTTCCGGTCGGCCTCGTGCCGTCATCCGGTCGGGGAGTAGCTCAGCCTGGTAGAGCACTGTCTTCGGGAGGCAGGGGCCGGAGGTTCGAATCCTCTCTCCCCGACCATTTTCTTTTTTCCTTGAAAAATAGGGGGCGTTAGCCGGGCACCGGCAGCCGGCGGCGCAATGGCACGCCGTAACCGTCCCGTGGCCTCTTCTCCCCACCCCGTCCGGACCTGCGACCGCCGTGGATTGACAGCTATTGCTCGAAATGATGCATTGTCCGCGCGGCGCGAGGTGGGGGACCTATGCGAGTCGAGGGGGACTATCGCAGGGACGGCTATGCGATCATCAGGGGGCTGATCCCCCCGGAGGTCGCGTTCAACCTCTTCAAGCAAATCCAGATCGACCTGGCAGGTGCTGGAAAGTCGTTCGCGGACTATGCGCAGCTGCACGCCCTTTCAAAACAGCCGACGGTGGACATTTCCGGACACTTCTACCGGCCTTTGACGACGTTCCTGTGGGGCCTGACGCCGATCATGGGCGAGCTCACCGCGGCGGACGTCCTGCCCAGCTACGACT
>VBAE01000116.1 GCA_005882415.1 Alphaproteobacteria bacterium | reverse complement strand
GGCGTTGTGCTGGTGGGTGTAGACATGGCCGAGGTGGCGGACGTTGGGGGGCATGGGCTTTGACTCCCAGCCGTTGCCGCCGATCAGGAAGGGGCGCTCGGGGAGGGCTGAGGCGGCGCGGAGGAAGAATTCCTCGACCCGCGCCTCGCGATCGGGGAGGCGGTTGCCGAGGAAGGCGAGGTCGGCGGCGAAGGCGGGGTCGGGGGGGACGGGGTGGTGGGTGGTCGGATCGAGGGCGTTGTAGACCGGGATGCAGCGGCGGGCGCCGAAGCCTTCGTAGGCGTCGATCACCGGCGGGCCGCCGCCATAGGTCAGGACCATGTCGAGGCTTGGAAGGGTGCGGCGGACGATATGGCTCTCGTCGGCGCGCATCTCGTCCAGGGTGGCGGCGGCGTCGACGTCCCAGAAGATGCGGAGCGCATCGGGGCGGCTGTGCTCGACGATGCCTTCGAGCAATTCGGTGTCGAAGACGCCGACGCCGCTCGCCTTGACGACGATGTCCGCCGCGCGGGCTTCTTCGAGGACTCGGCGGAGCGCTTCGGGGGTGGCTTCATAGACCACGGACTTGGCCCATTCGGGCGGCTCGATGTCCTTGTGCTGCTGCCGGTCGAAGGCGTCGGGTTCGTAGAAAATGATGTCGTAGCCGCGCAGGGCGAGGTCTCGGAGCAGGCCGCGATAATAAGTCGCGGCGCCGTTCCAGTAAGAGGAGAGCAGGCTGGAGCCGTAAAATGCGATCTTCATGCGGTCAGTCTCAGGTCGGCGGGCGCCGCGAAGCTCTCGGCGATGGAGAGCAATTCGCGGGCACGGTGGGCGCAGGTGTGGCGGGTGCGGATGGTTTCGAGGCCGCTCTTCGCGAGGGAGGCTCGGAGGGCGGGGTCGTTCGCCACTTCGCGGAGGAGGCGGGTCATTTCTTCGCCGTCCTGGGCGATCAGATAGTCTTGGCCGGGGCGGAAGAGGTGCTCGCTATCGTCCCAGGGGGCGCAGAGGAGGGGGATTCCGCAGGCCAGCGCCTCGAACACGCGGATGGTGGGGATGCCGGGGAGGAGGCGGGTGTAATAGCGGCGGGGGACGTGGATTGTGGCGAGGTGGCGGGCGAAGATGCGGGGGGCCTCGGCATTGGCGAGCCAGCCATGGTAAAGAGGAAGAGATATTCCTTCAGCTCCTTGGTCCGCTCGCCCTCGCCCCAATTGCCGATCCAGACCAGGCCGGAGCGCTCCTGTTCTACCGCGGGCGGGTGGAAGTGGCGGGGGTCGGCGGCTTCGTGCCAGACGAAGACGCGGTCGCCCCAGCCCCAGCGCCGGTAGACCTCGGCCAGCGCCTCCCCGAAGGCGAGGACGCCGTCGGAATTGGAGAGGGCGGAGGCGCGGATCGCGGTCGGGGCTGAGACGGCGCGGGGGGGGGGGGCGTGGGAGAGCAGGGTGAAGTCGTGGCCGCTCCGCCGGAGCCGGCCGATCTCGGCGACCAAGGCGGGGTCGTTCCACTCGTGGACGATGACGAGGTCGGCGCCGTCCACCATCGGCTCGAGGTCCGCGCCGGGGGCGAAGCTGGTCGAGCTCAGCTCGGGATAGGCGTCGCGCCAGGGCTGGAGCCCCTCCTCGCCATGGTCCTTGCGGAGATTCTCGAGGCTCCAGGCGCCTTCCGGTTCGTAGGCCTGGACGTCGTGGCCGAGCGCGATCAGCTCGCGCAGCACGCCGCGCAGGAAGTGGGCGTTGCCGTGGTTCCAGCAGGAGGCGAGGCTGTGGGTGAAGTAGACGATCCTCACGCGGCCGCCCTCGGCGCCGCGGACTCCGTCGCTGCGAGGACCGGGCGGTGCACCGCCGGGAGCAGGCCGCGGTAGATGGAGGCCATCTGCGCGGCCATCGCCTCGGGGGTGAAGCGGGCGGCGCGCTCGCGGGCGGCGCGGCCCATCACCTCGCGCTCGAAATCGTCGCCGACGAGGCGCGAGATGGCGCGGGTGAACGCCTCCTCGTCGCGCGGGGGGACGAACATCGCGACGTCCTCCCAAAGCTCGCGGAAGGTGGGGATGTCGGAGAGGATCAGCGGGCAGCCCGCCGCCGCGGCTTCGAGCACGGCCAGACCGAACGGCTCGTAGAGCGCGGCCGAGACGAAGACCGGGCGCGCGGCCAGCCAGCGGCCGAGCTCCGCCTCGTCGAGGGAGCCGAGGCAGTGGATATTGTCGAAGATGACGCTCGCCCCGTTCGGCCCCTCAAGCGGACCGGCGGCGCGGACGGGCACTCCGATATGGCCGGCGGCGGAGTCCAGGGTGGCGAGGTTCTTGCCCTCGTCCCACAGGCGCCCGGCGGTGAAGACGAAATCGTGCGGCGCGCTGCGTGGGACTGGGAGCGGGGTGCGGCCGTTGTGGACGGTGCGCGGCGCCTCGGCCAAGCCATAACGCCGGCGGGTCATCTCCCCGAAGGCGGCGGTCGGCGCCACCACCACATCCGAGGCGGCGAGGCCCTGGGCGACCAGTTCGGTCCGCCAGGCGAAATCCTCGGGCAGCGGCGTGCCCTGCACCGCCTCCCACCAGGTGGCGACGCAGCTGTGCTGGACCGAGACCACCGGCATTTCGAAGCGCGCAAGGCCTGCGAAAGCGGGGGTGTTGAGCTGGACCACGTCGACCTTGTGGGTGCGCGCGAGCCGCTCGATCGCCTCGGCGGCGGTGCGGAGCGAGGCGGCGTCCTTGGCCAGCCAGTCGAGCGCCAGCCCGGTGTCGATCAGGTTGAGGCTGGGGACGGTGGCGGCTTCCGCTTTTTGCGTCTCGGACGGACTCGGGCCGAGGACGGCAAGCACCGTCTCGATGCCGAGACCGGCAAGGCCGCGGGCGAGATCGAGGCTGTACTGCCAGACCCCACCGACCGCATCGGCCGTGACCAGCACCCGCATCAGCGCCTTCACGACACCGCTCCCGCCGACACCGGCTGGGCAAGGACGGGGGCACGACGCGATTCGCGGAGCCATTCGGCGAGGGCGGAGACGCCTTCCTTCCACTTCACTTCGGGGGAGAGTCCGAGCTCCGAGCGGGCGGTGCGGGTGTCGGCGACGAAGTAACGCTGGTCGCCGGCGCGCCAGTCGGAATATTCGACCTCCACCTCATGGCCGACGATGCCGGCGATATGGGCGAGAAGCTCGCGCAGCGAGATTGCGTTGCCCGGACCGCCGCCGAGGTTGAAGGCGCGGCCCTTCACCCGGTCGATCCGCTCCCAAGCCTTGAGATAGGCTTCGACCGCGTTCGAGACGTCGAGGATGTCGCGGACCTGACAGCCGTCGCCGTAGAGGGTGATCGGCCGCCCCTCGAGCGCCCGGATCAGGAAATGGGCGACCCAGCCCTGGTCCTCCGTGCCCATCTGGCGGACTCCGTAGATGCAGCTCATCCGGAGCACCGCGGTGCGCATGTCGAAGCTTCGCGCGTAATCGAGGACGTACTGGTCGGCGGCGCCCTTCGAGCAGCCGTAGGGCGTGTGGAAATCGAGCGGGCGGGCCTCGCTTATGCCGTTTGCGGCGACGGCGGGATCGGCGGCGACATATTTGTCGCCCCTCAGGTCGAATTTCAGGTCGGCGAGGTCGCCGTAGACCTTGTTTGTGGAGGCGAAGACGATTGGCGTGCCGTCGCCCTTGAGGCGGATCGCGTCGAGCAGGTTGAGGGTGCCGCGGATGTTGATCTCGAAATCCTCGCGTGGATCGGCGAGCGAGGTGGTGACCGCGACCTGGGCAGCCATGTGGAACACCGCCTTCGCCTCGCGCGCGGCGCGGGCGAGCTCGTCCTCGTCGCGGACATCGGCGATGATTGGGACGATGAGGTCGCCGTGCCGCTCCTGCAGCCAGGCGAGGTTCTTCTCGACGCCGGGACGGGAGAGCGCGTCGTAGACCAGCACCCCATGCCCCTGCCCCGCCAGCGCATTGGCGATGTTCGACCCGATGAACCCGGCGCCGCCGGTGACGAGGACCGGGCGGGAGTCGTTGAGGATCATTTTACTCCTCCCCGGAACGGGGAGGGGGACCGCGCGAAGCGTGGTGGAGGGGCCCCCTCGCCAGTGCTGCGGGAGCGCTGGGCCCCCTCCACCAGCCTGCGGCTGGTCCCCCTCCCCGTGCCGGGGAGGAGCTTTGGATCGTGCCCCCTCATGCCACCAGCCCCCTTGCTTCGAGCTCGGCGCGGGCCTGGTCGACGCGGTCGTCGGCGGTTTGGAGGGCGACCCATTCCGCCAGTTCGGCGAGGCCTTCCTGGAAGTCCTTTTCGGCGCGGAAGCCCAATGTGTCCGCCGCCTTGGAGCCGTCGCAGAAGCAGTGGCGGATGTCGCCGATGCGGCTCTTGCCGACGATCCCGGGCGCGATGTCGTTCTTGCCCATCGCGCGGGCGAGCTCTTCGGCCACCTCCGTCACGGAGCGGTCGTGGCCGGAGCCGATGTTGAACACCTCGCCCACCGCCGGGGGAAGCTCCAGAGCTTCGGCGAAGGCGCGGGCGACGTCGCCGACATAGACGAAGTCGCGGCGCTGCTCGCCATCCTCGAAGATCATCGGCTGCTGGCCATTCAAGAGCCGCGAGGCGAAGATGGCGAGGACGCCGGTATAGGGATTGGAGAGCGCCTGGCCGGGCCCGTAGACGTTGAACAGACGAAGGCAGACGCCTTCCATGCCGTAGGCCTCGGACATGATCAGGGTCGTGCGCTCCTGCACATATTTG
>VBAE01000115.1:3557-5805 GCA_005882415.1 Alphaproteobacteria bacterium | reverse complement strand
AGAGGAAGGCGGGGCCGCTCCTGCTCTTCTTCCACGGCGGCGGCTTTGTTCTGGGCGATCTCGACACCCATGAGCCCTTCTGCGCCGAGATTGCGCGGCTGCTCGACCTGCCTGTGCTGGCCGTCGACTACCGGCTCGCGCCCGAGCATCCCTTCCCGGTGGGGATCGAGGATTGCATCGCCGCCGCGCGCTGGGTTGCCGAGAGCCCGGAGGCACTGGGGCGGGAGGTCACCGGCCTCGTTCTCGCGGGCGACAGCGCAGGCGGCAATTTCACCATCGTCGCGTCGCTTGCCCTGAGGGACGAGCCGGCGGCGGTGCCGGTGCTGGCGCAATGGCCGATCTACCCGGCCGCCGATCCGGCCAAGGGCTATCCGAGCTTCACCGATTTCGCCGAGGGCTATCTCCTCACCCGCGACGCGATGCGCTGGTTCGACGATTGCTACGCGCCGGTCGCCGAGGACTGGCGCTACTCGCCCTTGCTGAAGAGCCAGGAGGGGATGCCGCCGACCCTCATCCTCACCGCCGGCCTCGACCCGATCCGCGACCAGGGCCGAGCCTATGCCGCCGCCCTCGCCGAAGCAGGGGTTCCGGTCACCTTCCGTGAGGCGGCGGGCAACATCCACGGCTTCATCAGTCTGAGGAAGGCGATCCCCTCGGGCCAGCGCGACGTGGAGGAATGCGCCGCGCTTCTGAAGCTGATGCTCGCGGAGAAAAGGCGATGACCGACCCGACCACCCTTCCCTACCGTCCCGGCGCGGGCGTGATGCTCTTGAACCGCGAGGGGAAGGTGTTCGTCGCGCAGCGGCTCGATTCGACGCTGGAGGCCTGGCAGATGCCGCAGGGCGGGCTCGACGAGGGCGAGGCGCCGGAGGCCGGCGCCCTTCGCGAGCTCGAGGAGGAGACGGGGATTTCGCCGGGCATGGTCGAGATTGTCGCGCACTGCCCGGCGCCGCTCACCTACGACCTTCCCCACGACCTGGTCGGCAAGCTGTGGAAGGGGCGCTGGCGGGGACAAAAGCAGCATTGGTTCCTCGCCCGCTTCCTCGGCGAAGACAGCGATATCGACATCGCCACCGAGCATCCCGAGTTCCGCGCCTGGAAATGGGCCGATCCGGAAGAGCTGCCCGCGATGATCGTGCCGTTCAAGAAGGCGCTGTACGAACAGGTGCTGGCCGCTTTCAGGGACTATCTGTAAGGCTGCCGCGATGCAGGCGATTAGCAGTGACGAGCGGGCGGTGCTGGAGGCGGCTTCGGCGGCGCCGATGCTCGCCTCGGTCGAGCGCTGGTCGCTGGTCAACAGCGGCTCGCGGAACCTGGATGGGCTCGGGCGGATGGCGGGCCTGCTCGCGGACGCCTTCTCGATCCTACCCGGCGCGCTCGTGCTTGAAGAGCCGGCGGCGGTGGACGCGGTCGATCCGGACGGAAGCGTGCGGCCACTCGCCCATGGCAGAAACCTTCACCTGCGGGTGCGCCCCGAAGCGCCGGTGCAGGTGCTCCTCACCGGCCATATGGACACGGTTTATGGGGCCGATCACCCGTTCCAGCGCAACGAATGGCTTGGAAGCAAGGTGCTCCGCGGCCCGGGAGTGGCGGACATGAAGGGGGGGCTCGCAGTGATGCTGGCTGCGCTCCACGCGCTGGAGCGATCGCCGATCGCCGGGCGCCTCGGCTATGAGGTGGTGATCAATTCGGACGAGGAAGTGGGCTCCCCCGGCTCCGCCGCCCTGATCGCCCGCGCCGCTGCGGGGAAGCTTGCCGCGCTCACCTACGAACCCTCCGCGCTTCCCGACGGGACACTGGCGGGGGCACGGCCGGGGAGCGGCAATTTCTCGCTGATCGTCACCGGGCGGAGCGCCCATGCCGGCCGCAACCCCGAGGAAGGGCGCAATGCCCTGGTCGCGGCCGCCGACCTCGCCGTTCGGCTCGACCGGGTCAAAAGGGCCGGGCTCAGCGTCAATCCGGCGCGGATCGACGGCGGCGGGCCGAACAATGTCGTGCCGGACCGGGCGGTTCTGCGCATAAATATGCGGCCGGCGACGCTTGAGGATCAAGATGCGGCCGAAACGGCTCTCGCTGACGCCATCGCTCAGGTCGCCGCCGAGCGCGATGTCGGCATACATATGCACGGCGGCTTCGCGCGTCCGCCCAAGCCGCTCGATGCCCGCGCTGAGGCGCTGTTCGAGCTGGTCCGCCGCTGCGGCTCGGAGCTTGGGCAACAGATCGGCTGGCGCGCCACCGGGGGGGTGTG
>VBAE01000115.1:0-3540 GCA_005882415.1 Alphaproteobacteria bacterium | reverse complement strand
CGATGGGGGTGCGCGGGGGCGCGATCCATTCGCCGGACGAATATATGATCGTGGAGAGCCTCGCAGAGCGGGCGCAGCTTTCGGCGCTGACCCTCGCCCGGCTCGCTCAGGGGGAGAATTTGTGAGTTTCCGGATCCGGCCCGTCACCAGCGACGATTTCCAGGCGATCTACGAGATGGCCAAGCTGACCGGCGGCGGTTTCACCAATCTCCCGCCCGACCGGGGGGCTCTCGTCGACAAGCTCATCCGCTCCGAACACGGCTTCGGCCGCGAGGGCGACGAGATCGGCGACGACCTGTTCATGATGGTCCTCGAAAATGTCGACACCGGCCAGATCCGCGGCACCTGCCAGATCTTCAGCCGGGTGGGCAGCGAGTGGCCCTTTTACTCCTACCGGATCAGCACCCTCACCCAGACGTCGAAGGCGCTGGCCAAGACCTTCCGAAACGAGCTGCTGACCCTGTGCACCGATTTCGACGGCTGTTCGGAGGTCGGCGGCCTGTTCCTCCACCCCGGCGAGCGGGCGGGCGGCCTAGGCATGCTGATCGCGCGCAGCCGCTACATGTTCATCAAGCTCCACCGCCAGCGTTTCGCCGCCAAGGTGATCGCGGAATTGAGGGGCGTGATCGACGAGGGCGGCGGATCGCCCTTCTGGGACGGGGTTGCGGGCCGCTTTTTCGGCATGGGCTTCCAGGAAGCCGACGAGTTCAACGCGATGCACGGGACGCAATTCATCGCCGATTTGATGCCCAAAACGCCCATTTACACCTCGATGCTGCCGGAAAGCGCGCGATCGGTGATGGGCGTGCCCCATCCGTCGGGGCGGGCGGCGATGAAGATGCTGGAGCGCGAGGGCTTCCAGTTCGACTGCTATGTCGACATTTTCGACGGCGGGCCGACCATGGTCGCCAACACCGACCAGATCCGCACCATCCGCGACTCGCACGCGGTGGAGATTGCGGAGATAGGCGATGCCGAGGAGGGCCATCCCATGCTCCTCGCCGCCGGCCGCCTGACCGACTTCCGCGCCTGCTACGGGCGGGCGTTCATCCAGCCGGACGGAAAAGCGGTGATCGAGGAGAAAACGGCGGAAATGTTGGGCGTCGGCGCGGGCGAGACGATCCTCAGCATGGACCGCTGATGCCGCTCCGGGAGATCAATTTCGACGGGCTGATCGGGCCCAGCCACAATTATTCGGGCTTGAGCTTCGGCAATATCGCCTCGGCGACCAACAAGGGCCTCGTCTCCCACCCCCGCGACGCCGCGCTGCAGGGGCTGGAGAAGATGCGGCACAATCTCCGCCTCGGCCTTCCCCAGGGCATCCTCCTTCCCCACCCGCGGCCCGACCGGCCCTGGCTCGCCGAGCTCGGCACCAGCGTCGAGGAGGTGCCGCCCTCGCTCCGCCCGGCGGCCTTCTCCGCGTCGGCGATGTGGGCCGCCAACGCCGCCACCGTCTCCCCTGCCCCGGACTGTGCCGACGGCCGCTGCCACCTCACCGTCGCCAATTTGAGGACCATGGCCCACCGCAGCCATGAATGGCCGCACACCCTCGCCCAGCTCCGCCTCGCCTTCGGGGATGGGGCCCATTTCGAAGTCCACGGCCCCGTCCCCGCCACCTTCGGCGACGAGGGTGCGGCCAACCATATGCGGCTCTGCGCCAGCCATGACGCACCGGGCGTCGAGATCTTCGTCTACGGGCAGCGGGGCGGCCTCTACCCGGTGCGCCAGCATGACGAGGCGTTCCGAGCCATTGCCCGATTCCACCGGCTCGATCCGGAGCGGAGCCTGTTCGTCTGCCAATCCGAGGCGGCGATCGCGGCGGGCGCGTTCCACAACGACGTGGTCGCGGTCGCCAACGAGAACGTCCTCTTCGCCCATGAGCAGGCGTTCGAGGACCGGCCCTCCTTCTACGCCGAGCTGAAGCGGCTGCTGCCGGAGGTGGAGATCGTCGAGGTGCCGGCGAGCGCGGTGAGCCTCGAGGACGCGATCCGGAGCTATTTGTTCAACGCCCAGCTCGTCACTTTGCCCGAAGGGGGGATGGCTCTGATCCTGCCCGGGGAGGCGCGGGAGACTCCGTCCGTCTGGCGCTGGCTGGAGGGGATGATCGAGGGCAACGGGCCGATCCGGAAGCTGCTCGTCGTCGACGTCCGCCAGTCGATGGCCAATGGCGGCGGCCCGGCCTGTCTTCGCCTGCGGGTCGCCGCCGACCCCGCGAGGGTGGATCCGCGCTTCATGCTCGACGAGGCGAAGATCGACCGAGTCGGCGCCATCGTCGCCGAGCATTGGCCGGATGCGATCACGCCCGACGATCTGCTCGATCCGGCGCTTTGGGGCCGGCTGGAGCAAGCGCGGCTGGCGGTGCTGGACGGGCTCGGCCTCTCCGAGCTCGCCTAGGAACCGGCCCGCCAAGCGTCTCGTTCTTCTCCTGCAACAGTGACAGGAGTGCGATCATGCCCGCCAAGTCCAAGGCCCAGCAGAAAGCCGCCGGAGCCGCCCTCTCCGCAAAGCGCGGCGACACGCCCAAGAGCAAGCTCCAGGGCGCTTCCAAGTCGATGGCGGATTCGATGAGCGAAAAACAATTGGAAGAGCTTGCATCGACCAAGCGCAAGGGCAAGCCGGAGCATGTGAGCTAATTCCTCCCCATCGGAGATGGGGAGGGGGACCGGACGCAATCCGGTGGAGGGGTAGAAGGCGCGGAGGTGAGAGGTTCTCTCGCGAACCGCTGATTCGGAGCCTTTTACCCCTCCACCACATTTCATGTGGTCCCCCTCCCCCCGAGCTGCCGCTCGCGGGGAGGACTAGGCCTACGGGTCGATGCTCACCTCTTTATAGCTCTCCGTATATTCGATGCGGATCTGGACCCAGGTGCCGAGCAAAGGCTTGCCGTTGAGCCTGGGCGGGCGGACCCGGAATTGCCAGGCAGCCTGGGCGACGGCGTGGGCGAGGTGGCTGCCCGGGGGGGAGCTGGCAAGTTCGACGCAATCCACGACCCGGTAGTCGGCCGCCGTCTTGCAGGCGATCAGGCCTACGCCCTCCTTCGGCATCGGCGAGGGGAGATAGCCGCCGAGTTCGGCGCGGGTCGGCCGGCGATACCAGTCGACGCCGTACATCACGTCGCCATTGGGCGCCTTGCCGACGACCCGCGAATCGCCGGCCGACCCGCCCTGGTCTTGCCCACCCGACGCACGAGCGCGCTGGGGAAGCTTGCCGATGTCGGCGGCGGCGAATTGCTCGGTGGTGAGTTCCAGGAAAGGGAGCGGGTTCTTGCTCGGGATCGGCGGGTGCGGGACGGGCGGCGGCCGCGTCGGCTTGGGCTGGGGATGGGTCTCGGTCTTGCGCTTGGTCGCGGTCGGGGCCGCTTCCTTGTCGGGGGCGAGATCGAGCAGGACCGGGATTCCGCCGGGCAGCCGCCGCTCCGGCGCGGCGCCGAGGCCGAGCAGGGCCAGGATGATCAGCAGGGTGATCGCCGCCGCGAGCGCCATCGAGACGGCGCGCGGGCTTAGCGAGCGCAGTTCGGCTGAAGTCGGCAGGTGCAGTACG
>VBAE01000104.1 GCA_005882415.1 Alphaproteobacteria bacterium | reverse complement strand
GGATGCGGCTTTCATGCGCTGCCGCTTTCGGGCATGGCGCGCCGCAGGAGAGTTTGCCCGAAGAGGCGAAATGAAGATTCTGACGCTGCTCAGGCACGCCAAATCCACCTGGGACGACCCGGTCGCGCGCGATTTCGACCGGCCGCTGAACCCGCGCGGCCGCCGCGCCGCCCGCGCCGTCGGCAAGGAGATGAAGGCGCTCGGGCTCGGCTTCGACCGGATCGTCGCCTCCCCCGCCCGTCGGGTGATCGAGACCCTCGACGAAGTCGCCTCGACCTACGGCTCGCTAACGCCCGAATATGAGCAGCGCGTCTATCTCGCCACCACCGACAGCCTGCTCGACATCGTCCACGAAACGGGGGACGGAGTCGCGCGCCTGCTCCTCGTCGGCCACAATCCGGGCATGGAGAATCTGGCTTTGCTGCTCACCCGGGGGGGCGATGGCGGCCTGCGCGGGGAGGTCGAAGTAAAATACCCCACCGCCACCCTCGCCGAGATCGAGCTCAATGTGGAAAGCTGGCAGCAGGTCCGAGAATCCACCGGCACCCTAACCCGCTTCATCCGCCCCCGCGACCTGGCCGCGGACCTCGGCCCCGACGAGGACACGGACTGACGGGAAGGGGGCCGTCATCCCGGGCCCGACCCGGGATCCATGAACACAGGTCCTCGAGAACTGGACTCGATCCGTGTTCATGGATGCCGGATCAAGTCCGGCATGACGACGTGAGGGCTATACCGCGCTGCTCTCCAGCGCCGCAGCCAGGCGGTTGCGGAGGAGGCGGAGGGTGTCGGTTGAATCCGCGCCAGCAGCCTGCTCAGGAGCCGCCGCGGCCGGAACCGCAGCCTCCCCACCATCCGCAGCCCCGCTCTCAAGCAATTGCTGCACCCCGCGGATCGTATAGCCGTCGCGGTTGAGGAGCCGGTGGATCCGGTGCGCCAAAGCGACATCCGCAGGCCGGTAATAGCGCCGGTTCCCCGACCGCTGCAGCGGCCTCAGCTGGGGAAACCGCGTCTCCCAATAGCGCAATATATGCTGGGGGACGCCAAGCTCGCCGGCGAGTTCGCCGATGGTCCGGAAGGCCTGTTCGCTTTTGCCGCCCGGTTCCGCCATCGGCCCGCGCCTCAGCTCCCTTTGGCGATTCGCTCGCGCATGATCTGGCTGGCGCGGAAGGTCAAAACCCGGCGCGGAGCGATCGGCACTTCGACGCCGGTCTTGGGATTGCGCCCGACCCGCTCGCCCTTGTCGCGAAGGATGAAGCTTCCGAAGCCCGAAATCTTGACGTTCTGGCCCTCGGAAAGGGCGTGGCACATGTGATGGAGGATTCGCTCCACGAGGCCCGCCGATTCAGACCGGGAAAGGCCGATCTCGCGGTGCACGACGTCGGCCAGGTCGGCACGCGTAAGCGTTCCGGCATCAGGCCGCCTTATGGATCCTGCATCAGCCATAGAATTTTCCCTTCCCCGGAAAGCGTGGACGATAGTCCGAAATGCCTCTTGGTGCAAACCGTCCTTGCGGCGGCCCGCTCTCAGAAGCGGACGACCGC
This sequence comes from Alphaproteobacteria bacterium, assembly GCA_005882415.1. Classification (GTDB taxonomy): domain Bacteria; phylum Pseudomonadota; class Alphaproteobacteria; order Sphingomonadales; family Sphingomonadaceae; genus Allosphingosinicella. The sequence continues at coordinate 8,262 of VBAE01000104.1, read as the reverse complement.
CGCGCCCCAGGTGAAGCCGCCGCCCATCGCTTCCAACACAATGAGGTCGTTGCGCTTAATCCGCCCGTCGCGGACCGCCACGTCGAGGGCGAGGGGGACCGAGGCCGCGGAGGTGTTGGCGTGCTGGTCGACGGTCACCACCACCCGCTTCGGGTCGAGCCCGAGCTTCTTCGCGGTCGCGTCGAGGATACGTTTGTTCGCTTGGTGGGGGACGACCCAGTCGACCTCGCCGGCCTGGTGGCCGGAGGCGACGAGAACCTCGTTCAGAACGTCGGCGAGGTTGGTGACGGCGTGGCGGAACACCTCCTTGCCCTTCATGCGGAGCTTGCCGACGGTGCCGGTGGTCGACACGCCGCCGTCGACATAGAGAAGGTCGTTGTGGCGACCGTCGGCGTGGAGCTTTGTGACGAGGATTCCCCGGTCCTGCGCTTCCTCGGCCTTGAGCAGGATCGCGCCGGCGCCGTCGCCGAACAGGACGCAGGTCGCCCGGTCCTCCCAGTCGAGGATCCGGCTGAACGTCTCGGAGCCGATCACAAGCGCGTAATCGGCCATCCCGCCCTTCACCATATTGTCGGCGACCGAGAGGGCGTAGAGGAAGCCGGTGCACACCGCCGCGACGTCGAAGGCGATGCAGTCGTCGATCCCGAGCGCAGTCTGGACCTTTGTCGCGCTCGCCGGGAAGGTCTGGTCCGGGGTGGCGGTGGCGAGGACGATCAGCCCCACCTGGTCCGCCGGCACGCCGGCGGCGTCGAGCGCTTTCCGGGCAGCTTCGGTGGCGAGGGTCGCCGTGGTCTCTCCGTCGCCGGCGATGTGGCGCGCTTCGATTCCGGTGCGCTCGACGATCCATTCATGGGTGGTGTCGACCCGCTCGGCGAGCTGGGCGTTGGTCACCCGGTTGGGTGGAAGCGCCGAGCCGGTGCCGACGATGACCGAGCGGCGGCTCATTTGGCCACCTCTCCGGCCTTGGCGGCGGCCGAGGCGGAGATGCGGTCGAGATCCTCGATGATCTTGCGGGTCAGGTCCTCGCGGACCATCCGCGCTGCGACCCTTATCGCATTGGCGACGCCCTTGTCGGTCGCGCTGCCGTGGCTCTTCACCACCAGGCCGTTCAGCCCCAGGAAGACCGCGCCATTATGGTTGTTGGGGTCGAGATGGTGCTTCAGAAGCTCGGTCGCGGGGCGCGAGATCAGGAAGCCGATCTTCGAGCGGACCGAGCTTGCGAAGGCGCGGCGGAGCAGGACGGTGACGAAGCGGGCGGTGCCCTCCAGCGATTTGAGAGCGATGTTGCCCGAGAAGCCGTCGGTCACCACCACGTCGACATCGCCGCGGCTTAGCTTGTCGCCCTCGATGAAGCCGTCGAAGCGCATTCCCAGGTCCGCGTCGCGAAGGATGGCGGCGGCGGCCTTGAGCTCATCCGTGCCCTTCAATTCCTCCGTGCCGATGTTGAGCAGCTGGACGCGTGGCTTGGCCAAGTCGAGCACCACCCGGGCATAAGCCGCGCCCATCACCGCGAACTGGACGAGATTGTTGGTGTCGCACTCGGTATTGGCGCCGAGATCGAGCATGACGAGGTCGTTCTCGCCCAATGTCGGCAGCAAAGCCGCGAGCGCCGGGCGGTCGATGCCCTTCATCGTCCTCAGCGCGAGCTTGGACATCGCCATCAGGGCGCCGGTATTGCCGCCGGAGACCGCCGCGTCGGCGTCGCCCGCCTTCACCGCAGCGATCGCTCGGCCCATGGAAGTGGTCTTGGCGCGGCGGATCGCCTGGCTCGGCTTGTCCTCGGCGGTAATCACGTCCGGACAGTGGACGACCTCGGAAATCGGCCCAAGTTCCGGGTGCCGCGCAAGCTCGGCGCGAATCCGCGCCTCGTCGCCGAACAGGAGGAAAGAGAGGTCGCCGCGCCTTTTATAGGCGAGCGCAGCTCCGGCGAGCATCACCGCCGGGCCGACATCGCCACCCATCGCGTCGATTGCGACCCGTGGCCCGCTGCCCACCGATTGATCCTCCAATAGCTGCGAAGACCCGCCTCTTAGGCCCGCTCGCTCCGGATTTCACGCCCGTTATAATGGCCGCAGGCCGCGCACAGATTGTGCGGCAGATGGAGCTCTCCGCAATTGGAGCACTCCTGGTAGTTCACCGGCTTCAGCGCATCGTGGCTGCGGCGCATGTTGCGCTTCGAGGGCGAGGTTTTTCTCTTGGGGACGGCCATCCTGGCACCTGTTCCAGTTCACTAGGGTTCAATGATGTGGCGAGCGCGGTGCCAAGGGTCAACGGTTGGGCCGCTGGCCATGGCGGCCGGAATGCGCGCGCTAGAGCGGTGCCGCCTATAGCGATTTTGGCTCCGGTTGCAAGCGTCCGCGCGCCATGCGACCTCTCTTGCCGACAAGACGGAGGAGAGACGAAATGATTCTGCCGATCACGCTCACCATGGCGGGCGCAGCGACTTTGCTCAACATCTGGCTCGCGCGCCGGGTCGGTCAGGTCCGCATGGCGCACAAGGTCTCGGTTGGCGACGGCGGCAACGAAGCGCTGACGAGGCGGATGCGCGCCCAGGCGAACTTCGTCGAATACACGCCTTTCTTCCTCATCCTCTTGGGCCTGATCGAGCTCGCCAAGGGCTCGGCCTTGTGGCTGTGGATCGTCGGCGCTGTCTATATATTGGCCCGGATCTGCCACCTCTTCGGAATGGACGACCGCGGGAGGCTGCGGATGATCGGGATCATCGTCACCCTCCTCATCCTGTTGGGCCTCGCCCTCTACGCCATCGCGCTGCCCTATCTGGAACGCGGCCACACCGCCGGCCCCTCGGTCCAGTTCGCCCAAACCCGCTGAGGAAAAGGCGCCGTCTCTTGCCTCCCCGCGAGCGGCAGCTCGGGGGGAGGGGGACCACCGAAGGTGGTGGAGGGGTGACAAGGCGTAAGCCTGTGGGATCTCGCGCGAGACGGCAAAGGCGTCCGTTAGGTCACCCCTCCACCAGCTACGCTGGTCCCCCTCCCCATGGCGATGGGGAGGCAGCTATGTCTACCCCACCCCCAGCACCCTATCCGCCACGAACGGGTTCGACCGCCTCTCATGCGCGAACGTGCTCATCGGCCCGTGCCCGGGCACAAAAGCCGTGTCCCCGCCCAGCGGCCACAGCCTCCCCACGATCGCATCGAGCAAATCCTGATGATTCCCCATCGGAAAATCCGTCCGTCCGATCGAGCCCTTGAACAAAACGTCGCCGACGATCGCCAGCTTCGATTCGGGATGGTGGAAGACGACATGGCCGGGCGTGTGGCCGGGGCAGTGATAGACGTCGAGCGTGAGCTCCCCCACCGTCACCTGATCGCCATTGACCAGCCAGCGGTCCGATTCGAACACCTTGCCGGTGATCCCGTAATTGCGCCCGTCATCCTCCAGCCGGGCGATCCAGAAGCGGTCGTCCTCATGCGGCCCCTCGATCTTCACGCCAAGCTCGTCGGCGAGGATCTTGGCCGATCCGCAATGGTCGATATGGCCGTGGGTGAGGAGGATCTTCTCGACCGTCACCCCGGCCTGCTCGGCCGCCGCCTTGAGCCGATCGAGGTCCCCGCCCGGATCGGTAAAGGCGCCCCGCATCGTCTTCGTGCACCAGATCAGGCAGCAATTCTGCTGCAGCGGCGTCACCGGCAGGATCGCCACCCGCATCGGCGCCTCGGTCATCGCGGGCCTCCGTCGAGCGCCGAATACTCAAACAAGCGGAAGCGATATTTCTGCTGCGCCCGGATCGCGGCGGCGACCCGGCCGTGGAGCCCCTCGTCCCACTTGCTCCAGCGGGTGACGAACGCCTCTGCCCGCGCCCGGTCGCCCGATTCCTGGATGGCGAACACCTCTTTCAGCAGGTCCCGCACCGCGTCGTGATATTTGGAATAGTCGATGCCGAGCTTGCCGCTGCCCGCGTCGAACGACAGCACGCCATGCTCCAGGAACCAGTTCCACTGCATCAGCTGCATCATATTATAGGGCTGCTCGCGCCGCGGCTTGTTGTTCTGGAGCGTCCGGAGCACCCCGCCGGCGTAGAGCGAGCGCAGCTGCGCCTCGCTGTAATAGCCCCGGCGGCGAAGCTCCTTGCCGACGAACAGCGAGACGAGGTCCGCCTTCATCTCCTCGAGCAGGCTCGCATCGGGCCCGAGCGCGACGTCGAACGGAACGCCGCCCACGGTCACGTCCGGCCCGAGATAATGGCCGACCTCGTGCCACAGCGTGCGGTAGAAGCTCGCGTCCGAGGTCAGGTCGCGGGCGAATTCCGGCTTGACCGCAGCCGCCCAGACGTCGCCCGAGCCGGCGAAGATATTGGGGTCCCGCATGATGTTGGCGCGGAGCAGGATGGTGCTTCCGTAGCGCTTGGCGAGATAGGCTTCGTTGGGGAGGTTGGTGGCGGTGTTGCCGCCCCGGGTCTGGCCGAAATCGGCGACGACGTCGTAGACCCCGACCGGGATGTCCTCGATCACCTTCTTGTGATGGTCGTAGGGGAGCGAATCTTCCAGCGCCTGCATCCCCTGCATCGCCTTCCTCAGCGCCGCGCTCTCCTCGGTGCGGGTGGCGAGGAGGCTCAGGCCGTAGAAGGCGCGGGTGCCGAGCAACTCGTCGTCATAGGTTTCGTAAGCGCCGATCTGGGCGTTGAGATGCTTGAAGCGCCCCGCGATCCAGGCGGCGTCGCCGGATTCGTAATCGTCGGCGAGGAGGTCGCGGGCGCGGTTCCTGAGATATTTGGCGAACTCCCAGTCGTCCCCCTCGACCGCCGCGGCGGCTTCGTTGAGGAGGCCGTAGGCGCGGATCGTCTCGTCCGCATAAGCGAGCGAATAAGGCGCCGCGTAGAGCGTGGTCCGCGACGGCTGCTTCGCCAGCGCCTCCAGGCGGGTGCGGAGGCCCGGGTGGAGCGTGTCGAGCACCGGATATTGGCGGAGCTTCTGCAGGTCCCGCTTCACCGAGGCGGCGTCCCCGCGCCTGACCACCGAGCGGAGGTGGGCCAGCGACGCCCGCTCCGCCGGATGGGCGGCGAGGTAGCGCTCGAGCTCCTCCTTGCTAAGGTCCCAGGGATAGACGTTCTTCCCCGGCGGCGGGGCGTCGACGGCAACGAACGGCACCCGCTTATTGTCGAGCGTCACCGCGATCGGCCCCTGCGAGAGGCGGTAGAGCGTATCGAGCCGGCGCCCCTCCGCATCGCTGCGCCGCGCCAGCACCGCCCGCACCTGCAGCGCGTTCCTATGCCGCTGCTGCTCGTAGAGGTCCTGGAAGATCCGCCCCACCTCGAGCAGCTTCGCCACCGCGACGCGCTCCCCCGCCGTCAAGTGCGACAGGTCCGGCGCGAGCCGGGTCGTCTGGGTCTTGGCCAGAATCTCCTGCACCTGCGCGTCCGACCAGACATGGGGCACGGGGGCGGCGGGAGCGGCGGAGACGAGGGCGGGCGAAAGGGCTGCGAGGAGCAGCAGCGGGAGGCTCTTCATGGGCGCGGTAATGGCAGGCGAAAAGCGGTTAGGAAATGGCCGATTTGGCCGCTAGCCTCCGCTCCATGATGCGCTACGCCCTCGCCCTGCTCCCGCTGCTGGCGGCCTGCGCCACCGTCCCCGTCGCTCCGGCGCCGCCCCCCGCAGCGAGCTGGGCCTGGGCGACGTTCGACGCCCACGGCGTCACCGCCTCCGGCGCCTCGGGAATGGCCGATCCGGCTGCCCGCCGCCCGCTCTCTATAAAGGATCCGGTCCGCATCGCGTCGATCAGCAAGCTCCACGTCGCATTGGGCGTGATGCGGCTGGTCGAGGCCGGCAAGCTCGACCTCGACGCCGACATCTCCGACACGCTCGGCTGGCGCCTCCGCAACCCGGCCTTCCCCGACACGCCGATCACGCTCCGCCTGCTCCTCTCCCACCGCTCGAGCCTGCGCGACGACGTCGACTACGCCATCCCCTTGGGCGGCAGCATCCAGTCCACCCTCGCCGCCCCCGCCGCCTTCGATTCCGAGCACGCCCCCGGCACCTATTTCCGCTATTCCAACCTCAATTTCCCGGTAATCGCCTCCGTCATGGAAGCCGCGACCGGCGAACGTTTCGACCGGCTGATGGACCGCCTGGTGCTGAAGCCGCTCGGCCTCGACGCCTGCTTCAACTGGACGACCTGCAGCGATACGACCGTCGCCCGCGCCGTCGTCCTCACCGCCCCCGACGGCAGCGTCGTCCGCGACGGCCTGAACGGCGCCCGCCCCGCCTGCCCCGTCGTCCCCGCCGCCGAGGGAAGCTGCGACCTCTCGTCCTATGTTCCCGGCACCAACGGCGCCCTCTTCTCCCCCCAGGGCGGCCTCCGCATTTCCGTCACCGACCTCGCCAAGGTCGGCGCGATGCTGCTCGCGAACGGCGGCTCCTTCCTCTCCCCCGCCAGCATCGCCCAGCTCCGCGCCCCCGCCTGGCGCTTCGACGGCTCCAACGGCGACAGCGAGGGCAATTTCTACTGCGCCTACGGCCTCGCTTTGCAGACCCTCGCCACCTGCCCGCCCGGAGACGACCCGTTCGGCGACGGCGTCGCCCGCGAAGGCCATGCCGGCGAAGCCTACGGCCTCCGCTCCGGCCTCTGGATCGACCGCAGGACCGGGACCGGCGTCGCCTATTTCGCCACCGGCCTAGGCGACGACCCGCCCAAAGGCCGCTCCGCCTACCGCGCCATCGAGGAATGGCTCGCGGCGAAGGCGAGGCGGTAAGCGCATTCCTCCCCGCGCGAAGCGGGGGGAGGGGGACCACATGCAATGTGGTGGAGGGGTAAGTGACGCTGGACCAAGAGGTTCCCACGAGAACCTCCCAACACTCCGCCTTCTACCCCTCCACCCCGCTACGCGGGGTCCCCCTCCCCATCTTCGATGGGGAGGAATTCATTTCCCCAGCAAATTCTGCTGCCAGAACATCAGGCTCGTCCAGAATTGATAATCCTGGTTCGCCTTCTTCGAAAAGCCGTGGCCTTCGTCCTGGCCCAGCAAGCTCCACGCCGTGCCGCCCTTGGCGCGAACCGCCTTGACGATCTGCTCGGCTTCCGACGGCGGCACGCGCGGGTCGTTGCCGCCGGTGGTCACCATCAGCGGAATGCGCAGCTCCGACACCCGGGTCAGCGGCGAGATTGCGAGCAGCTTGGCCCGCTGCGCCGGGTCGCGCTCGTCGCCATATTCGACCCGCCTCAGATCGCGGCGATAGGACTGGGTGTTCTCGAGGAAGGTCACCCAGTTGGAGATGGCGACGACGCAGTTCGCACCCCGCAGCTGGTCGCCATAAGCGATAGCGCTGGCGTAGCACATATAGCCGCCATAGCTCCCGCCGGTGACCCCGATCCGCGCCGGATCGACCCGCGGGTCCGCCTTCAGCCGGGCGAGGAAGGCGCCGATGTCCTTGACGGTGTTCTCGCGCAGGTCCGGCCCGTTATCGAGCGCGACGAACCTCTTGCCGTAGCCGGTCGAGCCGCGGACGTTGGGGAAGAAGATCGCGACGCCCAGCTCGTTCAGATAATAATTGTTGCGCCCGAGGAAGCCCGGCCGCGACTGGCCTTCCGGGCCGCCATGGATGTTGACGATCAGCGGCCGCCGCCCCGGGAATTTGGCCGCGTCGGGCCGGTAGAGGAAGCCCGACACGGTCTCGCCGTCGAAGCTCTTCACCTCGACCAGCTCCGGCTCGATATTCACCTTCGGGTTGAGGCCGCCGGTCTCGCTCTCGGTCCAGCGGGTGACGGCAAGCGTCTTCGGGTTCACCGAATAGACGTCCGCCGCCGAGCGCGCCGAAGAGAGGGTGAGGCCGACATCGCCCCAGGGCGCCACCTCCACGCCGCCGATCGTCCCCGCCGGGAGCGCCGACACGGTGCGGGTCGCCCTGGTCCGCGTATCGAGCAGCTTCAGCCGCCCCGCCCCGGCTTCGTTGACCGTGTAGGCGATGAAGCGCCCATCCTCGGAAATGTCGAAGCTCTCGACGTCCCAGCGCGGCTCCTTCGCCACCGCGGTAAAGCGGCCGCTCGCCGGGTCGAGCGTGCCCAGCCGCTGGAAGTCCGATCCCTCGTCCGAGGTGACCCAGAGCGTCCCGTCCGGAGCGAATCTGGCGCCGCCATAAGCGATCTGCTGCCTGGGATCGCCGATCGGGGTCATCCGCCCGGTTGCGACGTCCATTCGATAGAGGTCGGTCTTGTTGACCGAGACGTAGTTGCCGACGACCGCGCTCTTCCCGTCCGGCGCGAAATCGAGCAGCGCCCAGCCGCCGCCCTTAACCTCCGCGACGAGCC
>VBAE01000103.1 GCA_005882415.1 Alphaproteobacteria bacterium | reverse complement strand
GCGCGTCCTGGCTCCAGGCCAAGCGCATCGCCGCCGCCGCGCTCGCCGGCAGCGTCTACGCCCCGGTCGGCTATTCGACCAATTACCACACCCAGCAGGTCGTCCCGCAATGGGCGTTCCGGCTGCTCAAGGTGGCGGTGGTCGGCTCGCACAGCTTCTACCGCCTGCCCGGCGCCTGGGGCAATCCGGGGTCATTCAACGAGCGCTATGCCGGCCGCGAGCCCTCGCCCTCGACCCTCCTCGCCTCCCGCCCCGTCTCGACGGTCCCGACGGCAACGCTCCCGATCCAGTACGGCGCGCTGCAGGCGCCGGCGGCGCCCGCCTACACTGCCCCGGCCTCGCTTCCGCAGCCGGAGGACAGCCTTCCCCCCCAGTCGCAGGTGAAGGCCGAATTCGCCAATTCGGGCCGCTATCTCAGCGACGTTGCGCCGACGACTTCGCCCTTATCGCGCTGAACTCCGATTCCGGGCGCCATTGCGGCCAGCGCCGGCTGAAGGCGAGCTCCCGCCCGATCCCATAGGCAAGCGCCACATCCTGCGCCGCCCCGCGCAAATCCCAGTCGGGGTGCCATTCGTCGCAGGTCTGGTGGTAGCAATTGGCGGTGAACTCGCTCACCCAGCGATCGCCAGCCTCGCGCCCGCCCTGGACCAGGTCGACCCCGCCGCCGAGCGCCATCAGCAGAAGCACCGGAACGCCCCGCTTGGCCATCGAGAAATGGTCGGCGCGATAGAAGAGCCCGCGCTCCGGCCGGGCGTCCGGAGTCACCGTCCGCCCCTGCCGCGCGGCAATGTCTGCAAGCATATCCTCAATCTCGCTCTGCCCGCGGCCGATCAGTACGACGTCGCGCGCCGGGCCGGCGGTCTGGAGCGTATCGAGGGTGATGTTCGCGACCATCTTCTCCATTGGGTAGAGCGGCCGGGTCGAGTAGAACTCCGAACCGAGCAGGCCGCGCTCCTCGGCGGTCCAGGCGGCGAAGACGAGGGTGCGCTCCGGCCTCGGCCCCGCCTTGAAGGCGCGGGCGATCTCCAGCACCCCGGCTAGGCCCAATGCGTCGTCGGAAGCACCCGGCCGGACCCTTTTGCCCCCCGCGTCCGGAGCGCCGAGCCCGTAGGCATCCCAATGGCCGGCGAAGCTCACCGTCTCGTCAGGATGCTTCGACCCGCTGATCTTGGCGATGACATTGTGGCTTTCGACATTGGTGGTGTCGACGCCGAAGCTCGCCGAGAAAGCGGCGCCGAGCTCCACCGGGCGGAAGTCGGCGGTGCGCGCCTGACGCTTCACCGTCTCGAAATCGAGGCCCGCGCGGCGTGTTGTAATTCTCGCCCCCCGGCGCCTGCACCGTGTTCCAGCCATAGCCGGCCCCGGCAGTCTCATGGACGACGAGGGCCGCGATCGCGCCGCGCCGCGCGGCTTCCTCGAACTTGTAGGTCCAGCGGCCGTAATAGGTCATCGCCTGGCCGCCGAAGCGGTTCGCCACCGGCTCACCCGCCGCCGCCTCGAAATCCGGATCGTTGACCAGGAACATGGCGACCTTGCCCTTCAGGTCGACACCCTTGAAATCGTCCCACTGCCGCTCCGGCGCGGTGACGCCGTAGCCGACGAAGACGATCGGCGCGTTGTCGATCCGCGCCCGGTCCACCGGCCGCACCGTGCTGAGATAGACGTCGTCCGGAAAGCGCAGCGGGATCGTCTTGCCCTTCATCGCGATCGACATGGTGCCGGGCTTCTGCAGCTGGGTGCGGATCAGCGGCACCTTCTGCGTGTAGCTCCCGTCCGGCCCGCCCGGCTCGAGCCCGAGCTGGCGGAACTGCTCGGCAAGGTAGGCGATCGCCTTGGTCTCGCCGGGGGTGCCGGGCCCCCGCCCTTCGAATTCGTCAGACGCGAGCGTGCGGGTGATCAGCGACAGCCGGTTGGGATCGATCGGCGCAAAGGAGCGCGGGTCGTCGGCAGCCACACGCTGCGGCGTCGAGGTCGTCGCACAAGCGGCGAGGAGGAGCGAGAGGATAGCGGCGGCAGGCTTCATGGACGAATCTCTCTTTGGATTGCCGGGAGAATGATCACCCGTACACTTCGTTGCACCCGGGCTCAGGCGGGGCATTTGTTCCAGCCCGGGCCGCGGACGAAGCGGCCGGGGGTGGTGCCGGTATGGTCGCCGTCCTTCAGCACCTGGACGCCGTTGACGAAGACGTGGCGGACTCCGGTGGCGAATTGCTGGGGCTTGTCGAAGGTGGCGTTGTCGCGGATCGTCGCCGGATCGAAGGCGACCACGTCCGCGAAATTGCCCGCCGCGAGGCTTCCGCGCTCCTTCAGCCCGAGATTGCCTGCCGGGAGCGAGGTCAGCCGCCGCACCGCCTCCTGCAGCGGCACCAGCTTTTCGTCCCGGACATAATGGCCGAGCAGCCGCGCGACATTGCCGTACGCGCGCGGGTGGGTGCTCGACTTCAGGAACACCCCCTCCGGCGCCTGGCTGGAGGCATCCGAGCCGAAGCTCATCCAGGGCAGCTGCACCTCGCGCCGGACATTGTCCTCGCTCATAGAGAAGTAAGCGACCTGAATCCGGCTGTTATCCTCGACGATGAGGTCGGCCGCGGTCTCCTCCGGGCTCTTGCCGCGCTCCTTGGCGACGTCGGCGAGCGAGCGGCCGGTGAGCGGCTTCAGAGCCGCCGACTTGAAGCCGAGCAGAAGCACCTTGGCCGGCTCGCGCACCACCAGGTCACTATTCTCCGAGACGGTACCGGCGCGCATCTCGCCCAGCGCCCGCGCCCGCAGCGCCGGGTCCTTCAGCCGCTCGACCCATTTCTCGATCCCGCCCGCCTGGATCCAGAGCGGCATCGCCGCGTCGAGGCCGGTCGAGCTCGCCGCATAGGTGTACATGTCGGCGGTGATGCGGAGGCCCTCGGCCCGCGCAGCCTCGACCCGGGCAATGGCCGCGTCCATCTTGCCCCAGTTCGATTTGCCGGCCTGCTTGGAATGGTAGATTTCCGCCGGCCCACCGGAGGTGCGGGCGATCGTCACCAGCTCGTCGATCGCTTCCAGAAGCTTCGGCCCCTCGTCGCGGATGTGGCTGATATACATGCCGCCGCACTTCGCGCTCTCCGTGGCCAGCGCGGCGAGCTCCGGCGTCTCGGCGAAATTGTCGGGCGCGTAGATGAGCGAGGAGCCGACGCCCATCGCCCCTTCGTTCATCGCCTGGCGGACCAGCGCCCGCATCCGATCGAGCTGCTCCGGGGTCGGATCGACATCGCCTTCGCCAAGCTCGTGAATCCGCACCGTGCTCGCGCCGACGAAGCTTGCGACGTTGGTCGCGACGCCGCGTTTCTCCAACCAGCCGAGATAGTCGCCGAGCGTCGTCCACTCGATCGGATATTTGATGTCCGCCTGCCGCGCCGCCGCGTGCGCCTTCATGTCGTCCGACAGCGGCCCCATCGAATCGCCCTCGCCCATTACCTCAAGCGTGACGCCCTGGCGGATGTCGCTCTGGCTTTTCGGGTCCGCGATCAGCGATTCATTGGCCCAGCTCAGCATGTTGATGAAGCCGGGCGCGACGGCGAGGCCCCGTGCGTCGACCTCGCGCGCGCCGCTGCCGCCGGCATGGGCGCCGACGAAGGCGATGCGCTCGCCCTTGATCGCGACATCCCCCGTATAAGGCGCGCCGCCGCGGCCGTCGTAGATCGTGCCGCCGCGGAGGACGACGTCATAGGCAGGCCTCGGGGGAACGGTGGCGCAGGCGCTTGCAAGCAGGCAGGCGGCGGCGGCCAGTGCGGCGCTGATCGGTCGGTTCATTCAAGGCTCCCCTTTTGCGGGGCAGCCTAACAGCGGCGTGCGGAAACGGAAGTGGCGGGCGCGACGGCCCGCCACCCCTCGTGCCGCGTCTCGTGTCGGTCAGCCGTCGCCGCGCTCCATGCGCTGGGCCTCGCGGCGCATTTCGCGGGCGCCTTCGATCATCTCGCGCGCACCGTCATCCATGTCGGAAGCCGCTTCGATCAGATCCTCATGGGTGACATGGTGGCCGCGGGCGGCCTCCTTGGCGATCGTGCGCTCGCGCCAGGCGCGGTCGCGGAACTGGGCGGCCTGGCTGCGCATATTGGCGGCGCTGCGCTCCATCTGGTCGGCGCCCCTCATCATTCCACGGGCGCCTGCGGCCATGGCGATTCGGGCGCTGCGCTCGGCGATCGCGCCCTGACGCTCGGCGGCTTCCCCGGCGCGCTCGGCGGCTTCGCTGGCGGCCTCGGCCTGCGCCTGGGCATGCTCGACCGCGGCTTCGACGCTGCGTTCGATCGCTTCGCCGTCGACCAGCGGCCGGACATGGACCGCGACGACCGGCCCCGCCCAGCGTGGAGCCATCGGCGCGACGGGGGCAAGCGGAGGGATCGGCGCAACCGGGGCCACGGGTGCGACCAGCCCGGCGTGGACGGCGTGCGGCACGGCCGGAGCGGCGGGAACCGCGGGCGGAGCGGACGGCACTGCCGGCGGAACCGTCACGGCGGCGGCGTAGACGTGCGCAGGCGGGTTCGGTGGAAGCGGCGCTTCCGGTGCTGCGGGCGCTTCGGGAGCGGCGGGGGCTTCGGGAGCTTCCGGAACCAGCTGCAGCGCGGCGACCGGAGCCGCGATGGCGACGCAGCCGATCATGGCGAGCACCGTCCACAGCGAGCCCGAGCGCGGAGTCATCCGGCCTTCGAGGATCTTCTTCACCCGGCGGACCAGGCCCGGCTCGCCCGCGGCGATGGCGTTGGCGGGGACGAGGACTCCGCCGCTCTGCCGCGCCCAGTCGAGCAGGGTCTGGGCGTAGCGGGCGGGTTCGACCCGGTCGATGGCGTGGCTGTCGGCGGCTTCCTCGGCTTGCTGGGCGACTTCGCGGTCGAGGCGCCAGACCAGCGGGTTGAACCAGAACAGGGCGACTGCGAGACGGCTGAGGATCAGCGCCGGCCAGTCGCGGCGGAGCACATGCGCGGTCTCATGGGCGAGGATGGCGTCGGCGTCGTCCGGCTCGTCGATCGTGTCGCGGTCGAGCAGGATCACCGGCCGGAGCCAGCCCCAGCTCATCGGCGAACAGGCTTCGTCGGAGACGAGCAGGCGGATGTTGCGGCCCCCGGCGGCGCGGCGGAGCGCGGCCTGCCATTCTGGCGACTCGACCGGGCGGGCTTCGCGGGTCCAGCGGCGAAGCGTCCATAGGCCCGCGACCAGCCGGCCGCCGACCATGAACAGGCCGCCGAGATAGAGGAGCAGGAACAGGCTGCCCGGGTCGTTCCAGTCGCCCGCGCCGACCATCTCCGAAATGGGATCGGCGGCGGCGGGGTCGACATAAGGGGGCGCGGGAGCGGCGGCGGCGGATGCGTCGGCGGTTAGCGGAAGGTCGATGGTCGCCGCGGCGGCGGGGCTTGCGACCACCGATCCGGCGATCTTCGTCTCGACCTGGAGCGCGGGGAGGAGCAGCGTCATCGCCGGGAGCGCGAGGAGCATGACCACTCCGAGCTTCAGCACGGCGCCGCGGTCGGCGGGCGAGCGGCCCTTCATCGCGGAGACGAGAAGCAGTGCGGCACCGCTGATCAGCGCCGATTTCCAGCCCATTTCAATGAGGAATGCAAAGCTCATGACTGACGCTCCTTTGCCTCGTCGATCGCGCGCTGCAGCGCGTCGAGGTCTTCCGGCTTCAAAGTCCTGGAGATGCCCAGAAGGGCGGTTGCGGCGCTGACGGCCGAGCCGTCGAAGAAGGTCTTGACCAGCTGCTGGAGCGCGGACTCGCGGACCTTGGAAGCCTGCGGAACGCTCCGGTAGACATAGGCCTGGTCGTCCGAGCGATGCCTGACCAACCCCCGCGCCTCGAGCCGCGCAAGCAGCGTCCGAACGGCGGAATGGCTGGGCGCATCCGACATCTGCCGGCGCACCTCGGCGGCAGTTGCCTCGCCGCCGCAAAGGATTTCGAAAATTTCGCGCTCGCGCCTTGGAAGACCTGCAATCATATCATCGACTCACCTGCTACACCTGTAGCATGCCACATTTGTAGCAGGGCGCAAGCCCCCTTCGTCGAACGATATGGCCGTTTCGTCGATGAAACGGCCCCGATTACCGCGCGGGCTTCCTGAAGCGGTACGCCACCCGGTCGGTCTTGCCGCGGATCGACGGGTCGAAGACCAGCTTCGTATGATCGTCGGCCGGGTTGCGGAGCAGGTTCGATTCGCCGTCGAGGACGAATCCGGCGCGTTCGAAGTCGGCGCGGATCACCGCCGGGTCGATGCGGTGGAGCTTGTCGGCGACTTCGCGCACCTCGCCGCCCGGCGCCGCGACATGATCGATCACCGCGACCACCCCGCCCGGCTTCACCGAGGCGTAGAGGGTGCGCAGGAACGCCTCGGGCTCCATCCGCGCGAAGCCGTATTTGGCGCTCTCCCAATAGGTGTCGTGATAGTTCAAATGGAACATCACGAAATCGAACGCATTGGCCGGCGCGGAGAAGGCGGTCGCCGGAGTCGCGTACATGCCGGAATTGGGCGCGCGGCCCTTGAGCTCGCCCCAGCTCTTACGCGCCTTGTCGTTGAGGAAATTGGCCGGCTCCCAGGCGAGGACGCCGCCCTTCGGCCCCACGGCCTTGGCCATGATCTCGGTATAATATCCGCTGCCCGCGAACAGATCGAGGGCCATGTCGCCCTTCTTCAGGCCCATGAAGCGCAATATCTCGACCGGCTTCCTGCTCTCGTCGAGCTTCACCTCGTCGGCCGGACGGTCCGTCGAGGCGACGGCGGTCGCGGCGTCGGCGGGAGCGCGTGCGGGAAGCTTCGCCGCCGGCGCCGGAGCGCTCGTCACCAGAAGCAGTGCAACCAGGCTGCCTAATGCCCGCATGATCTCTCTCCCCACAAAGTCAGAAGCGCCCTCTCGGCCCATCGGTCCGGACATAGCACATGGCTTGCGACGAGTGCGCTCCTTTCGTCGACGAAACGGTCGCTATTGATCGTCCGCGCGAATCGGCGGATGTTTGGGGCGGGGACGCGAGCGGGAGTCGAAAGCGATGTTCAGCCTGTCGGCGAAGGAAGCGGGCGGCGCCCGCGGCAAGGGGGGCGCAAGCCTGTCGTTCATCGGTGCGGAGGCGGAGCTGACCGGCGACATCGCCACCGCCTCGCACCTCCACATCGACGGAACCGTCCACGGCGACATCAGCTGCGCCGCGTTGATCCAGGGGCCGAGCGGCACCATCGCCGGCAATGTCAGCGCGGACGAGGTGACCATCGCCGGCACCGTGCGCGGCGTGATCAGCGCCGCCCGGGTCGCGCTCGAAGCCACGGCCAAGATCGTCGGCGACATCAGCTATGAGAGCCTCACCATCGCCGCCGGTGCCGAGGTGGACGGCCGCTTCACCCGCCGCGGCCAGTCCGGCGCCGCAGCCCGCCCGGCGGTTCAGGCGGTGCCGAGCCTCTTCCCCGGCGAAGCGCAGGTGCAGGCGGCGGAATGAAGCACGACGCGACGGTCGAGTGGAAAGGCGGGGGCGGGAATGGGCGTGACTTCCTCTCCGGCCGCTACAGCCGCGCGCACGAATGGCGGTTCGATGGCGGTGCTGTCGTCCACGCCTCTGCCTCGCCTTCCATCGTCCCGGTGCCGCTCTCCGATCCCGCCGGTGTCGATCCCGAGGAGGCGCTGGTCGCCTCGGTCTCGTCCTGCCACATGCTCTGGTTCCTCGATTTCGCCCGCCACGCAGGCGTGGAGGTGCTGTCCTATCGCGACGAGGCCGAGGGGACGATGGGCCGCAACGAGTTCGGCAGGCCTGCGCTGACCCGGATCG
Organism: Alphaproteobacteria bacterium; assembly: GCA_005882415.1. Classification (GTDB taxonomy): domain Bacteria; phylum Pseudomonadota; class Alphaproteobacteria; order Sphingomonadales; family Sphingomonadaceae; genus Allosphingosinicella. The sequence goes on along the minus strand of VBAE01000103.1, from coordinate 3,399 downwards.
TTCTGCGCCCGCGGATCGCTTATGCAGCCGATCCCGGCGCCGAGGAGATCGCCCGCCTCCACCATGCGGCGCACGAGAATTGCTTTATCGCCAATTCGCTGCGTACGGAGGTCGTGGTCGAATAGGCCCCAAGGAGACTCCGAATGGCCAAGGAAAAGAAAGACACCAAGAAAAAGAAAGCCAAGCTCCCCAAGCAGATCGGCGGAGTGAAGGTGCCCAAGGAATTGCGCGGCGCGGGCGGCAAGGCGCTGAAGCTCGCCAAGGACCATCCGGTGCTCGGCGAGGCGGTTGCCGCGGGCCTGCTCGCGGCCGCGGCTGCGCTGATGGAGAAAGACGAAGCCAAGCGCGGCGCCGGCAAGGTGCTCAAAGCCGCCGCCGGCGCGATGGGCGTCCGGCTGATGGACGAAGCCAAGGACGCGTTCAGCGGCAAGGGACGGAAGGCGACGGGTGAGACTGCCGGGGCCGCGGCACCGGCCGCGAAGCCCAAGCCAGCCTAGCCACCCCATCCCGCCCGTGGTACGACGCGGCGACAGGGGCCGCTCTCTCGCCGAAGGAGCTTTTTCGATGCGCCTGTCGCTGACCCTTGCCTTCCTCACCCTCGCCGCCGCGCCTGCCGCTGCCCAGGCGCCCGACTGGGCGCACGCGCAGAGGGTCGACGTGACGCTCGCCAATTTCTCCTACGCGCCGGCGACGATCCGGCTGAAAGCCGGGCAGCCGGTCGTCCTTCACCTCGTCAACTCCGCGAGCGGCGGCCATGATTTCACCGCCGTCCAGTTCTTCGACGCCGCAGCGATCCGGCCGCAGGACCGCAACAAGGTCGAGGAGGGCGAAGTCGAGCTCGCCGGCCATGAGAGCGCGGACATCGCGCTGGTGCCGAAAGCGGGCCGCTACCCGCTGAAATGCTCGCACTCCTTCCACAAGATGTTCGGAATGTCGGGCGAGATCGTCGTCCAGTAGCGCTGCCCCCGGGAACGCCCCCGCCCGCCTGAGGTTGTCCCGCTGACAAGCAGGAGTGCGAAACTATGACCGATCAAGACACCGGCGGCGGGATCAACGGCGCCGAGCTTCAGGACCGGGAGGATCTGGGCGGCGCCGGCGGATCGAGCGGCGGCGGCACTATCGCGGGCTCAGGCGACCCCTCCGGCGGGACGCTCGGCGGCACTGTCGGCGGCGGGATCGCAGGCGAGGCCGCAGCGCTCGGCGATGCTGACGGGAGCCTCGCCGACGCGGCCTCGGCGACCGAGCCCGGGGCCGAGCGGCTGAGCGTTGGACCGACCGGCGGCGAGACATTCGGCGCAGGTGCCGGGCGCGGCGAGGTCGGCTCGGGAACGCCGGGCGACAAAGGCGATCTCGGCGGCGGCGACAGCGTCTAGGCTGCGGCGATGGCGGAGGGCGACCGGGACGAGATGCTGCGCGACATGGCCGCCAACCGCGGCTGCAAGCTGGTCAAGTCGCGGCGGCGAACTCCGGGCGTCGGCGATTACGGGCGCTACGGGCTCAAGGACGCGGAGACGGGTGCGGACGTACTCGGCATCGGCCGGGACGGGCTGACCGCCAGCGCCGAGGAGATCGAGGACTATCTGCGCGGCCGGAACATGGCGGACTGGAAGAGTTCGCTCGCTGCCGCCGCCGCCCCGGAGGAGAAGAAGCTCAAGGCGCGCAAGCCGGCCAAGGTGGAAGCGCCTGCGCCCAAGGCCCGGCCTGCCAAGGTTGCGCCCCCTCCCCCGCCGGAGCCTCCACCCGAGCCGGAGCTTCATATCCGCGAGGCGACCCTGGAAGACGCAGAGGCCATCGCGAAGCTGGTGACCCAGCTCGGCTTCCCTTCCTCGACGAAGGAGATTGCCGCGCGGCTGCCGGGCTTCTTCACCGGGAACGAGCCGCCCCTCGTCGCCGAGAAGGACGGGGTCATCGGCTGCCTCACCTGGCACGTCACGCCTGCGCTGCATCGGCCGCACCCGGTCGGGCGCGTGACGATGCTGATCGTCGCCGAAGGGCAAAGGGGCGGCGGCGTCGGCAAGGCCCTGCTCGACTGCGCCGAAAAGCGCCTCCGCGAGCGCGGTTGCCTGCTGATCGAGGTGACCAGCAATATCGAGCTCGGCGGCGCCCACGCCTTCTACAAGCGGCAGGGGTACGAACGGACCAGCTACCGCTTCGCGAAGAAGGTCGCGGACTAGGAGAACCCCAAGGATCGTCATGCCGGACTTGATCCGGCATCCATGAACACGGTTCGATGAGAGTTCTCGCTGACCTGTGTTCATGGATTCCGGGTCGAGCCCGGAATGACGGGTTACCCGTCAGCCTTCCTCCCGGTCCTCCGGGTTCCTCGTATCGAACCGGGCCTCGCCTATCTCATCCGCATGGCGGGAGATGAAGCGGGCGAGGGCGATGCCGGCGGCGAGGAGGAGCACGGCGAGGCCCACCTTCATCGTGATCGCGAGCGCGCTTCCGCCGATCATGAAGGTGGGGTCGATCAGGCCCGCCACGCCGGTGACGAGGAGGACCGAGACTCCGATCGCCTTTACCCCGGGCCTGCCGCGTTCGCTGTCCATCGCGCCTCTTTCGCCGCTCAGCTGCCGCCGTCAATCAGGATCGCCCGGAAATCGTTGACGTTGGTGAAGGTTGGGCCGGTGACGACCAGATCGCCGAGCGCCTGGAACAGAGTGTAGCTGTCGTTCGCGGCGAGGAAGGCGGCGGGATCGAGGCCGAGGGCGCGGGCTCGGGCGAGGCTGTCGGGGCGGATGAGGGCGCCCGCGGCGGGCGTATTGCCGTCGATACCGTCGGTATCGCAGGCGATGGCCCAGATGCCGGGCGCGCCGTCGAGGGCGAGGGCTAGGCCGAGGAGATATTCCATATTGCGCCCGCCTTGGCCGGAGGGGTTGGCGACGGTCACCACCGTCTCTCCGCCGGAGAGGAAGAGGTAGCGGCCGCCGGCCTTGGCGGCATCGAGCGCAATGCGGGCGTGGGCGGCGCCGAGCTCGCGCGCCTCGCCCTGCGAGTCCGCGCTCAGCAGGGTCGCGTCGGCGACGGTGAGGGCGTCGCGGGCTGTGGCGAGAATTCGGAACTCGGCAGGCAAGTCCTTGGGCGTTTCGTTGGCGGGATCGAGCAGGGCGCGAGCGACAGCGGCGGGCGGATCAATCCGATAGCGGGCGAGGATTGCCCGCGCGTCGGCGAGGCTGGTGGGATCGGGAACGCCGGGGCCCGAGGCGACTGCCGCGGCGTCGTCGCCGGGAATGTCGGAGACGATCCAGCTCGTCACTAGCGCCGGAGCGGCGGCGGCGAGGCGGCCGCCCTTCACTCGCGAGAGGTGGCGGCGGACGCAGTTGATGTCGGCAATCGGCGCTCCCGACGCGAGGAGCTGTCGGGTGAGCGCCTGCTTGTCGTCGAGGGTCACGCCGGTCA
>VBAE01000102.1 GCA_005882415.1 Alphaproteobacteria bacterium | reverse complement strand
GGTTCGTCGATTATAGCGAGAATTCGCTCTACTGGCGGTTCGTGTGGCTGACCTGGCTGCCGATCTACGTCCTTTTATACTGGGTGCCGCGATGGGCGTGACCGAGCGCACCAAGGCACGGGAGCTGTTCCTCCCCTGGGCGGCTTTGCTGCTGTCCGGCATCGCCTGGTTCGGGTCGCAGCAGCTTGGCTCAAACCTCGCCTTCACCGCCTGCGAGAAGACGATCCCGCTCTGGCATTTGCTGATCGGCCTGCTTGCCTTGGCCTTGGCGCTGGCCGGTTTGCTGCTCTCGCACCGGGTCTGGAGACGAGGCGACGGCGAGAGCGAAGTCCGGCGGCTGCTTGCGCTGGTGGGGATGATGGCGGCGGTGCTGCTGTCCATCGCGATCCTGTTCCAGACGGTCGCCGCCTTCATCATCCCGAGATGCGCGGCGTGAGAAGGCTTCTCCCCCCAGGCGCTTTCCTCGTCATGGCGGAGCCCGCCCTCGCCCATGGCGGGGGCCATGACGGCTGGGCGCCGGAATGGTCGGTGGTCGTCCCCCTCCTCCTCTTCGCCGGCCTGTACGCGGTGGGCGCCTCCCGCCTCTGGGCCCGTTCTGCGCTGGGAAGGAGCGCCCTTCGCCGGGACGCGTGGCTGTTCGCGGCGGGATGGCTCGCGCTTGCCGGCGCGGTCGCGTCGCCGCTGCACGAGGCGGGGGAGCACAGCTTCACCCTGCACATGATCGAGCATGAGATCATCATGCTCCTCGCCTCGCTCCTCATCGTCGCATCGAAGCCCGGCGCGGCTTTGCTCTGGGGCTTCCCGGCCGGCACTCGCAAGGCGCTTGCAGGCGCGGGCCGCGGCGCCGGCCCCTTGTGGCGCCTCGTCAGCGACCCGATCTCCGCGACCGTCCTCCAGGCGCTGGCGCTCATCGCCTGGCACATGCCGGCTTTGTTCGACCGGGCACTGACCTCGGAAGGCTGGCATGTCGCCCAGCACCTCTCCTTCCTCGCCACCGCTTTGCTCTTCTGGTGGGCGATGGCGCACGGGCGGACGGGCCGCCGCGGCTGGGGGACGTCGGCGCTCTGCCTGTTCGTCACCTCGCTGATCGGAGGCGCGCTCGGCGCGCTGATGGCCTTCTCGTCGAGCCCCTGGTACGCGCCTTATGCCGCTCTGGGCATGACCCCAACCGGCCTCTCCCCTGCCGAGGACCAGCAGCTCGCCGGGATGGTGATGTGGATCCCGGGCGGGATGGTCCATGCCGGGGCGGCGCTCTATTTCCTCTACAAATGGCTGATGGCAAGCGAGGTGGCCCATGCCGTTGCGGCGGAATAGCCTGATCGCCTGGACCGCGGTCGCGGTGGCGGTGCCTTTGATCCTCGCCGGCGGCTTCTACGGCGAGAAGACCAAGGAGCGCCACGAGCTCGAGGCGCGCGCGCAGGTGCTGACCGGTGGCGACATCATCCGCGGCCAGCAGGCTTTCGCCCACTACGGATGCGGCGGCTGCCACAGCGTCGGCGGCGTGCCGGGCGCGAGCGGCAAGGTCGGCCCGCCGCTCGATGGGATCGCAAGCCGCGCGATCCTCGGCGGGCATCTCGAGAACAAGCCCGACAATATGATGAAGTGGATAATCGCGCCCCAGACCTATTCGCCAGGGACCGCGATGCCGAACCTCAACGTCACCGCCGCGGACGCGCAGGACATCGCCGCCTTCCTCTACACCAAGACATGAGGGTCGCGCTCCCGCTCCTCCTTGCCCTCGCCGCTCCGGCGGGCGCGGAGACGATCTACATTTCCGACGAAGCGGGGACGGCGGTGCATGTCGTCGACGGCGCGACTCTCAGGGAGACGGGGCGGATCGAGGTCGGCAAGCGCCCGCGCGGGATCGGACTCTCGCCGGACGGGAAGATTCTCTACGTGGCGGTGAGCGACGACAATCGGATCGTCGCCGTCGACCGCGCCACGGGGACGGTGCGGATCGCGCTCGACAATGTCCCGGATCCGGAGACCTTCGCCCTCTCCCCCGATGGCGCCCGCATGTACATCGCGAACGAGGATGACAGCCAGCTCTCCATCGCCGACCTCACCTCCGGGAAGGTGGTAACGGAGGTGCCGGTCGGCGCCGAGCCGGAGGGAACGGCGGTGAGCCCGGACGGGAGCCTCGTCGTCCAGTCTTCCGAGAGCGCGAGCATGGCGCATGTCGTGGACTCTGCGAGCGGCAAGGTGATCGGCAACCTCCTCGTCGACACCCGCCCGCGCTTCGTCGCCTTCACGCCGGACGGGAAGCAATTCTGGGTCTCCTCGGAGCTTCGCGGGACGGTGACCGTGTTCGATGCGGCGACCCGCAAGAAGATCGGAGTCATCGACTTCTCCGACCTCGGCCGCGGCAAAAGCGCCGAGGAGCTGGTCCAGCCGGTCGGAATCGCCTTCACCCGGGACGGCCGCCGCGCCTTCGTCGCTTTGGGGCGATCCAAGCTGGTCGCGGAGGTCGATCCGGCAACGCGCGCGATCGTCCGCACTTGGCCCGCGGGCTGGCGCGCCTGGAACCTCAGCCTCTCGCCCGACGAGAAAAGGCTCTACACCGCCAATGGCCTTTCGGCGGACATGACCGCGATCGACCTTGTCACGAACCAGGTCTTGGCTACGGTCGCGCTGGGAGGAAAGCCGTGGGGAATCGTCGCCGCACCCTGATCGCATGCATGCTCGCCGCCTGGGCGGGGCAGCGGAGGCGCGCGAGCTCAAGATCTGCGCCGATCCCAACAACCTCCCCTTCTCGAACAAGGCCGAGCAGGGCTTCGAGAACCGCCTCGTCGACCTCGTCGCCAAGGACCTCCACGCGACGGTTCGCTACACCTGGTGGGCGCAGCGGCGGGGCAACCTCCGCGAGACATTGAACGCTGGCCAGTGCGACCTCGTGCCGGGGATCGGCTCCAGCCTGGAGATGCTCGCCACCACCCGGCCTTATTACCGCTCGACCTATGTCGCCGTCACCCGCGCCGACCGCGGCCTCGACATCGCCTCCTTCGACGACGAGCGGCTGAAGACATTGAAGATCGGCGTCCAGATGATCGGCGACGACTTCTCCAACACGCCGCCCGCCCATGCGCTGTCGAAGCGCGGGATGATCGACAATGTCCGCGGCTACATGGTCTACGGCGACTATGAGCAGCCCGACCCGCAGGCCGACATCATCAAAGCGGTGGCGAGCGGGGCGGTGGACGTCGCCTTCGTCTGGGGCCCGGTGGCAGGCTATTTCGCGGGCAAGAGCGACGTGCCGCTGAGGCTGACGCCCGTCTCGCCGCATTTCGACGGGCCGCAGCTGCCAATGGTGTTCGACGTCTCGATGGGCACCCGCAAGGCCGACATCGACCTTCGCCGCGAGGTCGAGGACGTGCTCGCCCGCCATGCCGTGGAGGTCCGGGCCATCCTCACCGAATATCGCGTGCCTTTGGTCGAAGAGGATGGCGAGTGAGCGCGACCGCAAGCGTCGCAGAGGCGCTGAGCCTGACCCGGCGGCTGCTGCGGCAGGATGCGCGGCTTGCGGCGCTGCAGGCGCAGGAGATCGTCCGCGCCGCTCCGGGCAATGCCGACGCCTATCGCCTGCTCGGCCAGGCGCTGCGCGCGACGGGGCAGGACCATGAGGCGGAGGCGGCGGAGCTGGAGGCCATCGCCGCTTCGGTCAACGACCGCGGCCTGCTCGAGGCGGGCCAGGCTTTGGTCGAGAACCGGCTCGCGGTCGCCGAGCGGATCCTTCGCCCCCACCTGCACGACAATCCGTTCGACGTCGCCGCCATCCGGATGATGGCCGAGCTCGCCGGCCGGCTCGGCCGCTTCAAGGACGCGGAGAACCTCCTTCGCCGGGCGCTTGAGCTCGCCCCCGCCTTCACCGCCGCGCGCGCCAATCTCGCCACCGTGCTCTACCGCCAGAACCGGCCGGCCGAGGCGATCGGGGTGCTCGACAGCCTCCTCGGCGCCGACCCGGACAATCCCGCCCATCAGAATCTGAAGGCCGCCGCGCTCGGCCGGATCGGCGGCTATGAGGAGGCGATCCATATCTACGAGCAGGTGCTGGAGCGGATGCCGAACCAGCCCAAGGTGTGGATGAGCTTCGGCCATGTGCTGAAGACGGTCGGCCGGCGCGACGACAGCATCGCCGCTTACCGCCGTGCGATCGACCTCGCACCATCGCTCGGCGAAGTGTGGTGGAGCCTCGCGAACCTCAAGACGGTGAAGCTCGGCGCCGACGAGGTCGAGGCGATGGAAGCGGCGCTCGCCGGCGGCAAAGTGGACGAAGAGGACCGCTACCACCTCCACTTCGCGCTCGGAAAGGCGCTGGAGGATATGGAGGCGTGGGAGCGCAGCTTCGCCCATTATGGGGAAGGGAACCGCCTCCGCCGCGCGCTGATCGACTATGATTCCGAGGACGTGTCGGACCAGGTGCGGCGGGCCGAGGTGCTGTTCACCCCGGCCTTCTTCGAAGCACGCTCCGGCCAGGGCTGCGCGGCGCCCGACCCGATCTTCATCCTCGGCATGCCGCGCGCGGGATCGACCCTCATTGAGCAGATCCTCGCCAGCCACCCCGAGGTGGAAGGGACGATGGAGCTTCCGGACATCCCCATGCTCGTCCGCAAGATCGGCGGCAGGACGAAGCCCGGCGATCCGAATCTCTACCCGGAGGCGCTGGCCGGCCTCACCCCGGAGGAACTCCGCGCGCTCGGCGAGGAATATCTCGCGCGCACCCGCATCCAGCGCAAGACGGACCGGCCGTTCTTCATCGACAAGATGCCGAACAACTGGGCGCATGTCGGGCTGATCCACCTCATCCTCCCGAAGGCGAAGATCGTCGATGCGCGGCGGCACCCGCTCGGCTGCTGCTTCTCCAACTTCAAGCAGCATTTCGCCCGCGGCCAGGGCTTCACTTACGCCCTCGACGACGTCGGCCATTATTATGCCGATTACGTCCGGCTGATGGCGCATTTCGACGCCGTCCTCCCCGGCCGCGTCCATCGCGTCATCTACGAGCGCATGGTCGAGGATCCCGAGAGGGAGGTCCGGGTCCTTCTCGACGCCCTCGGCCTCCCCTTCGACGAGGCGTGCCTGCGCTTCTACGAGAACGACCGCGCCGTCCGTACCGCAAGCTCCGAGCAGGTCCGCCGCCCGATCAACCGCGAGGGGATCGACCAGTGGCGCCCCTTCCAGCCCTGGCTCGGACCGCTCGAGCAGGCGCTCGGCCCGGTGCTCGAAGCCTATCCCGAGGCTCCCGCGGCGTGGCAAAAGCACCACAGCTAGAAGCTGCGTCCGTTACGCCCCCAAAATCAGTTTGACGCCCTCCCGGCAAAGCGGGACAGTGGCCGCACATAATCTCGAAAACCTGGGGGATAAGAGATGCGCCTGCCCGACACCGATCGGAAGCCCTGCGGCCTTACTTTTCTCAGCCTGCTCGCCACCACCATGCTCTGCGCGCCCGGCACCGCCTTCGCCCAGCCGCCGGCGAGCGGCGAAGCGGCCAGCGACCCGGCCGACACCAGCCGGCCGGACCAGGGCGACGACAATGGCGAAATCATCGTCACCGCACAGAAGCGTGCGGAAAATCTCCAGGACGTTCCGATCGCGATCACCGCGCTCGGCACCGAGAAGCTCGACGAGCTCCAGGTCAACGAATTCGAGGATTACGCCAAGTTCGTCCCCTCTTTGTCGTTCAAGACCGCGGGCCCCGGCTTCTCCAACGTCTATTTCCGCGGCGTGGCGTCGGGCGAGAATGCCAACCACTCGGCCTCCCTCCCCTCGGTCGGCACCTATCTCGACGAGCAGCCGATCACGACCATCACCGGCGCGCTCGACATCCACGTCTTCGACATCGCCCGGGTCGAGGCGCTCGCAGGGCCGCAGGGCACGCTCTACGGTGCGTCGAGCGAGGCCGGCACGATCCGCATCATCACCAACAAGCCGGATACGAGCGGCTTCTACGGCGAGGCCAATGTCGAGCTGAACAACGTCGCGCATGGCGGTTTCGGCTATATCGGCGAAGCGTTCATCAACGCGCCGATCTCGTCCCACGTCGCCGCCCGTATCGTCGGCTGGTACCGCAAGGATGCGGGCTATATCGACAACATCCCGGGCAGCCTGACCTTCCCGACATCCGGCATCACCTTCACCAACGCGCCCTTCGTCAAGAAGGACTATAACGACGTCGAGACCTATGGCGGCCGCGCCGCGCTGAAGATCGAGCTTGGCGACAATTGGACGGTCCTGCCGCAGGTCATGGCGCAGAAGCAGGTCAGCGACGGCACCTTCGCCCAGGAATCGGGCCTCGGCCCGCTCCAGGTCCAGCAGTTCAACCCGGAGCATTTCGTCGACAAATGGTACCAGGCGGCTTTGACCGTTCAAGGTAAGATCGGCAGCTTCGACATGACCTATGCCGGCGCCTATATGCAGCGCCAGATCGACGGCCAGTCTGACTATGTCGACTATTCCTATTTCTACGACAAGCTGGCCGGATACGGCGCCTATTTCTACGACAATAATGGCGACTACGTGAATCCGAACCAGTATATCATCTCGGACGACAGCTTCACCAAGCAGAGCCACGAGCTCCGCTTCGCCTCCCCCGCCGACAAGCCGGTTCGCCTCATCGCCGGCCTGTTCTACCAGCGGCAGACGCACGGCATCGAACAGAATTACATTATCGACGACATCGCGGACAAGATCACCGTCCCGGGAACGGCGAGCAACATCTGGCTGACCCAGCAGCTTCGCGTCGATCGCGATTACGCCTTCTTCGGCGAAATCACGGCGGACCTGACGCCGAAGCTGACGTTCACGATGGGCGGCCGTCTGTTCCGCTACGAGAATTCGCTGGAGGGCTTCTTCGGCTACAGCGCGGGCTACAGCAGCAAGACCGGAGTCGCCGCCTGCTTCGGGCCGCCGCAGGTCGGCGGATCGCCCTGCACCAATCTCGACAAGACGACGGCGCAGACCGACTTCATCCACCGGCTGAACCTCACTTACAAGGTTACCGACGACGCCCTCGTCTACGCCACCGTCTCGCGGGGGTTCAGGCCGGGCGGAATCAACCGGCGCGGCACGCTTCCGCCTTATCCGCCGGATTTCATCGACAATTTCGAATTCGGCTTCAAGACCAGCTGGCTCGACAACCGCCTGCGCATCAACGGCGCGATCTACCAGCTCAACTGGACCGACATCCAGCTCTCCTTCCTCGGCGCCAACGGCCTCACCGAGATCCGGAGCGCGGGCAATGCGCGGGTGCGCGGCGCCGAGTTCGACGTCTATCTCCACCCGAGCCAGGGCCTGACCTTCAGCGTCGGCGGCGCCTATAACGACGCCCAGATCACCAAGCCCTTCTGCCGCATCGCCAATCCGCAGTTCGACTGCACCACGCCCGGAAACAGCGAGCTCGCCCCGGCGGGCACGCGCCTTCCGATCACCGCCAAGTTCAAGGGCAATGCGCTGGCGCGCTACGAATTCCCGATGGGCGAGCTGAAGGGGCACTTCCAGGCGGCCTATGCCTATGAAGGGGCGCGGACGACCGACCTCAGGCTCTACGAGCAGGGGATCAAGGGCACTCTGCCGAGCTATTCGACGCTCGATCTCAGCGCCGGGGTCGAGCACGACAAATGGACGGCCGAGCTGTTCGTCAAGAACCTCTTCGACAGCCGCGGTCAGCTCACCAAGAGCATCCAGTGTGCCGAGAGCATCTGCGGCGATCCGGACGGGCTGACCGCGATCGGACCGAAACTCTACACGGTGGTGACCCAGCCGCGCACCATCGGCTTCAGGCTCGGCACCAAATTCTAGGGCCTGAAGCAAGCGCCGGGCGGCGGGGGAGCGTCGCCATCGTCGGAGCCGGCGATTTCATCGGCGCCGCCATCGCCCGCCGCTTCGCCGCGGAAGGCTATTGCGTCCATGGCGGGCGGCGGCAGGGCGACAAATTGGGCGCGCTCGCCGAGGAGATCGCGGCGGCGGGGGGATCGTTCACCGGCCACTCGCTCGATGCGCGCAGCGAGGAGGCGATCGCCGGCTTCCTCGATGCGGCGGACGCGGACGCGCCGCTGGAAGTGTGCGTGTTCAACATCGGCGCCAACGTCAATTTCCCTTTGCTCGACACCACCGAGCGCGTGTTCCGCAAAGTCTGGGAAATGGCGTGTTACGCGGGCTTCCTCACCGGGCGCGAGGCGGCGCGGCGGATGCTGGTGCACGGGCGCGGCTCGATCTTCTTCACCGGCGCCACCGCCTCGGTCCGCGGCGGCAAGGGCTACGCCGCCTTCGCCTCCGCCAAGGCCGGGCTTCGCGCCGCCGCCCAGTCGATGGCGCGCGAGCTTGCGCCGAAGAACATCCACGTCGCCCATCTCGTCATCGACGCAGGCGTCGACACCGCCTGGGTGCGCGAGCGGGTCGGCGAGGACCTTCCGCCCGACACGCTGATGAACCCCGCCTCGATCGCCGAGACCTATTGGCAGCTCCATCGCCAGCCGCGCGACGCCTGGACCCACGAGCTCGACCTCCGGCCGTTCGGAGAAAGCTGGTGACGCAGCCCCTCTTCTACTTCGATTTCGGAAGCCCCAACGCCTACCTCGCCCACCGGGTGATCCCGGGCATCGAGGCGCGGACCGGGGTGCGCTTCCGCTACGTGCCGGTACTGCTCGGTGGGCTGTTCAAGCTGAGCGGCAACCGGGCGCCGATGCTCGCCTTCGCCGACGTGCCGGCGAAGCTCGCTTATGAGCGGCTGGAGATGGAGCGGTTCATCGCGCGCCACGGCCTCACCCAGTTCCGGATGAACCCGCATTTCCCGGTCAACACGCTGGCGCTGATGCGCTGCGCGGTGGCGGCCGAAAAAGAAGGCGTTTTTCCCGATTATGTCGAAGCGATGTTCCACTTCATGTGGGAAGATCCGCGCAAGCTGGACGATCTCCCGGTGCTTGCCTCGACCTTGAGGGAAGCGGGCCTTCCCGCCGAACGCCTGATCGTGAACTCCGGGGAGTTGAAGGTGAAAGACCGCCTCGCGATGAACACCCAGGGCGCCTTCGAGAAGGGCGCGTTCGGCATTCCCAGCTTCCTCGTCGCCGAGGAGCTCTATTTCGGCAAAGACAAATTGCGCGATGTCGAAGAGGCGGTCACACAAGGGGCATGAGACGACCCTTCCGCACCCTGCTGGCCGCCCTCTCCTTCGCCGCCGCCCTCCCCGCCTCCGCCGCACCCTTCCAGGCCAGCGCGCGGGTCGACACCAGCGCCAAGGGCGTCCGCATCGCACCCGAAATCTACGGGCAATTCGCCGAGCAGCTCGGCACCGGCATCAACGGCGGCATCTGGGTCGGCACCGACTCGGCGATCCCGAACATCAACGGCTACCGCCGCGACGTGGTCGAAGCATTGCAGGCGCTCAAGGTCCCCGTGGTGCGCTGGCCGGGAGGCTGCTTCGCCGACATCTATCATTGGCACGACGGCATCGGCCCGCGGCCTGAACGGCCGGTCACGCTCAACAAATGGTGGGGCAATACCGAGGAAGCCAATCAGTTCGGCACCCACGAATATTTCGACTTCGCCGAGCTGATCGGGGCCCGCACCTATTTGAACGTCAATGTCGGCACGGGAAGCGCCGGCGAGGCGAAGGACTGGGTCGAATATGTCTCTTCGCCGAGCCGGAGCCGCCTCGCCCAGCTCCGCCGCTCGAACGGGCGCGATAAGCCGTGGAAGATCGACTATGTCGGCATCGGCAACGAAATGTGGGGCTGCGGCGGCAACCAGCGGGTCGAGGAATTCTCGCCCCAAGTGCGCAGCTACGCGACCTTCCTCAAGGAGGACGGCACCAAGCTGATCGCCGGCGGCGCGACCGGCGACGATTATCACTGGACCGAGGCGCTGATGGCGAGCGCGCGCGGCTTCGATGAAGCGGCGTGGCGCGCGACCTTCGTCCAGACGCGCAGGCTCGAGACGATGATCGCCGGCCACGACGCGGTGATGGACAAGGTCGACCCCGAGGCGAAGGTCGGGCTGATGGTGGCCGAATGGGGCACCTGGTACGACGCCACCCCCGGCACCAACGCCGCCTTCCTCCAGCAGGAAAACACCCTCCGCGACGCCCTCGTAGCCGCGACCAACTTCCACATCTTCCACCGCCACGCCGACCGGGTGCGGATGGCCAATATCGCCCAGATGGTGAACGTCCTCCAGGCGATGATCCTCACCGACGGCGCCAAGATGGCGCGCACGCCCACTTACTACGCCTTCCTGATGTACCGCCCCTTCCAGGGCGCCGAGGCCCTCCCCGTGCAGGCTACCGTCCCCGATTATGGCGACAAGCTCCCCGCCCTCGACATCACCGCCGCGCGAGACGCCGCGGGCGCGCTCCAGATCGCCATCGTCAACGTGGATCCCGCCAACGAGGGCGAGCTTCTGCTCGATATCGGCAAGCGCGGAGCGGTGACCGGGGAAATCCTCACCGCACCGAAGATGGACTCCCAGAACCGCCCCGGCGGCGCGGAAGAGGTGAAGCCGGCCCCCTTCGCCGGCGCCAAATGGCAGTCGGGCAAGCTCCGCGTCCGAGTCCCGGCGAAGAGCCTCGTCCGGCTGACGATCAACTAGCGCAGCGCCGCGCTACCCGGGCCTGCCACAGCACGATCAGAGGCACCGCCCCCAGCTCGATCCCGAGAGCACCGAGATGGGCGGGACCGGGGGCGCCGTTCTCGATCAGCGACAACAGGCGCGCGAGGCCGCCGACCACGACGATTAAGCCGAGCGCGCGGAAGACGCTGCCCGCCCGCTCGACCCGGGGCAGCATCGCCAGAAAGACGATGCCGATGCCGAGCAGCAGGCCGGAGAGGTAACGGAAGTGGCTGTCGAGATCGATCGGCAGCGGGCCTTCGACGCCGTGCAGCATATGGGCGCTTCGAAGGATGCTGAGCGTTCCCATCGCCAGTGGGACCAGCGAGCCGATGGCGATGGCGATCTGGAGCAGGCGGCGTTCTGATTGCGGCGTCATAGCACGTCCTAACGCCCGTCGGCGGAGGAGGAGCCGCTTGCCTCCCCCGCCGCGCTGGCCGATGCTGGCTCATGGCTCATACGCTCGAAGGAAAAGTCGCCCTCATCCTAGGCGGCACTCGCGGCATCGGCGGCGCGATCAGCCGCAGGCTGGCCGCGGACGGCGCGTCGGTGGCGATGCTCTATCGCAGCCGTTCGGGCGAGGCCGAGGCGCTTGCCGGGGAAATTGGCGCGGAGGCGATCCCGGCCGACGTCGCGGACCCGGCCGCCCTCCTCGCCGCGATCGACGGCGTGATCGCGCGGCACGGGCGGATCGACATCCTCGTCAACAATGCCGGCACCGCCATCGTCGGCCCGCTCGAAGACTATCCGCCCGACGCTTTCGACCGGGTGTTCGCGGTCAACGTCCGCG
>VBAE01000101.1 GCA_005882415.1 Alphaproteobacteria bacterium | reverse complement strand
TTTTACCGCCTGGGCATGAGCGCGAACACTGCGGGAATATCCCTCTATGTCATGGGCCTCGAGGATAAGAAGTATCTCACCGAAACTTATGGCCGAAGGCTGGGTAAGGCGAGCGTCACCGGTTATTGCATCAAGTTCAGATCCGTCGAAAACATAGACATGGATGTGCTTGAAGAGGTGATCCGGTTTGCACTACCGGCCGACAGCTAGCTCCCTAGTTCTCAACTTGAGCCTTTGGCTGGTCGGTAAACATAAAGGTCCCCGTCACCTGCGCGACCGGGTCCATTGGGTCGCCGTCATGCGCCATGCCCCGTACGAAGCCGATGCTCTTGGTCACCTTATAGCATTCGCCGCGGCCGACGATCGTCTTCCCCGGCACCGCCGGCCGCAGATAATCGACCCGCATGTCGAGCGTCGCCTGCGGGCGGAAGCGGTCGAGGCGGACCCAGATCGCCATGCTGGTCGCCATGTCCATCAGGCTGATGATCGGCCCGGAGGCGAGCACACCGCTCTCCGCCACTCCGATCAGTTTCTCCTGATAGTCGAGGCCGAGCTCGACCCAGTCCAAGCCATGGCCGACATAATGGATGCCGAGCGCCCCGCCATGGCCGACGGTGCGCGCGAAGCCGGTGAACAGCTCCGGATCGAAGCCCTTCATCGCGAACAGGTCGGCCCGGCTGGTCAAGAGAGCCGCTCCGCCGTCTGGCGGATAAGCGCGATCATGTTCGGAATGCCCTGGGTCCGGTTTGAGCTCAATTGCCGCTCCAGCCCGAACGGCGCGAGCGCGCCCGCGATGTCGGCCCGCCCGATCTCGTCCGGCCGCCTGTCCTGCACCGCAAGCAGCACCAGCGCCACGATCCCCTTGGTGATCGCCGCATTGCTGTCGGCGAGGAAGTGGAGGCTGCCGTCCGCATTGCGGGTCGGATAGACCCAGACCGAGGCCGAGCATCCCCGCACCAGGCTGGCTTCCGTCTTGAGCGCGTCCGGCATCGGCTCCAGCGCCCGGCCGAGGTCGATCAGCAGCCGGTAGCGGTCGTCCGCCTCCAGCAGCTCATAATCGGAATAGACGTCGTCGAGACTCTGGAAGGCCATGCCCGCGCCTCTAGCGGCGCTGGGCCCTCGCGTCACCTGTTCGGGTGGAAATCCGCGCCTTCGGCGATCGCCTCCAGCTTGCGCACCCGCGCCTTCAGTTCCACCATGTCGAAGCCGCTCCGCCGCCCGGGCCGCCGCTCGCTCCGCTTCAGCTCCAGCCAGCCCTGCCACATCCTCAGCCCAGCGCTGCTGAGCAGGCCGATCCCGGCGGTTCCGGCGGCGGCGAGGGCGAAGAGGGGGGCGGGGTCGGCCATCATCCTCAGCGGTCCCGAAGCCGCTCTATCTCCTGCTCGAGGAGGTTCTCCTTGTCGGTCGCGATCCGCTCCAGCACCGCGACCCGGTCGCGCAGCTTCTTCACCTCGTCGCGAAGGATTGCGGCCTCCGGGTCGGGCCCGGCATGGCCGGTGGCGCGATATTTGATCCACGTCTTGAGCACCGTCGACAGCATGACGAGGGCGACGATCGGAACGACGATCTCGAAGGGGTTCATCTAATAAGCTCCTGATCCCGGCCCGCTCAACGCACGCGCTCGTCGCGGAGCAGTTCGATCTCCTCGGCGACGCCAAGGCCCCGCGAAGTCGCGATCCGCTCCAGCACCCGGACGCGCTCCTCGAGCCGCTCGGTCTGGGCGGCGTAGCGCTCGGCGCGCTCCATCGCCTCGCGGCCGACCGCCTCCATCTGCTTTTCCTTGATGTCGAAGAAGCGCTTGAAAACTCCGGCGAAGATCGCCGCCAGCGGGATCAGCACCCAAACCCAACTTGCCACTGTCTTGTCCCCTTATATCCGGTCCGGCGCTCAGTTCCGCGGGATGCGGAGCGCCTCGATCTCTTGAGTCAGGCGATGACTATCGTCGGTGACGATCCGCTCCACCGTCGCCAGCCGGTCCTTGATCGAGCCGATCTCGGCGCGCAGCTGGGCCTACTCGGTGGTGAGCAGCTTGACCCGCGGGTAGCCGTTGCGGATCCGGAGCCAGGTGGTGAAGATCCAGCCGACGATCGCCGCCGCCCCGAGCAGCATTCCGCCGCCGATAATCCAGGGCAGGTTCGGAACGATCACTGCTTCTCCGATGTCCATGTCGAAATTCCTTCTTCGAAGCGTGCCGCCGCTCAGCGGAGGCTTTCGATTTCAAGCGCGGTGCGCTGGGCGGGATCGGTGGCGATCCGTTCGAGCACCGCGAGGCGCTGCTCGAGCTTGCCGATGGTGGCGTGGAGCCGTTCATTCTCCCCGGCGAGCTCGCTCACCTGGCGCCGCTCCTCCTCGGAAACGGCCGGCCTGCGCCCATTCTTCATCCAGATCACGCTGAGCAGGAAGGAAGCGGTGATCGCGACCGTCATGACCAGGAAGATGGCGAGATTGTCGTCCATATTGCGGTTTTCCCCTTTGCCGCTTCTCAGCGAAGCTCTTCGATCTCCCGGGCGAGACGCCCGTTCGAGCTGGTCACGTAGATTTCGACATCGGCCAGGCGGCGGTCGATCTCCCGGAAGCGCGAGCGAACGTCGCGGACGGTGCGCTTGGGCGAGGTCCTGACCCCCTGCCAGAACTTGGTCTGTTCGGGGCTCTGGGCGACGAACTCACGCGGCTTGGTCGGCGCGATCCAGCCGGCGATGAAATAGGCCGGGACCACGAAGCCCCCCGCTCCGACGACCGTCAGGATGGCGACCGCGATCCGGACCAGCGTCACGTCGAAGCCGGTATAGTCGGCGATTCCGGCGCAGACGCCCATCCATTTCTTGTTCTGCTTGTCGAGGTAGAATTTGGTGCGGCTCGGAGTGGTCATTTCCGGATCCTCACGGGCTGGTTGGTGATTCCGGTGGCGGCGTCGAACGCGGCATCGCTGCGGTCCTCGAGCCGGTCGAGCGGATCGCAGGCGACCGAACGCCAGCCGGGATTCTCGGCGGTGAGGATGCGCTCGATCGAGCACAGGCGGTCGTCGAGGCGGCGGGCCATGTCGTTCAGTTCGTCGAGGAGGTTCTCATCCTCGGTGGTGATCGTCGCCGCGGTCTTCCACTTGGTGATATAGTGGAAGATGATCCACGGCAGCCCGATGAACAGGATCCCGACGATGAGGACGGGCAGGATGACTTCTCCGATGAACATTTAGCCCTCCTGGCCCGTCGGCGAGTTGCTGCGCTTGGCCTTCAAGGCGGCGAGTTCGGCGTCGATCTTCTCGGCGTTGCGGAGCTCGGAAATCTCCTCCTCCAGAGTCTTGGGCGGGGCGCCGAGCGCAAGCGCGTCGGCACGGCCTTCGGCGAGGTCCGCATGCCGGTCGAGAATATCGAAGCGCGAGAAAGCCTCGTCGACTTTGGGGCCGGCGTACATCTCGCGCATCCGGGCGCGGTTGTGGGCGCTCTCCAGGCGGCTGACGATTGCATTCTGCCGGGTCCGCGCTTCGCGCAACTTGCCCTGGAGCTTGGCGATGTCGGCCTCGGACGCGCGGAGCGCATCGTCGAGCAAGGCGATCTCGGAGCGGAGGCTGTCGGCCATGTCGCCGGCCTTCTGCTTCTCGATCAGGGCAGCCTTGGCGAGGTCCTCGCGGTCCTTGGAAAGGGCGAGTTCCGCCTTCTCGGTCCAGCTCTCCTGGAGCTTTTCGAGGCGGGTGATCTGCCGGCGCATTTCCTTCTGGTCGGCGATGGTGCGGGCGGCGGACGCGCGCACCTCGACCAGGGTCTCCTCCATTTCGAGGATGATCATCCGGATCATCTTGCCCGGATCCTCGGCCTTATCGAGAAGGTCGGTGAAATTGGCTGCGATGATGTCCCGGGTGCGCGAGAAAATGCCCATCTACTAAACTCCTTGTTTCTTCACTCAGCCGGACTTCACTCAGCCGGTTCTCCCGCTCAGGCGAGCGGGCCCGCCGCGGCGACCGCCTGCGGCGCCGAGGAACCCGCCTGCGCCGGGCCCACCGCAGCGACGATGGACGTCGCCGAGAAGACCATGGCCGCAACCACGGCGAGGACAGTCTGGCTGATTTTGTCGGCGTTGAACATGATTTCCTCCCTGATCTTTCACCCCCGCCCGCAGGCGGCATGTCCAATCTTCTTCAAGAGCCGTGCCAATCCGCGTTTGCTGCAGAAAACCGCCATTTGCCGCGTGTTTAGGGGTCTCCGGGGCATCTTTGTGCTTGCCAAGGCGTGGGAATTCGTCCCAAATATTGGCATGGATCGCAATACCCAGCTGGTCGGCCAATCCTCCTCCTTTCTCGACGCGGTCGAGCGGGCGAGCCGGGCTGCGCCGCTCGACCGGCCGGTGCTGGTGATCGGCGAGCGCGGCACCGGCAAGGAGCTGATCGCCGAGCGCCTCCACCACCTCTCCTCGCGCTGGGACGGGCCGCTGGTGACGATGAATTGCGCCGCGCTTCCCGAAACCCTGATCGAGGCGGAGCTGTTCGGCCATGAATCGGGCGCCTTCACCGGCGCCACCAAGGCGCGGGTCGGCCGGTTCGAGGAAGCCGACGGCGGCACCCTGTTCCTCGACGAGCTCGCGACGCTGAGCCAGGCGGCGCAGGAGCGGCTCCTGCGCGTGGTCGAATATGGCGAGGTGACCCGGATCGGCGCCTCGCGGCCGATGCAGGTCGACGTCCGCATCGTCGCGGCGACCAATGAGGATCTGCCGCGCCTCGCCGACCAGAACCGCTTCCGCGCCGACCTCCTCGACCGGCTGTCGTTCGAGGTCGTGACGCTGCCGCCGCTCCGGCACCGCTCGAGCGACATTCCCGTCCTTGCCGACCATTTCGCCCGCCGAATGGCGCTGGAGCTGGAATGGCCGACCTGGCCCGGCTTCAGCAGCAGCGCGCTCAACCGCCTGCTCTCCTACGACTGGCCCGGCAATGTCCGCGAGCTTCGCAACGTCGTCGAGCGCGCCGTGTATCGCTGCGACGACCCCTCCCGGCCGGTCGATATCGTTCAGTTCGACCCGTTCGAATCGCCCTGGCGGCCGCAGAGCCGGAGCAATGGGCCGCAGACGCGGGCCACCCAGCCCGAGCCCGAAATGTCGAACGCCGAGGCCGTGGCCGCCGCGGCGTCGCACGACCCGATGAGCTGCGCCGACTTCCGCCTCGCCGTCGCCGAATATGAGAAAGCGATCCTTGCCGCGGCGCTCGACAAGTGCCGCTGGAACCAGCGCGCCGCCGCCGCCGCATTGGCGCTCAGCTACGACCAGCTCCGCCACGCAATGAAGCGCCACCAGTTGATGGGCGCCAACTGATCCTTCTGCTATAGCGGCGGCGATAGGAGGACGTCCCGATGCGGATCCTCATTGCCGCCGCTCTCGTCGCCACGCCCGCGGCCGGCGCGGTCACCGTGTTCGGAAGCACCGACGCCCGGCTCTGCTACGAAGCGGCGGAGAGCGACGACCCGCCGTCGGTCTCCGACATCGGCGTCTGCACCAACGCCCTCGCCCGGGAAGGGCTCGGCCGCTACGAAACGACCGCCACCCTCGTGAACCGCGGCATCCTCAAGCTCCGCCGCGGCGACGGCGCCGAGGCAATGGCCGATTTCGACGCTGCGCTGCGCAACGATCCCGCCCAGCCCGAGGCCCTGCTCAACAAGGGCCTCGCGATCCTGCGCATCGGCGGCTCGGCCGAGACCGCTCTGCCGCTTCTCGACCGCGCCATCGCCGGACACACCGACAAGCTCGCCCTTGCCTATTACGGCCGTGGCCTCGCCAACGAGGCGCTCGGCCGGGTCCCCGCCGCCTATCGCGACTATTCGAAGGCGAGCGTCCTCGATCCCAAATGGCCGGCGCCGAAGGAAGAACTCGCCCGCTTCAGCGTTCGCTCCAAATAGCTGCAACCTCGGCGGCTCTCCCTCGTTGCCACGGCATCCTTCCACACTGATGCCCGGAGACTGTTGCCGTGCCTTTCCGCCTGCCCGAACTGCCCTTCGCCCCCGATGCCCTTGGCGCGCACATGTCCGCCGAAACGCTCGAATTCCACCATGGCAAGCACCACAAGGCCTATGTCGACAAGGTCAATTCCATGGTCGGCGAGAGGGGCCTGGAAGGCGCTGATTTAAGCGAGGTGATCCGCGCCGCCACCGAGCGCGGCGACAAGGGGCTGTTCAACAATAGTGGCCAGATCTGGAACCATAATTTCTTCTGGCAATGCCTCGCCCCACCGCAGGGCCAGCGCCCCACCGGCAGGCTCGCCGAGATGATCGATGCCGATTTCGGCTCGACCGACGCGATGCTCGCCAAGCTCAAGGACGAGGCGGTCGGCCACTTCGCCAGCGGCTGGGCCTGGCTCGTCCTCGACCAGGGCAAGCTTGCCATCACCTCCCTCCACGACGGCGATACGCCCGTCGCCCATGCCGGCATGAAGCCGCTCCTCACCGTCGACGTCTGGGAGCATGCCTACTACATCGACTACCGCAACGCCCGCCCCGCCTTTGTCGACGCGGTGCTGGGGAATTTGGTCAATTGGGAATTCGTAGCGCAGAATCTGGACGGCGACGGCGTCCGAAGGGCGGACCAAGAATCCTGATCGTCATTGCGAGCGAAGCGAAGCAATCCAGTGCAGCCTCGGACGCAGTCTGGATTGCCGCGTCGCTTCGCTCCTCGCAATGACGGGGGCTTATGACTTCAGCCGATACCCCGTCCGGAAGATCCACCAGATCACGCCGAGGCACACCAGCAGGAACAGCCCGGTCATCGCCAGGCTGATCCCGACGCTGACGTCGCCCTTGCCGTAGAAGGTCCAGCGGAAGCCGCTTATCAAATAGACGATGGGGTTGAACAACGTCGCCGTCTTGAACGGCTCGGGGAGCATGTGGATCGAGTAGAAGGCGCCGCCCAAAAAAGTGAGGGGCGTGACGACCAGCATCGGGATGATCTGGAGCTGTTCGAACCCCTTCGCCCAGATGCCGACGATGAAGCCGAACAGGCAGAAGGTCGCCGCGATCAGCACCAGGAAGGCGACCATCCAGAAGGGGTGGAGGATCTGCACCTCGACGAACAAATTGGCGGTGAGCAGGATGACGAGGCTCACCGCCATCGCCTTGGTCGCCGCAGCGCCGACATAGCCGAGCACGATCTCGAAAGGCGACAAAGGCGCGGACAATGGCTCGTAGATCGTGCCGGTGAAGCGCGGCATGTGGATTCCGAAACTGGCGTTGAAGATGCATTCGTTGAACAGCGACAGCATCATCAGACCGGGAACGATGAAGCTCCCGTAAGGGACGCCCAGGTCGGACGTGTTCATCCGCGACCCGATCGCCGATCCGAACACGACGAAATAGAGCGAGGTGGTGATCACCGGCGTCGCGAGGCCGGTCCAGATCGTCCGGAAGAAGCGGTGCATCTCGAAGGCGTAGATCGCCCAGACGCCGTGGCGGTTGAAGCGGCCGACCGTCACGCGGCGCTCCCCTCGCTGACCAGGCTGACGAAGATGTCTTCCAGGGAGCTCTGGTGGGTGGCGAGGTCCTTGAAGCCGATCCCGAGGTCGCTCATCCGCCGGAGCAGGGAAGGGATACCGTTGCGCTCGGCATTGGCGTCGAAGGTGTAGACCAGCTCATTGCCGCCGGAGCGAAGGTCCAGCTGCCACTCGGCCAGAGCGTCCGGCACCGCATCCATCGGCTCGGAGAGAGCGAGGGTGAGCTGCTTCTTGCCGAGCTTCTCCATCAGCGCGTGCTTCTCCTCGACCAGGATCAGCTCGCCCTTGCGGATCACGCCGATCCGGTCCGCCATTTCCTCCGCTTCCTCGATATAATGGGTGGTGAGGATGATGGTGACTCCGCTTTCCCGGAGCTTCCGGACCAGCTCCCACATGTCGCGGCGAAGCTCGACGTCGACGCCCGCCGTCGGCTCGTCGAGGAAAAGGATTTCGGGCTCATGGGCGAGCGCCTTGGCGATCATCACCCGGCGCTTCATCCCGCCCGACAGCTCCTTGATCTTCGACTTGCGCTTGTCCCACAGCGACAGGTCCTTGAGCACCCGCTCGATATGCGCCGGGTTGGGCGGCTTGCCGAACAGGCCCCGGCTGAAGGAGACGGTAGACCACACGGGCTCGAAAGCGTCGGTGTGAAGCTCCTGCGGCACCAGCCCAATCTTGGTCCGGGCGGCGCGATAGTCGGCGACGATGTCGTGGCCGGCGGCGGTGACGGTGCCTTCGCTGGGCGTGACGATCCCGCAGACGATGCTGATCAAAGTCGTCTTGCCGGCCCCGTTCGGCCCCAGCAAAGCGAAGATCTCGCCCCGCTCGATGTCGAGGTCGACATTCTTGAGCGCCTCGTGGCCGCCCGCATAGCGCTTGCCGAGCCCCCTGATGCTGATCACCGGATCCATCGTCCCCCTCTTACAGGGACGGCGGCGGAATGGGAGGCTCCTTCTCGGCTTCCGAAATCGAGAAGCCGTGGCGCATCAGCATCGGCATGTTCGCCGCCCCGAAGACCAATGAGACGAGGGTGATCCCCCAAACCTTGACGGTCAGCCAGGTGTCGAAGCTCAAGGTCGCCCGCATCGCCTCGTTGGCGAAGGCCATCGCCGCGAAGAACAGGGCCCAGTTGCGGGTGAGCTTGAGCCAGCCGGTGTCGGACAGCCCTTCGAAGATCGGCCCGAACAGATATTTGAGCAGCGGCTTGCCCGCCGCCAGCCCCGCGAAGAGCAGGATCGAGAAGCCGGCATAGATGATGGTGGGCTTGAGCTGGATGAATTTGGGGTCATGGAAATAGAGCGTGAGGCCGCCGAAGCCGACGATCAGAACCGCCGACAGCCAGGTCATCGGCGACACCCGTTTGAACCGGATCAGCGAGATCAGCAGCGCGGCGAGGATCGCGACCATGAACACCACGGTGCCGACGATCACCCCGCTGAACTTGTAGGCGAGGAAGAACAGGAGCAGCGGCCCGAAATCGAGCAGGAAGCCGGTTGCGCCATGGGGCCGTGCGGGCTTCTTCGCCCCGCTGTCGTCGATATCCGTCATTGGTGTCCGTTCTTCTGTCAGAGGCCCGCAATCGCCCGCGCGGTGTCGCGCGCGTCGAACGGCCTGAGATCGTCCAATCCTTCGCCCACCCCGATCGCGTGGATCGGGATGCCGTATTTCTCCGCCGCCGCGACCAGAACGCCGCCCCGCGCGGTGCCGTCGAGCTTGGTCATCACCAGGCCGGTCACACCGGCCACTTCGCGGAACACCTCGATCTGGCTCAGCGCATTCTGGCCGGTGGTGGCGTCGAGCACGAGCACCACGTCGTGCGGCGCCTCGGGGTTCAAGCGCCCGAGCACGCGCCGGATCTTGGCGAGCTCGTCCATCAGCACCTTCTTGTTCTGCAGCCGCCCGGCGGTGTCGACTATGAGCGTGTCGATGCCCTCCGCGGTGCCCTTCTTGACGCCGTCGAACACCACCGCCGAGCTGTCGCCGCCCTCGGGTCCGGAGATGACGGGCACCCCGATCCGGTCCGCCCAGACCTTGAGCTGGCCGATCGCCGCGGCTCGGAAGGTGTCGCCGGCGGCGAGGAGGACTCCATAATCCTGCTCGAGCAGCAAATGGGCGAGCTTGGCGATGGTGGTGGTCTTGCCGGAGCCGTTGACGCCGACGACCAGGATCACCTGCGGCCGGGGGAAGGCGGCGATCTCGAGCGGCACCGCGACGGGGGCAAGCACCTTCTCCAGCTCCTGCGCGACGATCTCGCGCACTGCATATTCGCTTAAGCCGCGTTCAAAGCGCTCGCTGGCGAGGCGGCCCCGGATCTTGGCCGCGGTGGCGGGGCCGAGATCGGACGCGATCAAAGCCTCCTCGATCTCGTCCAGAGTTTCGTCGTCCAGTGCCGCCTTGGTGAACAGGCCGGTGAGATTGTCGCCGAGCCGCTCCGAGGTCTTGCGGAAGCCGGCGCGGACCCGGTCGAGCCACGGTGCCTCGCTCATGCCTTCACGCCCTTCAGCCTGTCGCCTTCGAGCCCCACGATCGTCACGTCCACTATCTCTCCTACGGCTAGGCCGGTGATCTCGACCGGCGCAAAATGCTCTGAGTGGCCGCCGCCGCCCCGCTCGGTCAGCACCCGCTGGGTGGAGCCGACCAGACCCTGGAGCCAGGCCGACCTTCGGCGCGCGCTCGCTTCGCGAAGGCGCCGGGCGCGTTCCTTGACCAGCGGCGGCGGCACCTGCGGCATCCGCGCCGCAGGCGTGCCCTGCCGCGGCGAATAAGGGAAGACGTGGCCCATGACGATGTCGCATTCGTCGATCAGGGCGACACTGTTGGCGTGCATCTCGTCCGTTTCGGTCGGGAAGCCGGCGATGAGGTCGGCGCCGATCGCGATCTCCGGCCGCCGCGCCTTCAGCCGCTGGACCAGCTCCACCGCCTGGATGCGCGAATGGCGCCGCTTCATCCGCTTCAGCACCATGTCGTCGCCGGCCTGGAAGCTCATATGGAGGTGCGGCATGAAGCGCGGCTCGTGGACGATGATCTCCTCCAGCCGCGGGTCGATCTCGATACAGTCGAGCGAGGAGAGGCGCAGCCGGGGCAGGTCCGGCACATGCCGAAGGATCCGCTCGATCAGCAGGCCGAGCGTCGGCTCGCCGGGCAGGTCCGGCCCGTAGCTCGTCACGTCCACCCCGGTCAGCACCACCTCGCGAAAGCCCTCGTCGACAAGCGCCTTCACCTTCTCGACGACGGCTCCGGCAGGCACCGACCGGCTGTTCCCGCGGCCATAAGGGATGATGCAAAAGGTACAGCGATGGTCGCACCCGTTCTGCACTTCGACGAATGCCCGGGAGCGTTCGGAGAAGCCCGAGGCGAGGTGGGGGGCGGTCTCTCGCACCGCCATGATATCGGACACCCGCACATCAGCTTCACGCGAAGTGAGGTGGCGGGGGAGTGCCATCTTCTCCCGGTTCCCGAGAACCAGGCTCACCTCGGACATCGCAGCGAAGCTCTCCGGCTCCACCTGGGCCGCGCACCCGGTCACCACCACGCGCGCATCCGGCCGGGCCCGCTTGGCCCTGCGGATCGCCTGCCGCGTCTGGCGCACCGCTTCGCCGGTCACCGCGCAGCTGTTGACGATGATGAGGTCGTCCTGCCCGAGCGCCATCAGCCGCATCGCCTCGCTCTCGGCATAATTGAGACGGCAGCCCAACGTGATTATTTCGGGCCCGCTCACAGCTCGATCTCACCGCTGAACGCGTGGGAAGCTCCGCCGCGCATCAATATCGTGCCGCCAGGAGCCCATTCGATGGTCAGCGTGCCGCCGGGTAGCCGAACCTCGACCGGGCTCTGCACCAGCCGCCGCGAGATCGCCGCGACCGCGGTCGCGCAGGCGCCGGTGCCGCAGGCGCGGGTGAGGCCTGCGCCGCGCTCCCACACCCGGAGGCGCACCGCACCGTCCTCGATCGAGGCGATGTTGACGTTGACGCGTTCCGGGAACAGCGGGTCGTTCTCGATCAGCGGCCCGAGCCGGTCCAGCTCCACCGGGCCGGCATCCTCGACGAAGAACACCACATGCGGATTGCCGACATTGACGGCGAACGGCCCCTGCAGATACTCCCACCCGACCGGCATCGCCGCCGTGTCCATCGGGTAAGCGAGCGGGATCTCGTCCCAGCCGAAGCGGGGCGCGCCGATGTCGACGCTCGCGCCTTCAGTCTCGGCGGAGGCGGTGAGGATCCCGCCTTTGGTCTCGATCCGGCTCTCGCCGCCGAGCAGCATCGCGACGCAGCGGGACGCGTTGCCGCAGGATTCGACCTCGCCGCCGTCGCTGTTCCAGATCCGCATCCTGACGTCGGCGACTTCGGAAGGCTCGATCAGGATCAGCTGGTCGCAGCCGATTCCGGTGCGCCGGTCGGCCAGCGCGCGCGCACGCTCTCCGTCCATCTCCAGCGGCGCCTCGCGCGCGTCGAAGATGACGAAGTCGTTGCCAAGGCCGTGCATCTTCGCGAAACGCCGCTTCATCGCCGCCGCATCTAGGGAGGGGGAGGGGCCAAGTCCACCTTGCCTCCCG
>VBAE01000100.1 GCA_005882415.1 Alphaproteobacteria bacterium | reverse complement strand
GCGAAGGGAACGCACTGCCCACAGCGGGGCCGCCGGCCGAGGCTGCGATAGGCGCTGTTAGGGCAGGACGCACCCGCCTGCGCGGCTTCCCGCACGTCCCGCTCGCGAATTGCATTGCACACACAGACGATCATGAGACGCAACGTAGCGATAATGCGAAGCGTTCGCAATAGGCTTCAGGCGACCGTCAGCTCGCCGCCCATCAGCGTCGGGAAGAAGCCCTCGTGGGCGCTCCGGATCGCTTCCAGGGCGACGCTGCTGGCGGGGGCGTGGACTTCGCCGGCGGGGCCGAAGCTGTGGGTCTGGTGGAAGTGGATCGCGGCGCCGCCGGTCTTGCCGATCGGGGCGCAGGGGCGTCCCGCGGCGGCCGCGGCTTCGGCCAGGCCGGAGCCGGCGGGGGCGGTGACGATGTAGCAGCCCTGCGATTCGGCGAACCAGAAGGCGGGGTGCCAGCCGTCCTCGACGATGCTTGCAAAGGCGCGGAGCCGGGCGCCGATGCCGGCGGCGAGCGCCATTTCGGCGACCGCGACCAGAGCGCCGCCGTCGGCGACGTCGTGGACTGCGGTGACGAGGCCGCGGGCGATGCAGTCGCGGATGAACTCGCCGGTGGCGCGCTCCTCGGCGAGGTCGACGCGCGGCGGCGGGCCTTCCTCGCGGCCGTGTATCTCGCGGAGCCAGAGCGACTGGCCGAGTTCGGGCACCAGGGTGCCGATCAGGAAGATCTCCTCTTCCTCGGCCTTGAACGCGATGGTCGCCGACTTGCGCCAATCGGCGAGCAGGCCGACCCCGCCGATCGCGGGTGTGGGGAGGATCGCGCTGCCGCTGCCGTCCTCATTCTTAGTCTCGTTGTAGAGGGAGACGTTGCCCGACACGATCGGGAAGTCGAGCGCCCGGCACGCCTCGGCCATGCCTTCGATGCAGCCCACGAACTGCCCCATGATCTCGGGCCGCTGCGGGTTGCCGAAATTCATGCAGTCGGTGGTGGCGAGCGGGGTGGCGCCGACCGCGCAAAGATTACGATAGGCCTCGGCGATCGCCTGCTTGCCGCCTTCGACGGGATCGGCGAAGCAGTAGCGCGGGGTGACGTCCGTGGTGATTGCGAGGCCCTTGTCGGTGCCGTGGACGCGGACGACAGCGGCGTCTCCGCCCGGCCGCTGGACGGTGTCGGCGCCGACCATGTGGTCGTACTGCTCCCAGATCCAGCGGCGGCTGGCGAGGTCTGGGGAGGCCATCAGCTTCACCAGATCGGCGGCGAGGTCGCTGTCATGGGGGACGCCCTGGAGCGGCTGCGGCCTGGGCGTCGGGACCCAGGGGCGGTCGTAGCAGGGCGCGTCGTCGGCCAATGGAGCCAGCGGGATGTCGGCGGCGGTCTCGCCATTCCACTTGAGGACGAGGTGGCCGGTCTCGGTCACTCTGCCGATGACCGCGAAATCGAGCTCCCACTTGCGGAAGATCGCCTCGGCCTCGCCCTCGCGGCCGGGCTTCAGGACCATCAGCATCCGCTCCTGGCTCTCCGACAGCATCATTTCGTACGGCGTCATCCCCTCTTCGCGGACGGGGACGGCGTTCATGTCGAGCTCGAGCCCGACTCCGCCCTTGGACGCCATCTCGACCGAGGAAGAGGTGAGGCCGGCGGCGCCCATGTCCTGGATGGCGACGATCGCATCGGACGCCATCAGCTCCAGGCACGCCTCGATCAGCAATTTCTCGGTGAACGGGTCGCCGACCTGGACGGTGGGGCGCTTCTCCTCGCTGTCCTCGGAGAAATCGGCCGAAGCCATGGTCGCGCCGTGGATTCCGTCGCGGCCGGTCTTGGAGCCGACATAGACGACCGGATTGCCGACTCCGGCGGCGGCCGAATAGAAGATCTTGTCCTGATCGGCGACGCCGACGGTCATCGCGTTGACCAGGATGTTGCCGTCATAGGCGCGGTGGAAGTTCACTTCGCCGCCGACTGTGGGGACTCCGACGCAGTTTCCGTAGCCGCCGATGCCGGCGACGACGCCCGAGATGAGGTGCTTCATCTTCGGGTGGTCGTGGCGCCCGAAGCGCAGCGCGTTCAGATTGGCTACGGGACGGGCGCCCATGGTGAAGACGTCGCGCAGGATCCCGCCCACCCCGGTCGCCGCGCCCTGGTAAGGCTCGATGTAGGAGGGGTGGTTGTGGCTCTCCATCTTGAAGATGGCGGCCTGATTGTCGCCGATGTCGATGATTCCGGCATTCTCGCCCGGACCGCAGATCACCCAGGGGGCGGTGGTCGGGAGCTTCTTGAGGTGAATCCGCGAGGATTTGTACGAGCAATGCTCGGACCACATGACCGAGAAGATGCCGAGTTCGGTAATGTTCGGCTCCCGCCCCATGGCGTGCAGGACGCGCTCATATTCCTCGGGGGAGAAGCCGTGCTCGGCGACGATCTGCGGCGTGATGGATTCGCTCATGCCCGCGCCTCTAGGATATCGCCCCGGATTTGTCGAAACTCCTGATCTGCGCTATCGACGGTCACCTTTTGTTCACTCGATCACGGAGGCGACGATGGCGGTCAATCCAGTTCCGGAGGGATATCACAGCCTTACCCCCTATCTCTTCATCGCCGGCGCAGGCGAAGCGATTCGCTGGTACGAGCGCGCTCTGGGTGCGACCGAGATCCTGCGGCTGCCGATGGGCGACAAGATCGGCCATGCCGAAATCCGAATCGGCGACAGCTTCCTCATGCTCGCCGACGAATTTCCCGACATGAACCGCCTCGGCCCGCTCGCCCGCGGCGGACCCACCTCCGCTCTCCTTATCTATTGCGAGGATGTGGACGCCCTCTACGCCCGCGCCGTCGAGGCCGGCGCCACCGCCGAGCGGCCTCCCGAGGACCAGTTCTATGGCGACAGGATGGGTACCTTCACCGATCCCTTCGGCCATAATTGGAGCGTCGCCACCCACATCGAGGACGTCCCCGAGGACGAGATGCAGCGGCGGATGGCCGAGATGATGGCCGCCCACGCGCCCGCCTGAGCCCCGCCCAAAAAGAAAAGGCCGGCCGGAGGATGTCCGGCCGGCCCGTTGAGGCGGTAAATGTGAAAAGCGATCAGGCCTTGCAGCTCTGCGAGCCCTTGCCCGGAGCGGTGTAGGTGATCTGCGGCGTGTTGCCGCTCACCGAATAGCCTTCGGCCGTATAGGCCGCGCCGCCGCCGGCCGAGGTCAGGATGGTCGGCGTGGCGCCCTTGTCCTTGCGCACCTGGGCGGTGTTGTCGGTGTAGAAATCGATATAGACGAGGCTGTTGTCCTTGCAGCGGTAGGTCCGGCTCGCCTGGATCATCGGCGGCGGAGCGACCGGGGCGGCCTGGTTAAGTGCGGCGGCCTGCGGATCGTCGTTGCCGGCGACGATGGTCTCCGGCCCCTTGTTACAGGCAGCGAGGGCGATGAGGGCCGCGAGGGGAGCGGCAATGAGATAGGGTTTCTGCATGCTACTCAACTTCGCGAGTGCAGCATCTTCCGTCAAGGGGATTCATGCGAGCGGTTCGCAAGACGGCGTCCGGGCGGGGCTGGAGGGCGTTCGAACGTTCGCCATTGCATTCGGATGGCGCCTCGTTACCTTTTAGGCAGCAGGGGAATGCGGGGGAGGAGACCATCGGCGCCATGCAGCGCGTTCGGATCGGACTGACCGGCCTCGCCTTCGTCTTCCTGCTGGTGCTGCTGGCGGCGATCTTCGTCAGGCCGAGCGCCGAAACCCCGATCACCGCCAACGCCGTCGACCAGATGGCCAACGGAGTCGTTCCCACTCTGGCTGAGAATGAGGGCGAGCCCAAGGAGCCGCTCGCCGAGCTCGGCGTGGCGCCCGGGAATGCGGATACCAATAGTGTGAAGCCTGCGGCTGGGGTGGCGGCGAAGAAGCAGTAGATCACACCACGCTCATCCTGAGTAGGGACTGAGCGACCCCGAAGGCCCGTATCGAAGGACGGAACCCGCGCGGTCCTTTGATACGGCGGTTCGACAGGCTCACCGGCTACTCAGGATGAGCGGGACATTCCTAATTTCCCCAGCACCCTCGCCCGGAGACTCGCGTCCTGGGGCCCCGGGGATTCCATGCCCCCGCCGCAAACCACAAACTTATCCACAGCCTTTTCCGGCAACATCTTGCCCCAAATCCTTGCGGAACAAAGCAAGAAACGGCAGAGAAGTCCCTCTGGTGGCATGAAATCCCCACAACAGGCATGAAAAACCCTTCCATCCCGTGCCCCATCCTGTTATTCACAGCCTCTGAGTTTTTTGGGGCACTTTCTGGCTGACAGTGATGTCACGCGGACGCGGAGGCGCGCGTCCGTGAACAGGGAAGGTCCGTGTGCAGGGAGCGGATCGAAAAACCGTGGAGTTGGAGCATCTCTTCAATGGGAGCGCACTCAACGCGGTGGACGCCAAAGGGCGTCTCTCGATCCCTTCGTTCATCCGCGGAGTCGTCGAGCGCCGCTCGGATGCCAAGGCCGTCATCCTCGGCGCCCACCAGTCCGACCCCTGCCTCACCGCCTACGACCGCGGCTACGGCCGAATCCTCCAAGCCGAGATCGAGCGTAAGCGCCTGATCGAGGAAGGGCAGGGCGGCGACCCCGGCGCCCATGCCGCCCGCGCCCGCCGGGTGTTCGGCCTGACCGAAGACGTCCCCTACGATCCCAGCGGCCGGATCATCCTTCCGCCGATGATGCGCCGCAAGGGGCAGATCGAGGACCTGGCTTTGTTCGTCGGCGCCGGCGGGACGTTCGAAATCTGGAACCCCTATGTCGCGCTGAAGAGCGGCGACGAGGATCTGCGCGAGCTCGCCGCCTATCGGCTCGAAGAGAAGGGGCTGAAGGCATGAGCGCCGCCGCCCCCGCGCCCCACATCCCAGTTCTGCTCGACGAAGTGATCGCCGGCCTCGCGATCCAGTCGGGCGAAACCCATGTCGACGGCACCTTCGGCGCCGGCGGCTACACGCGTGCAATCCTCGATAAAGGGGCTGCCCGGGTCTACGCCTTCGATCGCGATCCCGACGCGATACAGGAAGGCGAGACCCTGGCGGCTTCGAGCGGGGGGCGCCTGACGCTTGTTCCGGAGCGTTTTTCCCGGATGCGTCAGGCGCTTGCCGCCCGCAATGTGGACGAAGTGGACGGAGTGACGCTCGACATCGGCGTCTCCTCCATGCAGCTCGACCGCGCCGAGCGCGGCTTCTCCTTCCAGTCCGACGGCCCGCTCGACATGCGGATGGCCCGGGAGGGTGAAAGCGCCGCCGATTTCCTCAACCACGCCCCGGAAGAGGACATCGCCGATGTCATCTACCGCTATGGCGAAGAGACCAAATCGCGCCGGATCGCCCGAGCGATCGTTTCGGCGCGCCCGATCGAGCGCACCGCCCAGCTGGCGGAGGTGGTCCGCAAGGCTTTGGGCTGGCACGCCGGGATGAAGAAGGACCCCGCCACCCGCACCTTCCAGGCGATCCGGATCCATTTGAACGAGGAGCTTCAGGAGCTGGAAGGCGGCCTCGAAGCCGCCGAGCAGGTGCTGAAGCCCGGCGGCCGCCTTGCCGTGGTGACCTTCCACAGCCTCGAGGACCGGGTCGTGAAGCGGTTCCTGAAGGAGCGCAGCGGCGATCTGCCCTCCGGCTCGCGCCATCTGCCCGAGCGGCGGGACCTTGGTCCCAGCCCGAGCTTCGAGGCCGTGGCGAAGCCGGTTCGCGCCGGCGAAGCGGAAGTGAAGTCCAATCCCCGCGCCCGTTCGGCGACCTTGCGGGTCGCCAGGCGCACGAATGCCGCCCCCTGGGGCCAGTCGAGTGAAGGAATACCGGGATGATCGCCAGAGGATTCAAGCCCGTCGCCTGGGTCGCCGCCGTCGGTGGAGCGGCGCTGGGTTGCTATATGGTGTCGTTGCAGGTCGCGACGGAGCGCAACAAGCTCGGCTCGGTCGAGCGGCAGATCATCGCGACGAAACAAGAGATCAGGAGCCTTCAGACCGAGCTCGGCACGCGCGGCCGGCTGTCGCAGCTCGAGCGCTGGAACGCCGAGGTGCTGGCGCTGTCGGCGCCGGCCTCGGGCCAATATCTGAAGGACGCCTTCACGCTCGCGCAGTTCGAGCAGCACCAGCCGACCTATGAGGAGAAGGCGAAGGTGACCCTCGCCTCCGCCGACACGACAGCGCCCGTGGCCGCCGCGCCTGCTCCGGCCCAGCCGCAGGTGCGGATGGCCGTCGCCGCTTCGGCCCCGCAGCCGGCCGTGACCGCGACGGTGCACCAGGCGTCGTTCACGACGATCGCGCCCGAGCCTGCCGCGCCGCAGCCGGCCAAGGCAAAGCCGAAGCCGGTGGTGAAGCAGGCCCAGGCAGAGGCCCCGGCAGCGAAGCCGCTCAAGCCCACCGTGACCGAGACCGCGCAGGCCAAGCCGCGCAAGCCTTCGCTCGACTCGCTCTCCGCCTCGCTCGCCGACGCCGCCCGCTCCGAGACCGCGAGCCGGAAGGGCACGAGGTGACTGCGGCGGCGCTTCGTCCCGACGCCATCCTGCCCTTGCCCGAGCGGCAGCAGTCGATGGCGCTCACCTATCACCGGCTGATGCTGGCGATGCTGGTCTTCGCCGGCGTCACGATGGTGATCGCCAGCCGCCTCCTCTATTTGCAGGTGTTCACCGACCGCTCCGGCGCCGCGGAGATGATGAACCCGCTGATCCCAACGCGGGGCGACCTGGTCGACCGCAACGGCATGCCGCTGGCGCGCAATATCGACGCCTGGTCGATCGCGATCCACCCGAACAAGCTGCTGACCGATCCGAAGGAACTCGCCGGCAAGCTCGCCGAGCTGATGCCGGAGAAGACGGAAGCCGAATATCTGGCGATGCTCACTTCGGGCAAGAGCTTCGCCTATCTGAGCCGCCGGGCGGTCCCCGAGCTTGTCGCCGCGGTCAACGCGCTCGGCGAGCCCGCAGTCGAGTTCGGCCGCGAGCCCGAGCGGCTCTACCCGCAGACCGGCCTTGCCGGCCATGTCCTCGGCTGGACGATGGACGGGCGCGGCGTTGCGGGGATGGAGCGCGTGCTCGACGCCCGCCTCAGCGACCCGTCCGCCCGCGCGACCCCCGTCGCTTTGTCGATCGACACCCGCGTCCAGGCGGTGATGGAGAGCGAGCTGGCCGCCGCGATGGCGAAGTTCAGCGCGATCGGCGCCGCCGGGCTCGTCCTCGACATCCAGACCGGCGAAGTGATCGCGATGACCTCTTTGCCCTCCCTCAACCCGAACGTTCCGGGCCGCGACGCCGCTCTGGCCGGCTTCAACCGCGCGACCCTCGGCGTCTACGAGCTTGGCTCGACCTTCAAGCCGTTCACCGTCGCGATGGCGATGGATTCGGGCATCATCAAGAGCTTCGGCCAGATGTACAATTGCCCGCGCGGGCTGTCGGTCGGCGGCTTCACCATCACCGACACCCACCCCTTCGGCCGCGCCTGCTCGGTGGCGGAGATCATGAAGGAAAGCTCCAACATCGGCACCGCCCAGATCGCGGCGCAGGTCGGCGCCGAGCGGCAGCAGGCGTTCCTTCGCAAGATGGGCTTCATGGAGCCGGTGTCGATCGAGCTTAACGAGCGCGGCCGCACCCTGACCCCGGGCAATGACTGGGGCGAGACGGCGACGATGACTGTCGGCTACGGCCACGGCATCGCGGTCACCCCGCTCCACCTCGCTATCGGCTATGCGACGCTCTTCAACGGCGGCATCTGGCGCCCGGCGACCCTCCTGAAGGTCGATCCGCGCCATCCGGTTCCGGCCGGACGCCGTGTGTTCACCGAAGAGACTTCGCGGCGGATGCGGGGCCTTCTCCGCCTCGTCGTCACCGACGGCACCGGCAAGAAGGCCGATGCCCCGGGCTACCGCGTCGGCGGCAAGACAGGGACCGCGGAGAAGATCGTCGGCGGACATTATACCGGCGCCGCGGTCGTCACGACCTTCGCCGGTGTTTTCCCGATGGACGCGCCGCGCTATGTGGTCGTCGCCATGCTCGACGACCCCAAGGCGACCGCCGACACTTACGGCTTCCACACCGCCGGCTGGAACGTCGCGCCGGTCGTCTCCCGGGTGGTGAGCCGCACCGGCGCGCTGCTCGGCGTTCGCCCCGATCTCGCCCGCGAGGCCGACATGAGCGAGGTGCTCCCCTACGTCAAACGCGAAGCGGCGCACTGATCCGATGCGCCTGCGCGACCTCGCCGGGATCGACTCCGATTCTCGGGTGACGGGTTTCGCCATCGACCACCGAAAAGTCGCCCCCGGGACGGTGTTCGGTGCGTTTCGAGGCACGATGTTCGACGGCGAGGACTTTATTCCCCAGGCGGTCGAGGCGGGCGCGGCGGCGGTGGTCGCGCGTCCCGAGGCATCGGTGGTGGGCGCCCCCCATATCGCCGCCGAGGAGCCGCGGCGGGAGTTCGCCCGGCTCGCCGCCCGCTTCTTCGCGCCTTTCCCCAAGACGGTGGTCGCGGTCACCGGGACCAACGGCAAGACTTCTTCGGTGGAGCTCACCCGGCAATTGTGGCGGATGGCGGGGCATGTCTCCGCCTCGATCGGGACTCTCGGGGTGACGACGGCGGACGAGCAGGTCAAGACCGGCCTCACCACGCCCGACATCGTCACCTTCCTCTCCAACATGGCAGGGCTCGCGCGCGAGGGGGTGACCCACGCCTCGTTCGAGGCGTCGAGCCACGGCCTGTCGCAATACCGCACCGAGGGGCTGCCGGTTCACGCGGCGGCCTTCACCAATTTCAGCCGCGACCATCTCGATTATCACGGCACGATGGAGGCCTATTTCGAAGCAAAGATGCGGCTGTTCAGCGAGGTCGTGGAGCCGGACGGCGCGGCGGTGGTGTGGACGGACGATCCAAAGTCCGACGAGGTGCTGCGCCGGGTGGAGGCGCGGGGGCTTCGGACGCTGAGCGTCGGCAAGCGGGGCGAGACGCTCCGGCTGGTCGAGCGGATTCCGACCCAGCTCGGGCAGACGCTCGTGATCGAGGCGGAGCGCGAGCGGCACAAGGTCGTGCTTCCGCTGATCGGCGCCTATCAGGCCGCCAATGCGCTGACCTCGGCAGGCCTGGTGCTCGCGACCGGGGGCGAGCTTCGCCCGACCCTCGTCAATCTCGCCCGGGTGCAACCGGTGCGCGGGCGGCTCGAGCGGGCGGTGATTACGCGGGCGGGCGCCCCCGTCTATGTCGATTATGCCCACACGCCCGACGCGATCGAGGCGGCGATCGAGGCGCTTCGGCCGCACGCAAAGGGGCGGCTGATCATCGTCTTCGGCGCCGGCGGCGATCGCGACGTCGGCAAGCGCTCCGAAATGGGCCGCGTCGCGAGCGCGATGGCGGATCTCGTCATCGTCACGGACGACAATCCCAGAAGCGAGGAACCGGGCGCGATCCGCTCTGCAATCCTCGAAGGCGCACCCGGCGCCCGCGAAGTGGCAGGCCGCCGCGACGCCATCGCCGCCGCGGTCGCCGAGGCGGGGGTCGACGACATCATCCTCCTCGCCGGCAAGGGCCATGAGCAGGGCCAGATCGTCGGCGACAAAGTTCTCCCCTTCGACGACGTCCAGGTCGCCCGGGAGTGCGCGGCGTGAGGGTTTTGGCACATGTGCCAAGCCCCTCCCCTTCAGGGGAGGGGTTGGGGTGGGGCCTGTGCCGGGCGAAAGCACCGGCGCTTGCGATTTCCACCTCCCCCACCCCCAACCCCTCCCCTGAAGGGGAGGGGCTTTTATGAGCGCGCTCTGGACAGCTGAGGAGATCGCCGAAGCCACGGGCGGCACCGTCCACGGCGCGTTCGAAGCCTCCGGGGTCACCTTCGATTCCCGCGAGGTCGAGCCCGGCCACCTGTTCCTCGCGCTGAAGGGCGAGGCGACCGACGGGCATCTCTTCCTCGACAGGGCCTTCGCCGCCGGCGCCTCCGGGGCAGTGGTGAGCGAGGAGGTGGAGCCGCGCTTCACGGGCTCGGACCGACGCCCGGATCTGCGGCGTCACCGGCTCCGTCGGCAAGACCGGCACCAAGGAGGCGCTCTTCGCCGCGCTCGAGCGGGCGGCTCCTGGCCGCGCGCACCGGTCGGTGAAGAGCTACAACAATCACACCGGCGTTCCGCTGTCGCTGGCGCGGATGCCGCGCGGGAGCCGCTTCGGCATATTCGAAATGGGGATGAACCATGCCGGCGAGCTCGCCGCTTTGACCCGGCTGGTTCGCCCCCATGTCGCGATCGTCACTGCAATCGCCCCCGCCCATCGCGCCTTCTTCCGGAGCGACGAGGAGATCGCCGACGCCAAGGGGGAAATCTTCCAGGGGCTGGAGCCCGGCGGCACCGCCATCGTCCCCTTCGACAGCCCGCACCGCGACCGCCTCCTCGCCGCCGCCCGCCCGCACGCGGCGCACGTCCTGACCTTCGGCCTCGGCCAGGGCGCCGACATCCGCGCCCGCGAAGTGGTCCCGGCCTCGACCGGCGGTTCGCTCGTCGCCGCGATCCTGCCCGGGGCGGAACTCACCTTCACCATCTCCCAGCCGGGCGACCATTGGGTGTCGAACGCCCTCGCCATCCTCGGCGCGGTCGAGGCGATGGGCGGGGACCTGGCCCAGGCCGGCCTTGCCCTGGCCGACCTCCCCGGCCTCAAGGGCCGCGGCGAGCGGCATCGGGTGCCCGTCCAGGGCGGCGAAGCGCTCCTCATCGACGAGAGCTACAACGCCAACCCCGCCTCGATGGCCGCCACGCTGAAGACCTTCGGCTCCGCCCGCGTCCCCGGCCGCCGCATTGCGGTCCTGGGCGGAATGCGCGAGTTGGGCGAAACTTCGGATGCCTTCCACGCCAGCCTTGCGGAGCCGATCGAGGCCGCCCGTGTCGATTATGCAATCCTGGTCGGAGAAGAGATGACGCCGCTGGCAAAAGCGCTTGGCCAAAAGGTTAAAATAGCGCATGTGCCCGACACGGCCTCGGCCATCGCGCTTGCCTCCGGAAAGCTCGAAGCGGGCGACGCCGTGCTCGTCAAGGGATCCAACTCCATCGGTCTTGCCGCGCTCGTGGAGGCGCTGGCGGGCGGGAAGAACTGATGTTTCTCTGGATTGCCGAACAGCTTGGCTTCCCCGGGGTGTTCAACCTCTTTCGCTACATCACCTTCCGTGCTGGCGCCGCCACCGCGACGGCGCTGTTCCTCGGCCTTTTGATCGGGCCCAAGTTCATCGGCTGGCTTCGAATCCGCCAGGGCAAGGGCCAGCCGATCCGCGCCGACGGTCCGCAGACCCACCTCGCCAAGCGCGGCACGCCGACCATGGGCGGGCTGATGATTCTCACTTCCCTGAGCGTCTCGATGCTGCTGTGGATGGACTTCACCAACCGCTATCTGTGGGCGTGCATGTTCATCACCGTAGGCTTCGGCCTGATCGGTTTCCTCGACGATTACGACAAGGTGACCAAGCGCAGCCACAAGGGCGTCTCGGCCCGGGTGCGGCTCCTCGCGGAGTTCCTGGTGGCCGGGATCGGTTGCGCCGTGATTACCTATGGGGCGGGGACCGAGCTCTACATCCCCTTCTACAAGGGGCCGGTGGTCGACCTCGGCTTCGCCTACCCCTTCTTCGCCGCCTTCGTGGTGGTGTCGTTCGGCAATGCGGTGAACTTGACCGACGGGCTGGACGGGCTTGCGACGATGCCGGTGATCATCGCCAGCCTCGCCTTCCTCGTCATCGCCTATCTGGTCGGCAATGCGAAGTTCGCCGGCTATCTCGGCATTCCGCACGTTTTGGGGGTGGGCGATCTGACCGTCCTCTGCTCCGCGATCGTCGGGGCGGGGCTCGCCTTCCTGTGGTTCAACGCGCCCCCGGCGGCGGTGTTCATGGGCGACACCGGCAGCCTGGCGCTCGGCGGAGCGCTCGGCGCCATCGCCGTCTGCACCCAGCATGAGATCGTGCTCGGCATCATCGGCGGCCTGTTCGTGGTGGAGGCGATGAGCGTCATCATCCAGGTCTTCTTCTACAAGAGGACCGGGCGGCGCGTGTTCAAGATGGCGCCGATCCACCATCATTTCGAGCAGATGGGCTGGTCCGAGCCGACCGTGGTCATCCGCTTCTGGATCATCAGCTTCGTGCTCGCGCTTGCGGGCCTGTCGACGCTGAAGCTCAGATGATCGTCAGCCCCGCCTTTGCCGGCAAGAGCTACGCCGTGCTGGGCCTCGCCCGCTCCGGCCTCGCCACCGTCGAGGCGCTGCTGGCGAGCGGTGCGAAAGTGATGGCGTGGGATGAAAGGGAGGAGGCTCGCAATCAACTCCTCCCCGGAACGGGGAGGGGGACCGCGCGCAGCGCGGTGGAGGGGGCCCACCTCTCCGCCGCACCTGACGTGGGCCCCCTCCACCAGCCTGCGGCTGGTCCCCCTCCCCGTTCCGGGGGGGGGCGTCAGCTGCGAATCGCCGATCCGATGGCGACTTCGATCTATGGCTTTTCCGGAGTTGTGGTCTCCCCCGGCGTCCCCTTGAACCGCCACCCGATC
This sequence comes from Alphaproteobacteria bacterium, assembly GCA_005882415.1. Classification (GTDB taxonomy): domain Bacteria; phylum Pseudomonadota; class Alphaproteobacteria; order Sphingomonadales; family Sphingomonadaceae; genus Allosphingosinicella. Next base: position 10,034 of record VBAE01000100.1, on the reverse strand, counting down.
GCGAAGCGGGCTCGGGAGGCGAAGGTGCCGGTGATCGGGGATATCGAATTGTTCGCCCAGGCGCGGGCGTCGCTTCCGGCGCACCGGGTGGTGGGGATCACCGGGACCAACGGCAAGTCGACCACCACGGCGCTCATCCACCACATCCTCACGACCGCCGGCGTTCCGACGACGATGGGTGGAAATATCGGGCTTCCCATCCTGGGGCAGGAGCCGCTTCCAGAGGGCGGGGTCTATGTGCTCGAGCTTTCGTCCTACCAGATCGATCTCACCCAGAGCCTCGACTGCGACGTGTCGGTGCTCTTGAACATCAGCCCCGACCATCTCGATCGCTATGACGGCATGGACGATTATGCGGCGTCGAAGGCGCGGCTGTTCACCATGCAGTCGCCCGACCATGTCGCGGTGATCGCGGTCGAGGACGATTATACCGGCGCCATCGCCGGGCAGATCGACGGCAAGCTGGCGCTCGTCTCCTCGGCGGATGTGAAGGACCAGTCGCGCTGGCCTTCGCTGCAGGGGCCGCACAATGCGCAGAACGTCGCCGCGGCGGTGTCGGCGGTTCGAAGCCTCGGGGTCGACGATGCCGCCATCGCCCTCGGGCTCGCCACTTATCCCGGCCTTCCGCACCGGATGGAGCGGGTTGCGGAGCGGGAGGGGGTCCTGTTCGTCAACGATTCGAAGGCGACCAACCCGACGTCGACCGCGCCGGCGCTGGCCGCTTATCCGGCGGTGCACTGGATCCTGGGCGGGCGCGCAAAGTCGGACGATCTCGAGGCCTGCGAGCCCTATCTCGGCCATGTCCGCGCCGCCTATACGATCGGCGAGGCCGGGGCGATGTTCGCGCGGCTGCTCGAGCCGAAGCTCCCGGTCGAGGAATGCGGCGTGCTCGACGCTGCAGTGGGCAGGGCTGCCGAGGCGGCCAAGGCGGGGGAGGTGGTGCTGCTGTCGCCCGCCTGCGCCTCGTTCGACCAGTTCAAGGATTATGAGGCGCGCGGCGACGCTTTCCGCGCGGCGGTGGAGGCGCTGGCATGAGCACGGTGTTCGAGGGGCGTAAGGGCAACAGGCTGGGACGGTCCGACCGGAGCGCGATGGGCCGCTGGTTCTGGGAGATCGACCGGGTGCTGCTGCTGCTCGTGGCGGTGCTGATCGCGATCGGGCTGATAGCGGTCGCAGCCGCCTCGCCGGCCGCCGCCTCGCGTTACTCGGGCGTCGGGGTGACGTTCGACCCGCTTTACTATTTCTACCGCCAGATCATGTGGATCGTGGTCGCGCTGCCGGTGATGATCGGGGTCTCGATGCTGCCCCGGGCGCTGGCGCGGCGGCTGTGCCTGATCGGCGCGATGATTTTCACCGTCCTGCTCTTCTTCGTGCCGGTGATCGGCCATGAGGTGAACGGCGCCAAGCGCTGGCTCGGGGTCGGGATCGCGCAATTCCAGCCGTCCGAATTTTTGAAGCCGCTGTTCATCGTCTCGATCGCCTGGATGCTGTCCTTGAAGGACAAGGACGAGACTTTGCCGGTCGTCTCGCTGTCGGCAATCGTTACCGGATTGATCGCGCTCCTCCTCATGCAGCAGCCCAATTTCGGCGAGACGGTGATCTTCGCCACCGCTTGGGTGATCCTCCTCACCCTCTCCGGCGCCTCGCTTCGAATGCTGGCGATCCTCGGCCTCGGTGCTGTGGCGGTGGTGGTGCTCGCTTACTTCTTCTACCCGGTGGCGACGATCCGGATCGACGCCTTCCTGTTCGACGGCGGCGATACCTATCAGACGGATTCCGCGATCCGGACGCTTACTTCGGGCGGGCTGTTCGGGGTCGGGCCGGGGGCGGGGACCCACAAGTTCCAGCTCCCCGAGGCGCAGACCGACTATATCTTCTCGGTGATCGGGGAGGAGTTCGGGATGATCGCCTGCCTCGCCATCGCGATCATCTACCTCGCCATCGTCGCCCGGGTGATGATCCGGCTTCTCCATGAGGAGGACCGCTTCGTCGTCCTCGCCGCCGCCGGGCTCGTCGCCCAGTTCGGGCTCCAGGCGCTGATCAACATGGCGGTGAACGTCCAGCTTGCCCCGTCCAAGGGCATGACCCTTCCCTTCATCTCCTATGGCGGGTCGTCGATGGTGGCGCTGTCGATCGGCATGGGGCTTCTGCTCGCCTTCACCAGGCGCAACCCCTACCTCCACCGCTCGCCTTATGTGGTCACCTGGAGCGGCAGCAAATGAGCCGGCACTACGTCCTCGCCGCCGGCGGCACCGGCGGACATATGATCCCGGCCCATGCCCTCGCCGAGGAGCTGATGCGCCGCGGCCATCATGTCGCCTTGGTCACCGACGAGCGCGGGGCGCGGATTCCGGGCCTGTTCGAGCGGGTGCCGGTGCATGTGCTTCCGGCGGGGCGGCTGGCGGGCGGGCCGGTCGGCTGGGCCAAGGCTGTGAAGAACATCTTCACCGGGCGGGCAATGGCGCTGAGGCTCTACGAGACGTTCCGCCCGGCGGCGGTGATCGGCTTCGGCGGCTATCCGGCGCTTCCCGCCTTGCTCGCCGCGCAGCGCGAGCGCATCCCCAGCCTTGTTCATGAGCAGAATGCGGTGCTCGGCCGGGTCAACCGGCTGATGGCCGGCAAGGTCGATGCCATCGCCACCGCTTATGAGACTATGCAGCGGCTGTCGAAGCGGGACTCGTCCAAAGTGCATCTCGTCGGCAATCCCGTCCGGGACGAGGTCGTGGCGCTTCGCGAGCAGCCTTATCCGGCGCTGAGCGAGGACGGGATCTTCCGCGTCCTCGTCACCGGCGGAAGCCAGGGCGCGAGCATATTGTCGAGCGTGGTGCCCGACGGGCTCGGCCTCCTCCCCGAACATTTCCGCCGCCGCCTCCAGGTCACCCAGCAATGCCGCGAGGAGGATATCGAGGAGGTGCGGGCCAAATATGCGAGCCTCGGCATTCCCGCGGACCTCGCCACCTATATCGGCGACATGCCGGACAAGCTCGCCTGGGCGCATCTCGTCATCGCCCGGGCCGGCGCGTCGACCATCGCCGAGCTGACTGCGGCGGGGCGGCCGGCGATCCTGGTGCCGCTGCCGAGCGCGACCGACGACCATCAAAGCTTCAACGCGCGCGAGATGGCGCGCTCGGGCGGGGCGCGGATGATCTCGCAATCCAACTTCACGCCCGTCGAGCTCGCCAAGCAGATGCAGAAGCTCGGGCTCGAACCCGCCGCGCTCGCCAATGCCGCGGCCCGGGCGCGCTCGCTCGGGCGGCCGAACGCGGCGAGCGACCTTGCCGATCTGGTCGAGCGGACCGGCCGCGACGTCGGCATGGACCCGCTTCCGAGCGAGGAGCGAATCCTTACCCCGATCCCGAACGGAGCCTACGCTTGAGGGCTGTCGGGACCGATATCGGGCTGATCCACTTCATCGGGATCGGCGGCATCGGCATGTCCGGAATCGCCGAGGTGATGCACATCCTCGGCTATAAGGTGCAGGGCTCCGACGTCGCGGAAGGCTATGTCGTCGAGGGGCTTCGCAAGGCGGGGATCGAGGTCAGGATCGGCCATGACGCCGCCAATCTCGGCGAGGCGGCGGTGGTGGTGGTGTCGACGGCGATCCGCAAGGACAATCCGGAGCTTGTCGCAGCCTATGAGCGGCGGATCCCGGTGGTTCGGCGGGCGGAGATGCTGGCGGAGCTGATGCGGCTCAAGTCCACGATTGCCGTGGCGGGCACCCATGGCAAGACCACGACGACCTCGATGATCGCGGCGATGCTGGACGCCGGCGGGATCGATCCCACAGTCATCAATGGGGGAATCATCAACGCCTACGGGTCGAACGCGCGGTTGGGCAGCTCCGACTGGATGGTGGTGGAGGCGGACGAGAGCGACGGGTCGTTCCTGCGCCTCGACGGCACCATCGCGGTGGTGACGAACATCGATCCGGAGCATCTCGAACATTACGGATCGTTCGAGAAGGTGAAGGATTGCTTCGTCGAATTCGTTGAGAATGTTCCGTTTTATGGGGCGGCTTTGCTCTGCGTCGATCACCCCGAGGTGCAGACGATCATCCCGCGGCTTCGCGACCGGCGGGTGGTGACCTACGGTTTTGCGGCCTTGGCCGACGTGCGCGGGGACAATGTCCGGCCGGTCCCGGGAGGCAATGTCTTCGACGTCCAGCTACGCGACAGAAGCGGACACATAAGCACCATCGCGGACATCGAACTGCCGATGCCCGGGCGGCATAACGTCCAGAACGCACTTGCTGCGATCGGCGTCGCGGCCGAGCTCGGCATCGAACATGACACGATTGCGAAGGGCTTCGAGAAGTTCGGCGGGGTGAAAAGGCGCTTCACCAAGGTCGGCGAGGTCGAGGGCGCGACGATCATCGACGATTACGGCCACCACCCCGTCGAGATCCGCGCCGTCCTCGCCGCCGCCCGCGAAGGCGCGAAGGGGCGGGTGATCGCGGTCGTCCAGCCGCACCGCTACACCCGGCTCCGCGACCTGATGGACGACTTCCAGGGGGCGTTCAACGACGCCGACATCGTCTATGTCGCCCCGGTCTATGCGGCCGGCGAGGAGCCGATCGAGGGGGTGGACGCAGAGGCGCTGGTCGAAGGCCTGAAGCAGCGCGGCCATCGGGCAGTGAAGGCGGTGTCGGACCTGGACGATCTCTGCCGCCAGCTGCGCGACATCGCGGCCCGGGGCGACATGGTGATCTGCCTCGGCGCCGGCGACATCACGAAATGGGCCGCGGCTCTGGCCGACGGTATTTGCAAGGCGAGGCTCAACAAATGAGCGTCGCCGAACTCCCCCGAGTCCGCGGCCGGCTGACCGCCGACGCGCCGCTGGCGCCTCTGGTGTGGTTCAAGTCGGGCGGCAATGCCGAGTGGCTCTTGGAGCCGAAGGATTCGGACGATCTTTCGGATTTCCTTACGGGGCTCGATCCGGATGTGCCGGTGATGGGGCTTGGGCTCGGGTCCAACCTGATCGTACGCGACGGCGGGGTCCCGGGCGTGGTGGTTCGGCTCGGCAAGGCGCTGGCAACGGTGGAGCGGGTCGATCCGACCAGCCTTCGCTGCGGCGGGGGGGCGCTCGAATTCCTGCGCAGCATTCCCGGCACGGTCGGCGGGTTCGTTCGGATGAACGGCGGCGCCTATGGGCGCGAGGTTCGGGACATTCTCGTCGAGTGCGAGGTGGTGCTTCGCTCGGGCGAGCGGCGGGTGCTGCCGCTGGACGCGCTCGGCTACAGCTACCGGCACAGCGAATTGCCCGAGGGAGCGATCGTGGTTTCGGCGACCTTCCGCGGTCATGAGGCGGACCCGGCGGCGATCCAGGCGGAGATGGACCGGATCGCCGGGGAGCGGGAGGCGAGCCAGCCTCTGCGCTCGCGCACCGGCGGCTCGACCTTCAAGAACCCGCCCGGAACCAAGGCCTGGAAAGAGATCGATTCCGCCGGCTGCCGGGGCCTCCGGATCGGTGATGCGCAAGTCTCTGAAAAGCATTGCAACTTCCTGCTCAATCTTGGCAAGGCAAGCTCATCGGAAATCGAGGCGCTGGGCGAGGAAGTCCGCCGCCGGGTGCTCGAGAAGAATGGCGTCGAGCTGGAATGGGAAATCCAGCGTGTGGGGGTGAGTGCGTGAGTGAGAAGCTTCATGTCGCGGTTCTGATGGGCGGCTGGTCGGCCGAGCGCGAAGTGTCGCTGCTCAGCGGCGCAGGCGTCGCGGAGGCGCTGGAGAGCCTCGGCCATCGGGTGACCCGGATCGACATGGGGCGCGACGTCGCCGAGCGGCTTCGCGAGGCGGCGCCGGACGTGGTGTTCAACGCGCTTCACGGGACGCCCGGCGAGGACGGAACGGTGCAGGGCCTGATGGACCTGATGGATCTCAAGTACACCCATAGCGGAGTCGAGACGTCGGTGATCGCGATCCACAAGGAGCTGACCAAGATGGTCCTCGTCCCCCGCGGCATCCGCATGCCGAAGGGGACGATGGTCGAGAGCGAGAGCCTGTACGCGGGCGACCCGATGCCCCGCCCCTATGTGCTGAAGCCCGTCAACGAAGGCTCGTCCGTCGGCGTCGCGATCGTCACCGATGGCGGCAATTACGGCGATCCGATCGGCCGCGAAACCGAAGGTCCGTGGAAGCATTTCACCCGCCTCCTCGCCGAGCCGTTCGTCCGCGGCCGCGAGCTCACCGTCGCGGTGCTCGGCGACGAGGCGCTGGCGGTGACCGAGCTGGAGCCCAAATCCGGCTTCTACGATTATGACGCGAAATATACCGGGGGGATGGCCCGCCACGTCTGCCCGGCGGAGATCCCCGAGGATATCGCCGAGGCCGCGATGGCGATGGCGCTGGAGGCCCATCGCGGGCTCGGCTGCAAGGGCTGCTCGCGCTCCGATTTCCGCTGGGACGACTTGGCAGGCGAGGCGGGGCTCTACCTTCTCGAGGTGAACACGCAGCCCGGGATGACCCCGCTCAGCCTGGTGCCCGAACAGGCGAAATATCGCGGCTATTCCTATCCCGAGCTGGTCCAGCGGATCGTCGAGGAGGCTTTGTGAGCGCAAAAGTCGCCAAGGGCAGCGCGCAGCGGGCCAAGCCGAAATCGAAGACGACCGGCCGCGGCAAGGCCGTGCGCAAGGGCTCGGCGCCGATGGTCGAGTCCCTCCCGCTGCCCGACGCGGTGCGCCGGGTGAGCTGGTGGATCCTGGCTGGAATGGTCGCGGCCCTCGTCATCGCCGTGGCGAGCGCGCTTGGCGTGCCGCAGCTTTTCGGCCGCACCCTCGGCGAAGCGGTCGGCGAAAGCGGCTTCACCTTGAAGCATGTCGAGATCAAGGGCGCGGTCCACGTCCCCCAGCTCGAAGTCTACAACATAGCCTTCGACCAGACCTCCGCGGCGCTTCCGCTGGTCGACCTGGAAGGCACCCGCCAGCGCCTGCTCGGCTTCGGCTGGGTGAAGGACGCGCGGGTCTCCCGCCGCTTCCCGGACACTTTGGTGGTCGACATCGTCGAGCGGCAACCCGCCGCGATCTGGCAGAACAACCAGCGCCTGGTGCTGATCGACAATGAGGGCGTGGTGCTCCAGCCGGTCCAGCTCGAGGCGATGCCGGACCTTCCACTCGTCATCGGCCCCGCCGCCAACCGCCAGGTGCCGGGCCTCGGCAAGCTGCTCGAAGCGGCGCCGCAATTGAAGCCGATCATGGCCGGCGCGAGCTGGATCGGCGCCCGCCGCTGGGACATCCGCTTCCAATCCGGCGAGACGATCGCGCTTCCGGAAGGCGATGCCGCCGCGGCCAAGGCGCTTGCCCATTTCGCCCGCCTCGACCAGGCGACGCAATTGCTCGGCCGCGGCTTCGTCCGCTTCGACATGCGAATCCCGGGCAAGCTGATCGTCCGCGTCTCCGCCGAGCCGGGGAGCAGCGTCCCCTCGATCGCGCCCGGCGAGCATGAGCCGGCAGCAGCGCCCGCAGCCACGGAGCCGGCGCCTCCGCCGCCCGTCCATCATAAGGCGCCCCCGCCCCCGGTCGTGCCATCGACCCCGATCGACACGAGCAAGACCATCTGATGAAGAGGCCGGCGCCCACCCCCACCCGCAAGCTCGTCACCGCGCTCGACATCGGCTCGTCCAAGGTGTCGGCGCTGATCGCCGAGCCGGGCGAGGAAGGCGAGCTCAGGATCCTCGGCACCGGCCAGCGCCAGAGCCGGGGCGTCCGCCGCGGCTTCATCGCCGACATGGAGAAAGCCGAAGGCGCCATCCGCGAGGCGGTCGAGCAGGCGGAGCGGATCGCCGCGACCAGCATCGAAGGCGTGTTCGTCGGCTTCTCCGCCGGCGGGCTGCACAGCAGTGTCGCAAGCGTCGAAGTGGCGATCGGCGGGCGGCGGATCGAGAAAGAGGATGTCGACCAGCTCCTCGGCGGCGGCCGGGAGTCGTTGAAATCCGAGGGACGGATGCTGCTCCACGCGACGCCGGCGCTCTACACGCTGGACGGTTTGGAAGGGGTGAAGAAGCCGCTCGGCCTCCATGCCGACAAGCTCGCCGTCGACATCCACATCATCTCCGCCGACCCGTCGCCGGTGCGCAACCTCGATTTGTGCGTCCGCTCCTCGCATCTGGGCGTGGAGGCGATCGTCGCTTCGCCCGTCGCCGCGGGCAAAGCGTGTCTCAGCGAGGAGGAGCGCGAGCTCGGCGTCGCTCTGGTCGAGCTGGGCGGGGGCGTGACCAACGTCTCGGTCTTCTTCGGCGGAATGCTGGTCGGTTTGAAGACGCTCCCGATCGGCGGGATCGACATTACGGACGACATCGCCGCCGCCTTCGGGACTCGGCGGATCGAGGCCGAGCGGATGAAATGCTTCTACGGATCGGCGACGACTTCTCCGCGCGACAATCACGACATGATCGAATTGTCGCCCATCGCGGGGTCGGAGGAGGGGACGGAGGCGTCGCGGGCTTCGGCGGACCGTTCGGGCGGCAGGTGGTTCTGACCGGCGGCGGATCGGAGCTGAAGGGCATCGCCGATTATGCCCAGGGCGTGCTCGGCCGAGCGGTCCGGATCGGCCGTCCGCGCCTTCCGGGGCTCCCCGAAGCGCATGGCGGACCGGCCTTTTCAACGCTCGTCGGGCTGGCGCTGTTCGCCGCTTCGGACGAGCTCGACCTGCGCCAGATCGCGACGCCGGGCCGGATTGTCCCGAAACAGGCCGGCGGTAACCTTCTTCAGCGGCTGATTGCGGCCGTAAAGGGCGGATTCTGAGGAAAAATTTGCTTTGCCGTTAACTTTTTGCTCGCACCGGAGAATCGCATGGTGCAAAAGCTTCTGAAGCGGCAAAGCCGACGGTGTGATTAACAGGGGGAGCAAGCCCATGAGCATCGATTTCATCCGTCCCGAAGTGGATGAGCTTCGGCCTCGGATCAGCGTGATCGGCGTAGGCGGTGCGGGCGGCAATGCGATCGCCAACATGATCCAGTCGGACGTCCAGGGCGTCGACTTCATCGTCGCCAATACCGACGCGCAGGCGCTCAATGCCTCGCCGGCGGATCATCGCATCCAGCTCGGCCTTCGGATCACCCAGGGGCTCGGCGCCGGGTCGCGGCCCGAGATCGGTAAGGCCGGCGCCGAGGAAGCGATCGAGGAGATCGAGAAGGCGCTCGAAGGCGCGCACATGTGCTTCATCGCGGCCGGAATGGGCGGCGGCACCGGCACCGGCGCTGCCCCGGTCATCGCCAAGACGGCACGCGACCGTGGCGTTCTGACGGTGGGCGTGGTCACCAAGCCGTTCAGCTTCGAAGGCAATCGCCGCATGCGCTCGGCCGAGAACGGCATCAACGAGCTCCAGCAGCATGTCGACACTCTGATCGTCATCCCGAACCAGAATCTGTTCCGCATCGCCAACCCGAACACGACCTTCAAGGAAGCGTTCGAAATGGCCGACGAGGTGCTCCAGCAGGGCGTCCGCGGGATCACCGACCTGATGGTCATGCCCGGCCTCATCAACCTCGATTTCGCCGACGTCCGCTCGGTGATGGGCGAGATGGGCAAGGCGATGATGGGCACCGGCGAAGGCACCGGCGACAACCGCGCCATCGAAGCCGCCGAAAAGGCGATCGCCAACCCGTTGCTCGACGGGGTCTCGATGAAGGGCGCCAAGGGCGTCATCATCTCGATCACCGGCGGCGAGGACATGCGCCTGATGGAGGTCGACGAGGCGGCCAACCATATCAAGGATCTGGTCGACGAGGACGCCAACATCATCTGGGGCTCCGCGTTCAACAGCGAGCTGAACGGGCGCATCCGAGTCTCGGTCGTCGCGACCGGGATCGACGCCGGCGCGGTCGAGGCGGCGCCCGCCAAGCCGGCCAAGGTCTTCGCCTTCCCGGGTGCCGGCCGTGCCGCCGAAGCCAAGGCCGCTGGGGCTGCTCCGTTGGCGCCGCTGACGGCTCCGATGGAGGAAATGGCGGCTCCCGCCGAGGACATGCAGGCGTCCGAGCCGGAGGAGCTGGAGCTCAGCGATCCGGTCGCCGAGGATGCCGGCGGCGAGGAGCTTCTGCTCGAC
>VBAE01000099.1 GCA_005882415.1 Alphaproteobacteria bacterium | reverse complement strand
CGGCGGGCTTCCGACAGCAGCGAAAAATTGGCTGTCGCCGTTGCTGGTGCTCAGGTCGATATGAATCCCCATCAGGTGGATGCGGCACTGTTCGCATTCGCATCGCCGCTCTCTAAAGGGGCCCTACTGGCTGATGAGGTTGGACTAGGAAAAACCATCGAAGCTGGCCTCGTCATCTCTCAACGATGGGCTGAGGGCAAACGGCGTATTCTAATCATCGCGCCATCCAACCTTCGCAAACAGTGGCACCAGGAGATGAACGAGAAATTCTTCATCCCGTGCACGATTATCGAATCCAAACCTTATAACGCTGAGGTCAAGGCGGGGAATGTCCGCCCTTTCGATCGCGCCGACAGCATCGTCATCTGCTCCTACCAATTTGCTAGAAACAAGGCGGCGGACGTTCAGGCTACGCCGTGGGATCTGGTCGTGATCGACGAAGCGCACCGGCTGCGCAATGTCTACAAGCCCTCTAATGTGATCGCCAATACGCTGAAAGGCGCTCTCTCCGAACGGAACAAGCTGCTTCTGACGGCGACCCCGCTGCAAAACTCGTTGTTAGAGCTGTTCGGCTTGGTCAGCTTCATCGACGAGCACACGTTCGGCGACCTAAAGAGCTTTCGAGAGCAGTTCGGCGGTGGAGCACACGAGCGTACCTTTCAAATTTTGAAAGACCGGCTGAAACCGATCTGCCACCGTACCCTGCGGCGTCAGGTGACGGCGTACGTTCCCTATACGAAACGCCACGCGATCCTGGAGGAGTTCAGCCCCGACGAGGCCGAAGACCGGCTGTACAATCTCGTCACGGCCTATTTGCAGCGCGACAACCTCCAAGCCCTCCCGGCAAGCCAGCGGTCGCTAATGACGCTCGTGCTGCGAAAGCTGCTAGCGTCATCGACCTTCGCCATAGCTGGGGCGCTGTCGTCCATCTCTAATCGCCTTCAAAAACGGCTCGACCAGACCAGGCCCACGTCCCTCATTGAGGCTTTGGACGAGGATTACGAGGCACTGGATGAGACAGCAGAAGAATGGACGGATGATGAAGTCGAGCCGCTGACGGAATCGGATCAGCGGGCGCTGGAGCTTGAGATTGCCGAGCTTCGTGACTTTGCCGCGCTGGCGACGTCGATCGACCAAGATGCTAAGGGTCGCGCGCTTCTGAAGGCGCTTGAGGTGGGGTTCGCCAAGGCGCGGGAGTTTGGCGCGGACGAAAAGGCCATAATCTTCACAGAGTCCCGCCGCACCCAATCCTATCTGCTACGCGTGCTGGCAGACAGCCCCTATGCTGACCACATCGTCCTGTTCAACGGCACCAACACCGACGAGCAGTCGAAAGCCATCTATCAGGAATGGCTGGCGCGTCACGTCGGATCGGATCGTGTCACGGGGTCCAAGACTGCTGACATGCGCTCCGCGCTGGTCGATTATTTTCGCGAACGGGGCAAAATTATGATCGCCACCGAAGCGGGAGCGGAGGGTATCAACCTGCAATTCTGCGCGATGGTGGTCAATTATGACCTGCCGTGGAATCCGCAACGGATCGAACAGCGCATTGGCCGCTGCCATCGCTACGGCCAGAAGCACGATGTGGTGGTGGTCAACTTCCTCAACCGGAAGAATGAGGCGGATCAGCGCGTGTATCAGCTCCTGTCGGAGAAATTTCAGCTATTCGAAGGCGTGTTCGGCGCCAGCGACGAGGTTCTCGGCGTCATCGAATCGGGCGTCGATTTCGAGAAGCGGATCGGCGGTATTTACCAGCAATGCCGTCAGACCGGGGAGATCAAAGCGGCCTTCGATCAACTCCAGCGGGAGCTAACCCTCGAGATCAACGAGGCGATGACTCATGCGCGGCAGAAATTGCTGGAGAACTTTGATGATGAGGTTCGGGAGAAGCTCAAGGTCCGGAATGCCGATACCAATCTGCACCTCAGCCAGTTCGAGCAACAGTTAATGCGGCTGGCCAAGCACGAACTGGACGGGTCGGCGGAATTTGTCGATTCATCATCGTTCTGGCTCAACGCACTGCCTGATTGGGTCGCGGGCACGACCATTCCGACCGGCCTTTACGAACTTCCCCGTCGCTCCGGCGAGGCTCATTTTTTCCGCGTCAACCACCCGCTCGGCGAAGCTATCCTCTCAAGGGCGCTCGCGCGGCCACTGCCGGCTGCCGAGATCACCTTCAACTATACCAGCCGTGAGGGCCGCGTTTCGCAGATCGAGCCGCTGGTCGGTAAAGCCGGCTGGTTGTCGGCGTCTCTTCTCTCCATTGATGCTCTCGGTCAGAGCGAGGATCATCTTTTGCTGTCCGGCGTGACAGACGATGGCGTGCAGCTCGGAAACGAAGCGGCATCACGCCTGATGACCATTGGCGGCTCCGTGTCGGGGGAGGCCAGCCCGCCAGAAGACGTTGCGACGATACTGGCCGATGCTCTCTTGGCTCAGCAGGCGAACATTCGTCACGGCATTTCCGAGCGCAACGCCCGGTTTTTCGAAGCCGAGGCCGATAAGCTCGACGGCTGGGCCGACGATTTGAAGGTTGGCCTCGAGCGGGAATTGAAGGAGTTGGATCGCCAGATCAAAGAGGCCCGGCGGGCCGCCACCGTCGCGCTCACCCTTGAAGAGAAGCTGGCAGGCCAAAAGGCGGTCAAGGCGTTGGAGGCCGAACGCTCCACGAAGCGTCGCTCGCTGTTCGATGCGCAGGATAAAATTGACGAACAGCGCACGGAACTTATTGCTCAGATCGAAGGGAAGCTGGAGCAAAATATTGCCGTGCAGCCGCTCTTCACGATTGGGTGGAGGGTGCAATGAGTGAGGGCGAGGCACCGTCGGCGAAGCTGGCGACTTTGACCGTGGACCGGCTGATCCAATCCGGCTTGCTGCGTAAGGAAAGGCGCGATGCGCTGGTCGCGAAGGTCGCGGCGGGCACGATGCGGGGCGAAGATTGGAAACTTGAGATCGACCTGGCGTCGGCAAAGGCGGACACTCAATGACGACGCCTGCCTCCCTGCAATCGCTGACCCTCACCGCGTTTCGTGGCTCGGCTAGCACGTTTGCGCTCAATTTCGAAAAGGGCAAAAAACTTACCCTGATTTACGGCGAGAATGGCACCGGCAAGACCACCATTTGTGATGCGTTCGAGTTCCTTGCGAAAGACAATGTGGGATCACTGGACAGCCGAGGGCTGGGCGCGGGCGTCCGGAAATACTGGCGAACCGTCGGAAAGCCCGCACATGAGGTTGCGGTCGAGCTGGCCACCAGCGACGGCAGTTGTTCCGGCAAGCTGGCTGGAAACATGACGACCGTCCTTAGCGGGACGGCCCCACGGGTCGAGCTTTTAAGGCAGCGCCAAATCTTAGAGTTGATTGAGACGCAGCCCGCTAAGCGGTATGATGCGATCAAGCGCTTCATCGACATCGACGCTTTCGAGCGATCGGAAGAAGCGCTGCGGCAGCAGGGAAAGGCCCTCTCCGGCGAACTCGTTTCGGCACAGCAGGCGGAAGCACAAAGCCTTGAGGAACTCCAAAGCTCCTACGAAGCGGCCGGAAGCCCCGCAGGGTTGAACGCGGTTGAGTGGGCGAAACAGAAGCTGGCGGAACCGACCACAGGGCTGGAAGCCGACATCGCGGCGATTGGCAAACTGCGCGGGGCACTCGACGCGCTCAAATCCTTCCCGGAAAAGCTGGAAGGCAAGCAGAACGCCGTAGGTGTTGCGCAGACAGCCGCCGACGCGGCGGATCAAGCCCAGACTGACGCGCTGGCGACCGTTGATAGCGAAGCGGCGGAACGGGAAGGCGTCTTGACGGCTGGCGAAGCCTATCTCCACGCGCATCCGGATGCGGAACAGTGCCCGCTTTGCAAAAGCCAAGAGAAGATCGGCGATTTGGCCGAGACGGTAAAAACCACGCTAGCGCAACTTGGAGCGCTCACGGCCGCCAACGCGAAGAAGAGGCAGGCGCAAACTGCGCTGAATGCCGCCAAAACCGGTTTGCAACAGGCCGAGGCGGACTACAGCAAGGCAGTCGCCGCCCTTTCGGACGCGCAGACGGCACATCAATGGAAAGCGGGAGTCCAACTTCCGACATCGGCTGCGCCTACCGATCCGGCGGCACTTCCCGCCTGGCTTCTCGCTAACGAAGCAAAGGCGGCGTCCTGGGCCGACGCCGAAGCGAGTTGGCGCGGTGAGAGCAAGTTTCGGACGCAATTGAAAGCTGCCGCAGACCGCTACGACACGAATGCGGCGCGGGTTGTGGAGCTTTCCACTCTCATCCCAAATTTAGACAAGGCGCTCGCACACTGCGTCGAAGAGCGCCAGAAATTCACGGACGGGATCATCGGCGACATCGCTAAAGAAGTCGGCAAGCTCTACGACAAGATTCATCCCGGAGAGGGACTAGACAAGATTGCGCTGGAGCTCGACCCCGCCCGCCGCGCTTCTCTGATCGATACACTTGGCCTTTGCGTTTTCCTCGCGCTCGCCGCCCGCGACCGTGCGCCCGAAACCGTATTGATCCTCGACGACGTGCTCGGCAGCGTGGACGAGCCGCACGTCGAGCGCGTCATCGGCACGATCTACGAGGTCAGCGCCGACTTCCAGCACACCATCGTCACGACGCACTACCGACCATGGCGCGAGAAATACCGTTGGGGATGGCTAAAGCCCGGCCAACCGTGTCAATTCGTTGAACTGACCGGTTGGGCCATCGACGATGGTATCCGCATCATCAGCTCGTTGCCCGAAGTCGAGCGATTGAGGACCTTGCTTGCGGAATCGCCGGCCGACACCCAGGCAGTATGCAGCAAGGCGGGCGTCATCCTCGAAGCCGCGCTCGACTATCTCACCCAGAAATACGAATGCCCCGTGCCTCGCCGTCATGGCGCGGCCTACACGCTCGGAGACCTACTGCCTGCCATCAGCGGCAAGCTCCGGGAGGCACTCAAAGTCGAAATGCGCGACGGGATTACCGACGCAGCGGCGCCCCCCGCTAGCACCGTGGCCCTCAAGCCCATTCTGGAGGAGCTGACGCGGATTGCGCAGGCGCGCAACGCCTTCGGCGCGCACTTCAAGGCAATCTCGTTCGACCTGCTCGATACCGATGGCATCGGCTTCGCTAAGCAGGTGCTCGAACTGGTCGATTCGCTCGTTTGCCCCTCCTACGGCTGGCCTAGCAACGGCAAATCCGGCAGCTACTGGCGCAACAGCGGTGACACGCGCCGCTTGCACCCGCTCAAGAGGCCAAGCTGAAAAGATGCCCATCCGTCCTGAACAATTTGCCATCCTGAAAAGGCATCTGGAACAGATTTATGTTCCGCATCTACCGAAGCTGCTCAAACCGAAGAGCGAAGCGGAGGACCTGAGTAAAAATATAGACCGATCGTTTGCCGCGTTTGCCCTCGATCACATTTGCCAGCTTGATCCGAAGCGGGCGGCAAAGGCGGTCGTCGATGACTTCGATGATTATGGGATCGATGCGATCTATTATCACGCTAGGACGAAGACGCTCTATCTGGTGCAGGCCAAGCTGAAGGACACCTCTGCTTTCACCCAGAAGGAGGCATTGGCGTTCACACAAGGCATCCGGAAGCTGGTGAACGGGGATTTTTCAAACTTCAACCAAAACATCCTTCATAGAGAAACGCAAATTCGCGGTTACCTCGACCATTGCGATCATGTGGAGGTAGTCGTCGCGCACACGGGCGAGGGGATCCACGTCCACGCCGCGAAGGCGATGCAGGAGCTACTCGCGGACAAGGCCGGAGGAGAAGCACGCCTAAGGGATGCCATTCTCGATTTTGATGCAGCGCGGACGGTAGACGGGCTTCATAGCGTCAATGCGGTCGAGCCCGTCAACTGCCGCATCAAGCTGCACAATTACGGTGAGGCGACCGAACCAAAGATTGCTTATTATGGGACGGTGGCACTCTCCGACCTGGCCGACCTGCACAAGAAGCACGGAAAGGCGCTCTACCAGAAAAACATCCGCACCTGGCTCGGCCACAAGACGCCGGTGAACGAAGCAATCATGGGAACCTTGGCAACGAAGCCCGGGCGATTCCAATATCTGAATAACGGCGTGACCGCGCTCTGCGAGGAGATTGCTCCCAAAGGCGGGGTGAAAACCGAGTATCGCGAATTCGAACTCAGCGGCTTTTCAGTCATCAACGGGGCACAGACCGTCGCGTCGACCGCCACTTTCGTTGCCGAGAATCCTGACGCGGACATTTCCGATGCCAACGTGATGATCACGCTGATCAAAGCGGATGCAGAGGGGGATTTCGGCAAGGACGTGACCCGCGCCCGTAACCACCAGAACGATGTGAAAGAGATCGCCTTCGCTGCGCTTGACGAGGAGCAGGAACGAATTCGGCGCGAGTTGCAGCACCTGGATATCGAGTATGTCTATCGCGTTGGGGAGACGGTGACGGGCTACAATCCAAATCGTATCATGGTCGCGGAAGCCATTCAGGCGCTGGCACTGCTCGAACTCGACCCGCGGTATCCGGTGTGGATGAAGCGGTCACTCCCCGATTTCCAGAAGACTGATGGGGAACCCTACAAGCAGATTTTCAGCCAGTCGCTGAGCTCAATCAGGCTGGCGAATGCGGTCTCTGTTTACCGTTATATCAGGGAACAGGTGGCGGCCTCCGTGCGCGGCTGCTGGTATGATGAGCGCAAAGCCTACAAGCATAGCGAATATGCGATGGGGTTCGTTTTCGCGAAGCAGTTTCGAGAGGTGATCGGCGGGAACGATCTGGTTCAGATGCAGAAACTCAGGTCATTGGGCAGCGCGCCTTACGATAAATTGCGCCAGCATCTTTGGGATATAATCCAGTCGATCTCCTGGCCGGGCCCTCTCGCAATTTCAAAGAACCAGGACCGGACCCTGGACGTCATCCGTAGGCTGATGGCCCGGCAGTATGATGTGGCTATAGATGCGACGCTCAAGGCGTTGCGGGCCAAGTCCGTAACGGGCCAACCCTATCAGGTCGACCTATTCAAGTATCTCGCCTCCAAGGCGCCGCAAATCAAAGACGTGACATGACGAAAAAGCAGAAACTCGAGCTGACTTGGGTGGGGAAGGAAAATCGGCCTCGGCTGGAGCCACGCATCCTGATCGAGGATACGGAAAAGAGCTACCATGCCGTTGCAAGGGTAAGCGAAAACGACATTTTCGACAATATTTTGGTCCACGGCGACAACTTGCTCGCGCTCAAGGCCCTGGAGGCGGACTACGCGGGCAAGGTGAAATGCGTCTTCATCGATCCGCCGTACAACACCGGCAGCGCCTTCACTCATTATGACGACGGGCTGGAGCATTCAATCTGGCTCGGCCTTATGCGCGATCGTCTAGAGGTTATCCGCCGCCTGCTTTCTGAAGACGGCTCGTTGTGGATCACCATCGACGACAATGAGGCGCACTATCTGAAGGTGCTGTGCGACGAGATTTTTGGGAGAGCGAACTTTATTGCAAACGTGATTTGGCAGAAGATCTACACTGTAAAGAACTCCGCCAGGTTCCTTTCAGATATGCACGATCATGTCCTAGTGTTTGCAAAGTCATCGGACTCTTGGAGTCGTAATCTCTTGCCTAGATCCGACGAGCTTAATGCGAGCTATACAAATCCCGACAACGACCCGAGAGGCCCTTGGACGACTAACGCGGTGCAAGCGCGAAACTTTTATAGCTTGGGAAGTTATGAAATCCTGTCTCCATCTGGCGTAGTGTTTACGCCTCCTCCGGGAACCTACTGGCGTGTGTCTGAAGCAACCTTCAAAGATCTTGACGCCGATGGGCGCGTTTGGTGGGGCCGAGATGGCCGTTCGATTCCGCGTATTAAGCGTTACCTATCCGAGGTGAAGCAGGGCGTTGTTCCAGCGACAATGTGGTTCCACGAGGAGGCGGGACAAAACGCCCAGGCGAAAGCAGAGGTAAGGGCGTTAACGGCAGCCGGAGACGACGTCTTTCTTACACCAAAGCCCGAGAAGCTTATCGAACGCGTTCTGCAGATAGCTACTAATCCCGGTGATCTCGTTCTCGACTCCTTCGCGGGCTCAGGCACTACCGGCGCGGTTGCGCACAAGATGGGGCGGCGCTGGGTCATGGTAGAGATCGGCGATCATGCCACGACTCACATTGTTCCGCGTCTCAAAAAGGTGGTCGACGGCGAGGATCAGGGCGGGATCAGCAAGGCGTTCGAATGGAAAGGAGGCGGCGGGTTTCGCTATTACGAACTCGCGCCATCGCTACTCCAAAAGGATAAATGGGGCCGTGAGGTCATCAGCAAGGAGTACGACCCGGCCATGCTGGCGCAGGCGCTGTGCAAGCTGGAGGGCTTCACCTACGCGCCAAGCCCAGACGTGTATTGGCAGCAGGGCCATTCGTCCGAAAGCGACTTCCTGTATGTCACCACCCAAACCCTGGGACCGGAGGAACTGATCGCGCTGAGCGAGGATGTTGGCGAGGCCCGCTCGCTGTTGATCCTCTGCGCCGCCTTCCGGGGAAATCCCGAACTCTGGCCAAATCTGACCGTGCGCAAGATACCGAACCATATTCGCGGCCGCTGCGAATGGGGACATGACGACTACAGCCTCAACGTCGCCAATCTGCCGCTGGCGGAGGTGAAGAGCGAACCCGCTGGATCGCAGGCAAGCCTATTCGACGAAGAACATGCCGCGTGAGCAATCTTCGTCATGTAAATGCTATCGCCGGCCGCCTCAGCCTCCGCCCGCCGCAACGGCGCAGCCTCGAGATCCTAGATCGCGTCACCGAGATTGTGCCGCCGAGCAAAGCCGTCGATCTCGCCGCTGCGCTTGAGATCGTCAGGAACGAGTTTCCCCTCTTGGTGGATTTCGAGCGGGACTTTCCCTCGCTCTGCTTCGCCCTCGCGACCGGCGTCGGCAAGACGCGCCTGATGGGCGCGTTCATCGCCTATTTGAAGCTGGCGCACGGCATCAACAACTTCTTCGTGCTCGCGCCGAACCTCACCATCTACAACAAGCTGATCGCCGATTTCACACCGAATACGCCGAAATACGTCTTCAGGGGCATATCCGAGTTTGCCATTTCTCCCCCCGTGCTGACGACCGGTGAAACCTACGAGCGGCAAATTGCATCGGGCGGGCAGCTTTTCCCGACTACAATCAATATCTTCAACATCGCCAAAATCTCATCCGAGGTGCGCGGCGGCCGATCCCCGCGTATCCGCTCCTTCCGCGAGGAGATCGGCGAGAGCTATTTCGACTATCTGGGGAGCCTGTCGGACCTGGTGCTGCTCATGGACGAGTCGCACCGCTATCGCGCTACCGCTGGAATGCGCGCGATCAACGAACTGAAGCCGGTGCTTGGCCTTGAGCTGACAGCCACCCCGTTCGTGGAAGGCCCGCGCGGGCTGGTGCCGTTCAGCAACGTCATTTTTGATTATCCGCTCGCCCGTGCGATGGAGGACGGCTTCGTCAAGGAGCCCGCCGTCGTCACCCGGCGCGACTTCAACCCGGCCGGGAAATCGCTCCAGGCGATCCAGACGGTGAAGCTGGAGGACGGCGTTCGACTCCACGAGAGCGTCAAGGTCGATCTTGAGACCTACGCCCGTGAAAATGGCGAGCGGATCGTCAAGCCGTTCGTCCTCGTCATCGCCCGCGACACGACCCATGCCGCTGAGCTGATGAGCCTGATCCAGTCAGATGGCTTTTTCCAAGGCCGCTACGCAGACAAGGTGATCCAGGTCGATTCCAGCGTGAAGGAAGAGGAGACAGTCGCGAAGCTGCTGACGGTCGAGCAAAACGACAATCCGGTCGAGATAGTCATTCACGTCAACATGCTGAAAGAGGGTTGGGACGTGACCAACCTCTACACGATCATCCCGCTCCGCGCGGCTAACGCCCGCACTCTGATCGAGCAAAGCATCGGCCGCGGGCTTCGCCTTCCCTACGGCAAGCGTACCGGCGTGACTGCTGTCGATCGCCTCAACATCGTCGCCCATGACCGATTTCAAGAGATCGTGGACGAGGCGAACAATCCCAATTCGCCCATCCGCCTCAAGCAACTGGTGCTCGATGAGGCGGACTTTGCCCGAAAGACCGTGACCGTGGTTTCTGCACCGACCATTTTGAGCAGCCTTGGTTTTCAAACTGCGCAGTCGGCAGACGGTGCGGCGTCGGCTGGCCCTCCGCCAATCCCGGCGTTCACCGACCCTGATGAGATGCGCGTCGCACGACTCGCCTACGATGCGTTTCGCAAGCTTGCCAGAGAACCGGACAAGGTGCCGAGCGTGTCCTACCTGTCGCGCCCCGACGTGCAGGAGCAGATCGTCCGCGAGGTGCAGAGCCAATATCAGCCCGCTCAGATGGAGCTGGATGGGGTCACCAAGCCTGCGCCCGATATGGCGGCGGTGATCGCGGCCACCGCGAAGTTGATGGCGGATCGCACCATCGACATTCCCCGGATTACCGTAATGCCGAAAGGCGAGGTGAAGGCGGGTTTCAAGCCGTTCACGCTCGACCTGTCGGGGATGCGCTATCCCGCGCCCAGCGAGGAATTGTGGGCGAAGCATTTGCGGACAGATCAGGTTGATGTGATCGGTTTGTCACAAGGCAATCTGCTGGAGCGTCGGCTTGAAGATTATGTGGTCGGCGGCCTCATCGACTTCCCGGACATCGCCTATGACGAACATGCCGACTTGCTCTACGAGCTGGCGGGGCAGGTCGTGAGTCACCTGCTAACCTACCTTTCGGACAAGGACGCGGGACAGGTGCTGGCGCTGCATCAGCGCGAGATTGCCCGCGCCGTCCACGCGCAGATGCAGGACCATTTCTGGAAAGACGATACGGTCGAATATCATCACGAGGTGCGGCAGGGCTTCACCGAGCTGAGGGAAAGCGCCTACACCGCGCTGCGTGAGGCGCCGCTCGATTACCGCGTGCCGCCCGCTGACAAGAGCAATATGGCCCGTTATCTGTTCGGCGGGTTCAGCAAATGCCTCTCGACGGTTACCAAGTTCCATTCGGATTCTGAGCGCAAGCTGGCGGTCATCCTCGAGCGGGAATCACTGAAGTGGTTGCGGCCTGCTAAGGGTCAGTTTCAGATGTTCTACCGCAGCGGCCATGACCACCTCGAATACCAGCCCGATTTCGTGGCGGAGACCACGGATCGCATCCTCATGCTGGAGCCGAAGATGGCCACGCAGATGCAGGACAAAGACGTGCTGGCGAAGCGGGATGTGGCCGTCCAATGGTGTGCCTGGGCGACCGAACATGCCGAAACATATGGCGGGAAGCCGTGGCACTATCTGCTGATCCCGCACGACGCCATCGCCGAGAACATGTCGCTTGAGTTCCTCGATAGTCAGTTTCGGGTTAGCGCAACCTAATTCCGATCATGCTCCGGGTGGCAGCGCCTCGGTCAGCGTTGCTACATCGCATTGAAGGGCGATGCAGAGGTGGCAAAGGACCGTGAAGGTGATGTTGCGCTCCCCCCCCGCTCCACGGCCCAGTAGTACGAGCGATCCACGTTCGCGGCTAAGGCCCGGGCTTCCTGCGTCAGGCCGATGCGCTTGCGCTGCGCTCTTATCCTCGTTCCCAGCTCCTGTAGCAGCGCCTGCTCCTCCATCTGCCACTATAGGCAATGGATGATGACTTTCAGTCCACGGCTATTATACGCCAGCTGGTCGAAGGCAGTGCTCAGAAGGTGGAGGAGAATGCCTCGCGGCACCCAGCATGTTCTCACCGGCACCCTATGCTGGACACGGCGAGGCTACGCCTTGCGGATGGATGATGGTGGCCAATGGAGGCTTGACCTGCCCGGCCCGGCTGACCGCCACATTGACCGTCGTGTGACTCTGGAAAGAATCCGATCCGGCTTCGACCTGCTTGATGTCCACCGGATCGGACTAGGTGATAGACTGCCGCCGAGGCGGGCAACGCGCTTGCGGACAGCAATCGCCAAGCTAATGCTAATCAAGTAGCGAAGCTAGGAAGCGCCCTTACCGGCTCCCTTAAACGAGAGATTGCTAATAAGATTGCTTGATGACTGGACTAAAACCAAACATCTGCTGATACGATCTAATCATTTCATGTTTTAGTTCTTCTTTGTGGTCAGCATCAACGATAAAGGCATCATGGACAGGAAGGGCTGCTATGCCCTTGTCGCTCAAGTTCGTGATGATAGCCAATGCGAGATCAGAGTCCTTGCGTTGAAGCCATATCCCCGCACCGGAGCCGAACGCATCGGCAATGGCAGCGTGCTTCTCCTCGATCATCCGCACGACCTGATCCCGCGTAAAGCGGGGAGAGAATGAACGACCGCTGGGCAGGTCGCACATCATGTCCTTGTCCCGTTCCCGTCCGTTGATGCGGGTCTGCGTCAATTTCTTGATGGCCTCCCGGTAGTGTCCTAGCGGGTGGCCTTGCGCCGCTTCAAAGGCCGCAACGGGTGCCAGAAGATAGGGATCGCCTTCACATTCAAGGCCCCGCTCGTGATAGAGCATCCGGATGGCGCAGCCTGAATAGTCGAGTTCGGCTGTCGGCTTTTCGTTGATCGTGATCCATCGCCGCAAATCGCTGGGGCAGTTGATCCACCATCCGCCGTAGAGCCGGCCGCCCTGCTCGAACGAGCTATTGTTAAATTGGCGATACAGGTCCGTGTGGATCAGCTCGGGCTGAATGAGGCGAGGCAAGCCCTTTCTCTGCCATTCGTTCATCCGGGCTGTGAGCCTCGCCGCTTCGCTATCCGACAGGTTCAGTCCAATTTCCTGCTGCGCGATGAAGGCGTTGTAGTCGTCCAGAATGGCCGTCCATTGGCACGTCTCCGCCGTAGGCTCGTAATTCAAAAGCAGCCCATCTTCGCTGTTGGTCCAATAGAGCCTAACGAGCCGTTCCGGGGGCAATCTGTGGGTGAGACTCCTTTCGGTCACGCCCGCGTCCAGCGTCATGAAGAGCAGGTCTTGGGTTACGCTGTAGGTCGATGCCGTGCCGGACTTGCCAACCGACAGCTCGATCAAGCCCGCCTTCGCCAATAGGTCGGTGGCGCTGGCCATGCCCTTGCCGCTGAGCCATTGGTGGGGCTTGTCCTTGTAGCTATCGTGCCTGCGTTGACAGGCGACTAGCGAAGGGTTGCGGTAGTAGAAGCAACGCAGCCCGTTGGCCAAAAGTTTGCGAACGAGGATGCGATGGTTAGCCGCATCCGGCCCGCGCCTTTGACGAATGCGGGTTTCAACGGCTGCAATCGCGCCCAGGGCTATTTGTGTCAGCTCGCCCCCTTCGGGATCGCGGAGATCGAATCCCTCATCAAACCACACTCCCTTGGGCGGTAGGAAGGCGCTGGAGCCGTCACGCCGATCATGGGCATCTGGGAACGCATCGAACTCCGCGAACGCCTGTAGAGCGTCCACAGGGGCTGGGGAGGCGGGAAAACCCGCCTCCAGCATCGTCTTGTCATGGAACATCCGCCTTAACCCGCAATAGCGGCAACGAAGGCGTCGATTTCAGCCCTCACATAACGGGGGCAGCTCCCGATGTATCTGGCATCCACGTCGAGGATATGGGGCATCCCCTTGGATCGTTTGTGCCGCTGTCCCCGCACCCATGACGGTGACAGATTCAGTTTGCGGGCAATGTCCTTGTCGGTAAAAAATTCCGGCTCAATTGACATGAGCTTCTCCTTATTGGGACGAGCGAATACACCGCTGCGAAGCCCGGCTTCGAAACGGTGGATTTGCTCTGGTTCGTGAGGTTATGGGGAAGGGAGAACCCCTCTATCCATACCGCGATTATATCCGAAAACGGCGGATTTGTCAAGGAAAAACGGATTTGTTGCCCTGTCGGGGGCAGGCAGCGAGGCCAGTCCGCTAGACTTTGCTAGACTGAAACTAGGCTCCGCTTTCGCTTCGCGGATCATCCGAACGCCGCTGCGGCTTCCTTGTCACCACGGTCCACAGCGTAGTGCTTGGCAAGCATCGCCGTGCCGGAATGGCCGAGGCGCCCCGCCACCGTGCGAACGTCCACGCCCTTGCCGATCAGGATCGTGGCATGGCTGCGCCGGAGATCGTGAAGCCGCACGTCCTTCAACCCCGTTGCCTTCCACAGCGCCGTCAAGGCGCGTTTCAACGTGGTGATCGACACAGGGAAGAGCCGATTGTCGCCCTCCGCTCGATCCAGCTTTTCCAGCGCCTCAAGGATCGACCGCATTTCCGCCGTGCAACTAACGAAGCGCGATTTGCCGTTCTTGGAGTTGAGCACCTCGACCACGGTGTGTTCGGCATCGACGGTCCGCACATTATCCCAAGTGAGCGCAAGAATCTCCGCCCGTCGCATTCCAGAGTTATAGGCCCATGCCACATAGTGCCGAAGCCAGCCCCTGATCCGTTGCGGCGTCTGCTCGCGCTTCTCCTCCTGCTCCCCTTCGATACGTTCACAGGTGGCAAGGATCGTCTGCCATTCCTGTTCGGTGACAAACCGCTGTCTCGGCTCGACGCCCCTAATCTTGTCGGCGC
>VBAE01000031.1 GCA_005882415.1 Alphaproteobacteria bacterium | reverse complement strand
GGGCTGACCAGGAAGTGGGTCGCCCCGGCGGCGAACATCTCTTCCAGCGCCCCTGCGTCGCCGCGCGAGAGCAGGACGAGAAGGGCCCCGGCATTGGTCTCCACCGCATCCCCTAAGGCCCGCACCCCTTCCCGCCCCTCGGAAAGCGAACCCCGTGCGTCCACCACCGCCACCGAGGCTCCGGAGGCGATGAACCGCGCCTCGGCATTGAGCGCGCGCCGCGCGGCGGTCGGCTGCCAGCCGGCGCCTTCCGCGGTCGCGGTAAGCTCGTCGCGGTGACGGAAGGAGAGGATGAACAGAGGCGCGGCGCCGCCATGAGTCGGGGCCCTGAGAGGGGGGTCGGAAGGATCGTCGGCTGCCACGGCCTTTCCTAGCCCGCCCCCGCCCCGCCGCCAATCCCGGCCCTGCTCCGGCGCGGGACAAGTGCCGCGCTTGCGGCAAGCGCGGGGCGGCCCTAGCACTAGCGGCGATGAACGCGATCGCCGATACACCGACGGCCCTCCTCGCCTCGCCGACCGAGGCCGCGCAGGCCGCCGAGGCGATGCTCCTCGAGCGCTACGATTTCGTCCCGCTCGACGAGGCCGAGCAGGTGATCGCCCTCGGCGGCGACGGCTTCCTCCTTCAGACCCTCCACGAGATGCTGAGCCGCGAGCGCATCTGCCCGGTGTTCGGGATGAACCGCGGCACGGTCGGCTTCCTGATGAACGAGTGGCGCCTCGATGGCCTCAACGACCGCATCCGCGGCGCCCGCGCCTTCTCGGTCGCGCCGCTCAAAATGGTCGCCGAAACGGTGTCGGGCGAACGCTTCGTCCACCACGCGATCAACGAAGTGTCGCTCCTGCGCGAAACGCGGCAGACCGCCTGGCTCGAAGTGTCGGTAAACGGGAGGGTGGTGCTCCCCGAGCTTGTCTGCGACGGCGTCCTGGTCGCGACGCCGGCGGGCTCCACCGCCTACAACCTCTCCGCCCAGGGCCCGATCCTGCCCTTGGGCTCGAACCTCGTCGCTCTGACCCCGATCAGCCCCTTCCGCCCCCGCCGCTGGCGCGGGGCTTTGATCCCCGACGAGCTCAAAATCCTGGTCCGCGTCCTCGACGCCACCAAGCGCCCGGTCTCCGCCGTCGCCGATCAGTACGAGGTGCGCGACGTCTGCACGGTCGAAGTCCTGGTCGACCGCACCCAGACCCTGACCCTGCTCTTCGATCCCGAGCACGCTTTGGACGAGCGGATCACGATGGAGCAGTTCGAGGTCTGACTAGCCTCACGGGCCGGTGGCTGCGATGTAAGAGAAATTGGCTCCCCGGGACGGATTCGAACCATCGGCCATCCGATTAACAGTCGGATGCTCTACCGCTGAGCTACCGGGGAGCAGCCATCAGGCGAGGGCGCCTATAGCAGCCGGATTTCCGGTTCTGCAAGCACCTCTCGCCCGATGTTTGCCGCTATTCCGCCGGTTCGAGGGCCGCCACCGCGCGCTCGGGCGTCGCCGTGACCTGGAAGTCCACAGGGGTGATCCCTTCCGCGGCGCCGCGGGCGCTTGCGGCGCCCTGGGGGAAGCCGCTCCGGTCGCTATAGTCGCGGCCCGTCTCGCCCTTCCGTTCCGAAGTCTCGGCGGTGAGGCTTGCGGCGGTCAGAAGGTCGACGACGGTGATCCCGGCCACCGCGGCGAGCGCGATGATCGCGTTGCGCTTCTGCTCGCTGTCGGCGTCGCGCAGGCCCACGGCGAGGGTGGCGAGGTCGAGCAGGTCGCCGCCGACCCGGGCCCAGATCGCGGGGGCCGGCGTGTCGGAGAGCGCCCAGACGCCGGCGCCGATCTCGCGTCCGCCATAAGCCTGGAGCAGCCGCTCGCGGCCTTCGAGGCCCAAGGCGCGGCCGAGCCGCCCGGGGGCGATGATCTCGACCAGGCCGAGCCCGATCGAGAACCAGCCCAGGCCGCGTGCGACCCGGTCGGTGGTGGTGAGGCTCCGGTCCGGCCGGCTGGTCGACAAGGTGGAAGTGGGGTTCATGACGCGATGTTCCTTTCTCAGTTCCTACCTACCCGTCACCCCGGACTTGATCCGGGGTCCATGAACACGGTTTGGGGAGAGTCCTCGCCGACCTGTGTTCCTGGATCCCGGGTCAAGCCCGGGATGACGATGCGGGGCGTTACGGCTTCAGCACGACCTTGATGCAGCTGTCCTGCTTCTGCTCGAAGACCCGGTACATGCCCGGTCCTTCCTTCAGATCGGCTGTGTGGGTGATGACGAAGCTCGGGTCGATCTGGCCCTCGTCGATCCGGCGGGTGAGGTCGCCGGTCCAGCGCCGGACATGGGTCTGGCCCATTCGGAAGGTGAGGCCCTTGTTCATCGCCATTCCGAACGGGATCTTGTCGACCAGCCCGCCATAGACGCCCGGGATCGAGAGCACGCCGCCGCCGCGGCAGACGTAGATCATCTCGCGCAGCACGTGCGGGCGGTCGCTCTCCATCATCGTCGCCTGCTTGACCCGGTCCATCATCGAATCGATGTGGCCGCTGGCGTGCGCCTCGAGCCCGACGCAGTCGATGCACTTGTCCGGGCCCTTATTGTCGGTGAGCTCGTTCAAGCGCTCGACGACGCTCTCATCCTCGAAGTTGATCGGGATCGCGCCCGCGGCGGCGCCCATCGACAGCCGCTCGGGCAGCCGGTCGATCACGATCACCTGCTTCGCGCCCAAGAGGATCGCGCTTCGGATCGCCATCTGGCCGACCGGCCCAGCGCCCCAGATCGCGACCGTGTCGGTCCGCTGGATGTCGCACTGCACGGCGGCCTGCCAGCCGGTCGGGAAGATGTCGCCGAGGAACAAAGCCTGCTCGTCGGTCATCGAGTCCGGCACCTTGATGTGGGTCGCATCGGCAAAGGGCACCCGCAGATATTCGGCCTGGCCGCCGGCATAGCCGCCGGTCAAATGGGTATAGCCGAACAGGCCCGCCGTGGTGTGGCCGAACACCTTGTCGGCGAGCGGCTTGTTGCGGTTGGAGCGCTCGCACAGCGAATAATTGCCGCGCCGGCACTGGTCGCATTCGTCGCAATTGATCGTGAACGGGATGACGACCCGCTCGCCCTTCCTGAGGTTGTTGACCGCGCTCCCGGTCTCGACCACCTCGCCCATCATTTCGTGGCCGACGATGTCGCCCGGCTTCATCGCCGGGATATAATTGTGGAAGAGGTGGAGGTCGGAGCCGCAAATCGCGCAGCTCGTCACCTTGATGATCGCGTCCCGCGGCTCTTCGATCTCGGGATCGGGGACGGTGTCGTAGCGGATATCCTGCTTGCCGTGCCAGACGAGGGCTTTCATGGCGCACTCCCTTTATTTGTGTCGCCCTCTCGGAACGAACGCCGCGGGGCTTCCGTCTCCGCAGTCCGCCGCATCGTCCGAACGTCCTGCCGCAGCCACGAAAAAGCGGGTGAATTCAGCCCCGTAACAATCACCTCCTTCGATCCGGCTCCGGAACCTCAGCACCCGCCCGGCTGTTCCTGCGGACAAATCATGGAGGGCCAGATGGCGACCGAGACCAAGACCAAAAAGAGCAGCGGCAAATCCAATTCGAGCAGTGAGCCGGCGCCGCCGTCGGCATCGCCGCCAATGTTGGCCGCAAGCTGTTCCTCCAGATGTCGACCGGCATGAGCGGCGACTGGGTCGACGCGCTCACCGCCGAGCATCGCCTCACCCAGGGCCTGTTCGACACATTGGAAGCGACCGACGACAGCCAGGTCGCGACGCGCACCACCCTGCTGGGCAAACTCAAATATGCGCTGACCAAGCACGCCAATGAGGAAGAGAACGTCATCTACCCGGCGCTCCGCCAGGCCAATCTCGCCCACGACGCCGACGCGCTGACCGGCGAGCACGGTTATGTGAAGACCTATCTCTACGAACTCGAGACGCTGCCCAAGAACAGCCCCGACTGGCTCGCCCGAGTGCGGGACTTCCGCGCGATGCTGGAAGAGCATATCCGGATGGAAGAAGAAGAGGTCTTCCCGGCCTTCCGCAAGCTGATGAGCCCGGAGCAGAACGCCCGCCTGACCTCGCTGATGAACAAGGAAGGCTTCAAGATGGCGTGACTCACCCCGTCATGCCGGACTTGATCCGGCATCCATGAACACGGACCGGGCAAGTTCTCGCCGACCTGTGTTCATGGACCCCGGGTCAAGCCCGGGGTGACAAAGGAGAGGCGCCGGCGCCTGAACCAAACCCGTCATGCCGGACTTGATCCGGCATCCATGAACACGGTTCGAGGCAAGTTCTCGCTGACCTGTGTTCATGGATCCCGGATCAAGTCCGGGATGACGAGATAAGAAAAGGGCCGGCGCCCCCCTCGGGAGCCCGGCCCTTTCTTCATCCTACCCCAGCCTCAGATCTGGCCGTGGCAGTGCTTGTACTTGCGGCCCGACCCGCACGGGCACGGCGCGTTGCGGCTGAGCGGGGCGTCGAGGGCGAGGTCGGAGGGCATTTCCGGCCGGTCCATCTGCAGCGGCGGCAGGCGGGACATGACGGTGCCGGTGGCGGCGTCGATGTCGGCACTGTCGTCCTCGCCCGTGAACGGGTCGATATGGTGGGTGATGAAGTCCGGAATCTCCGGCAGCTCCTCCTCCTGCTGGCCCCAGTTGAATTGGCCGACGGCGAGGAGGTGGGTCACGTCCTCGCGGATCGCGGTCAGCATCCGCTCGAACTGGGCGAAGGCCTCGTGCTTATATTCGTCGATCGGCTTCTTCTGCGCATAGGCCCGCAGGTGGATGACCTGGCGGAGCGCGTCGAGCATCGAGAGATGCTCCTTCCAATGCTGGTCCAGCGACTGGAGCAGGACGCTCTTTTCGAGCTGGATGTAGCTCTCTTCCGGAAGCTGGGCGGCTTTCTCCTCGACCTGCGCGTCGGCGAGCGCCTGGAGCCGGTCGACCAGCATGTCGGGCTCGACCGCTTCCTCCTTCATCCAGTCGTCGATCGGCGGCTCGATGCCGAAAACCTGGGCGACCCGCTCCTTCAGCAGCGGCACGTCCCACTGCTCGGGATAGGAATTGGGTGGGCAGGCCTCGCCGACGATCGAATTGATCGTCTCGGCCCGCATGTCGACGACGACGTCGCCGACGGTCGTCGAATCCATGATGTCCGCGCGCTGCTCATAGATGACCTTGCGCTGGTCGTTCATCACGTCGTCATATTCGACGACCTGCTTGCGGACGTCGTAATTGCGCGCCTCGACCTTCTTCTGCGCGGTCTCGATCGCCTTGGAAATCCAGGGCGAAACGATCGCCTCGCCGTCGGCGAGGTTCTTGTTCATCAGCCGGGCGAACATGGTCTGCGGCCCGAAGATGCGTAAGAGATCGTCGTCGAGGCTCAGATAGAAGCGGGACAGGCCGGGATCGCCCTGACGGCCCGAGCGGCCGCGCAGCTGATTGTCGATGCGCCGGCTCTCGTGGCGCTCGGTGCCGAGCACGAACAGGCCGCCGGCGGCGAGCACCCGCTCCTTCTCCTCGGAGACCTCGCGCTTGATCTTCTCGATCGCCGAGTCCTTCTCCGGCCCGTCCTCCATCTCGGAGAGCTCGTCGCCGATCCGGAACTCGACATTGCCGCCGAGCTGGATGTCGGTGCCGCGGCCCGCCATGTTGGTGGCGATGGTCACCGCTCCCAGGCGGCCGGCCTGGGCGACGATATGGGCTTCCTGCTCGTGATAGCGGGCGTTCAGGACCTCGACCGGCTGGCCAAGCTCCTGCTTCTCCTTGATCGACTTGGCGATGGCGCCGAACTTGTCGTCCTGGTTCTTGTAGAATTCGTCGTCCTCGTCGATCCGCTTCACCGGCACATGGGTGGGGATGGTGACGACGTTCAGCTTGTAGATGTCCCAGAATTCGGCCGCTTCGGTGGCCGCGGTTCCGGTCATCCCGCCGATCTTGGGATAGAGGCGGAAATAGTTCTGGAAGGTGATCGAGGCGAGGGTCTGGTTCTCGGGCTCGATGGTCACCCCTTCCTTGGCTTCCACCGCCTGGTGGAGGCCGTCCGACCAGCGCCGGCCGTCCATCATCCGGCCGGTGAACTCGTCGATGATGACG
>VBAE01000030.1 GCA_005882415.1 Alphaproteobacteria bacterium | reverse complement strand
GCCAATCGACGATCCCGTAAGCGGCGGGGCAGACCGGCACCGCCCAGCGCGCCGCCGGCTTGTGGCCGCTGGCGACCCCGATCCGCTTGACGAACTCGGCGGCCTCCTTGTGCAATTGCTCTCCGGTGAGGCGCTGGCCGGTGACGACGACGTCCTGGTCCCCGGCCTGTGCCGCTTCGCCGACGTTCGGCTCGGCAAGAGCAGGGGCCGCGGCTGCGAGAGCGAGCGCTGCGAGTGCGGTGGCAGTGCGTCTCATCAGCGCCTCCGATCCGGAAGCTTCACATCATAAACGAAAATTTCGGTTACGAAAGGAGATAACATATCCATCTTGCGCAAAGGCCCCTTAGCCGCCTTTCTTCCTGACCAGCGCCTGGGTGAGGAGGCCGCGGTGCATCCGCGCTTCGCGGTCGAGCGGCATCCGGTAGAGCGCCTTCAAAAAGGTCATGTCCCACTCGGTGAGGTCGCGGGTCGGGCCGGGCGCGGTCTCGAACAGGTCGAGGATCGAGCGGTCCGGCGGCGGCTCGCGCGGCGATATCTCCGCAAAGGCGACCAGCGCCGAATAAGCGCTGACCGTGTCGAGCGTGCGCCCCGCCGTCCGGTTCACATCGACGACGACCACCGCGCAGTGGATCGCCCGGATCACCTCGGTGCTGACGATGCTGCTGTGAAATTTGGAAAAGGTTTTGGTCCGCCCGTTGCTGCCATAAGGCGAGTCCGAGGTGGGGCGGCGGCCGTCGGTGCCGAGCTCCTGGGTCGAATACCACCAGCGGATCGGGCTATCGCCCTTGAAGAGGCGTTCCTTGGCGACCGGGCCGACCTCCTCGAACAGGGACGGAAGGCGCCTCGCCATTTCCCGCGCCTGGGCGCTTCCGTCCTCTACGAAGACCACTGCGAGGTTCGGCTTGCACCCCGGCCGTTGATGCTCGATCCCGGCCTCGGCGGCGACCTGGCGCAGCTTGGCTTCGACGATTGCGGCGTGCTGAGGCGCGAGCCCGTAAGCGGCCGGGCAGACCGCGTCGGCCCAGCGGGCGGCGGGGCGATGGCCGGTGGCGAAGCCGATTCGCCTGACGAACTCGGCGGCCTCCTGGTGCAGCTTCTTGCCCGCCAGCCGTTCCCCGGTAACGACCACTTCCTGATCGCCGGCCTCGCTGCCGCTCCCGACATTCGGCTCGGCCAAAGCGGGCGCCGAGGCTGCGCAAGCGAGCGCTGCGAGTGCGGTGGCCATGCGTCTCATCAGCGCCCTCCGGTCCGGAAGCCCCACATGATAAACGAAAATGTCGGGTGGGATAGGAGATAGTGTAACCCGCGATTGCGCAAATGTGCGGTGGCGGACAGGATCGTATCGGCCTCGAAACTGTCCCCGTTATCCTCGCTATCCACAGGCGGTTTGTGCTGGCGCGACTCGGCGCCGCGTGACAATTTCCGGTCATGGCCGAAGGTAGGCCGGGGCCGGAAACGGGCCCGTTCTTCCGGAAGCTTCCGAGCCGGTGACGAGCTTCATCATTCCCCCCGGGATTGACGAAGCGAAGGCAGCGGCGGGGCTGCGGACGAAGCCAGGCCAGCGTGGCGCAAGCGATGCGAGGCGGGATTTCGAAGGCGCCCGGCGGGGATGCAGGGACTAGCTCCCGTGGGCAAAGCCCTGCTCCAGGAGGACAGCCGAGCCGCAAGGTTCCGGCGGTTCGCCGAAACGCCTCGGGCAAGGAGGCCGCCGGTCCCGACCGGCGACATGAGGAGCCCGAGGACAGTGGGGGCTGGCGGCAACGTCAGCCCCCATTTCGTTGTCGGGCTCCCACCTGAAAAGCCATTCGTCGCAACGCCGTGGATCGTTACTGCCAGCGGGGACGTTCTCGCCGCAATGTAACCTGGATCAGGGGCGTTCGAGTGTTGTTGAGTAGAGTAGCGTATTGCGCCCTGGTTGCGGCGAGCCTCGCCGTCGCGGGCTGCGACAACAATCCCAAATCCGCCGCGGACGCCGCCGCTTCCGTCAGCCCCGACAAGGTCTCCGCCGAGGAGCTTCAGAGCCTCGTCACCGATCCAGCAGCCAAAAGCTTCTACGAGGCGCGCGGCTGGCAGGCGGCGTGGACCGATGAGCGCGCCAAGGAGCTCGCCGATGCGATCGGCGAGGCCGACCGCCACGCCATCGACCGCGCCAAGCTCCTCAAGGAAGCCGCCAAGGACGCCGGCCCCGCCGCGCGCGAGGTCGCGCTGACCGAGGCGGCGCTGACCTATGCCGGAGCGCTCTCGAACGGCATCGTCGACCCGAAGAAGATCTTCGAAGTCTACGAAATCCCGATGCCCAAGGTGGACCTCGTCAAGGGCCTGCAGGATGCGGTCGAGGGCGGCAATGTCGGCGAGTGGCTTCGCGGCCTCGCCCCGCAGGACGAGGAATATAAGGCGCTGTCCGACGCCTATGTCCGCTACCGCAACGCCGCCCCGCGCGAGGGCTCAAGGCCGATCGAGCCCGGCAAGACCATCCACCCCGGCGCCAGGGACCCGCGGGTGCCGCTGATCGAGACGGCGCTCCGGTCCACCGGCTACCTCCCCGCGGCCCAGGCGGAAGCCCAGAAGCCAGCCCAGCCCGCCCCGGCGGCGAAACCCTCCACCGTTTACCGCCGCGATCTTGCCGCCGGGGTCGCCAAGCTCCAGGCCGATTACGGCATCGACGCAGACGGAGTGATCGGCAATTCCACCATCGAGGCGCTGAACAACGGCGCCACCGCCCGCGCCCGGATCCTCGCGGTCAATCTCGAGCGGCGCCGCTGGCTGGAGCGGAGCCAGCCCGGCACCCGGATCGACGTCAACACCGCCGGCGCCTTCCTTCGCTATTGGCGCGACGGCAGCCTCTCGCACGAGGCGCGGGTGGTGGTCGGCCAGCCCGATTGGGAGACGCCGGAAATCGCCTCGCCGATGGCGCGCCTGGTCGCCAACCCGCCCTGGACGGTGCCCGACACCATCGCGGAAAAGGAAATTCTGCCCAAGGGCCCCGGCTATATGGCGGCCCAGAACATGCACATGGAGAATGGCCGGATCGTCCAGGAGTCCGGGCCGAAATCGGCGCTCGGCCTCGTCAAGTTCGACCTCTTGAACAAGCACGCCATCTATCTGCACGACACGCCGGCCAAGGCGCTGTTCGCGACCAACGACCGCCACTCCAGCCACGGCTGCGCCCGGGTCCAGGACGCTTTGGGCTTCGCGAGGCTGATCGCCGACCAGGAAGGCAAGCGCGACCAGTTCGAAAAGGCGCTCGCCTCAGGCAAGGAATCCTCGGTGGTGCTCGGCACCCGAATCCCGGTCCGCTTCCTCTACCACACCGCTTACCTGGACGGCGGCCGCGTCGTCTTCCGCCCCGACCCCTATGGCTGGGACGAAAAGCTCGCCGCGGCCCTGGGCTTCAAGGGCCGGCTCATGGGGAGGCATACTCATTACGGACTCCCCGACTTCGTCCGCGCCGAATCGCGGTTGGGAGTGCCCGACACCTTCTTGTCGCCGGTGATCGCCGCGCCCGAGCGGCCGTGGGCGGCTTCATGCTCTTCCAGGGTGGGGTTGCCGCGGTTGTTGCTGCTCTTGCCGCCGCCGCTATTGTCACGCATCGCCTTCGCTCCTCTTAGGGGATGGTCGCTCAGGAATACGCGGGTGGCGGCGATGCGTTGCGCTTCCAGCGGCGAGCCGCCAAGGCTTTGCGATGGCCCGGGTCCTCTTCTCTCCGCTCGCCCTCTTCGACGCGCTGGTGCCGAAGGATCGCGTCTCGAGGCTGGTGGCGAAGGACCAGAGCTTCGCCGAAGGCCCGCGCGGCAGGCTCGACGTCTATGCCCCGCGCAAAAAAGAAACCGGCCGCCCGGTGGCGGTCTTCTTCTACGGCGGCTCGTGGCAGAGCGGGCGCAAGGACGATTATCGCTTCGCCGGCCGCGCCCTCGCCGCCCAGGGCTTTGTCACCTTCATCCCCGACTACCGGCTCCACCCGCACGCGCCTTATCCCGGCTTCCTCGAAGACTGCGCCGCGGCGGTGCGCTGGGTCCGCGCCAATGCGGAACGCTTCGGCGGCGACCCCGACCGGATCGTCCTCCTCGGCCATAGCGCCGGCGCCTATAATGCGGCGATGCTTGCGCTCGACCCGCGCTGGCTGGGCGAGGAGGGGGCCGCCGTGAAGGGCCTCGCCGGCCTCGCCGGACCCTATGATTTCCTCCCCCTCGACAGCACCGTCACCAAGGCGGTGTTCGGCGACGTAGAGGACCTCCCCTCCACCCAGCCCACCTCCTTCGCCGGCCCCGGCGCACCGCCCGCCTTCCTAGCCCATGGCGTCGAGGACACGACCGTCCGCCCGGTCCAGAGCGCTCGCCTCGCCAGGAAGCTGCGCGATGCGGGCGTGAAGGTGGAGGCGCCGGTCTATCCCGGCATCGGCCATGTCGCGGTCCTCTCCGCCCTCGCCCGCCCCTTGCGCGGCAAGGCGCCGGTCCTCCGGGACCTTGCCGATTTTATCCATCGGGTGACCGAGCGCTGACGTTCGTCGGGCGCAGGCGCCGCTTCGTCGTTTCGCCTGCGTTTCGCCGACTCCTGCCGCGCCTCCGTCGAACAGGCCGGGCGCACGCAGCCGTCATCGCCTAACCCGAGGTCAGCGGCGCAGTCCTCCAGCCTGTTTCATCCCCAGGGGACGAGGACTGCGCCGCAACCCTCAGGCGAACCAGCTCACCACCAAAGCCAGCGTGCAGAGGAAGGTGACGACCGTCGTCGCCCAGCCGAGGAAATTGGTCACCCGCCCGTTGGTCCGCGCCCCCACCACCTTTCGGCTGTTGGTCAGAAGCATCATCAGGAAGAGCAAGGGCGGCACCGAAAAGCCCTGGACGATGCCGGACCAGACCAGGGCCTTCATCGGGTTGAAGCCCAGGAAGTTCATCCCCACCGCCGCCGCCGTCACCAGGGCAATGATGCCGTAGAACAGCCTGTTCTCGCTCGGCGCGTCGTGGAGGCTGCCCTGCCGCCCCATCCCCTGCACGACATCATAGGCCGCTCCCGTCGTCATCACCGGCACCGCGAGGAAGCCGACTCCGACGACCCCGGCCGCGAACAGCCAGGTCGCCGCCGGCCCCGCAAGCGGCTCCAGAGCCGCCGCCGCCGAAATAGAGGATGAGGTTGGAGAAGATCATTCCGGTCAGCACGTCCCGGCTGGTCCGCTTCATCTCCGCTTTGGTCGCGCCCTGGCGCTGCCACAGCCGCCGCCGGCCGATCGCGATCTGCTCCTCCACCTCCTGGTTCGATTGCCAGGTGTAGACATAGGCCGAGAGCGACGTGCCGATGCAGGCGACGACCAGCGACAGGAATTCGGCGCTGAACCGCACGCGGGGGATGAAGGTCGCCCGTAGCACCTCCACCGGGTCCGGCCGCGCCAGGATCGCGGCGGCGACGTAGGCGAAGAGCACCAGCGCCAGCCAGCGGAAGATCTTCCGGATGAGCGTGTAGGAGCCGAAATATTGAACCGCGAAGATGATCGCCGCAGTCCCCACCACCAGCAGCGGGATGGGCAGCGGCACGAGCAGGTTCAGCGCCGCGCCGATGCCGCCCAGATCCGCCGCCGCCTCGATGATGTTGCCGGTGAAGGCGAGCACCACCATCGGCATCAGCACCCATTTCGGGAAATGGTCGCGGATGCAAGCGAACAGGCCCTTGCCGTAGACCTGGCCGATCTTCGCCGAGAGATAGACGACGACATACATCATCGGCAGCAGGACGGGGGCGATCCAGAGGAAACCCAGCCCGAAGCGGGCGCCGGCGCTGGCATAGGTGCCTATTGCCGAGGGGTCGTCGTCGGCGGCGCCGGTGACGACGCTCGCGCCGACCAGCTTCATCATCCCCGCGGGCGGCGGCGGCGCCTCGATTTGGGTGTCCGCCTCGAGCGGTTCGCGGATTGAGTCTGCCACGCTGCCTCCCCCTCAACCAGGGTCGAGGCGGATAACTGCCGGAAACGGCAGTGGTTCATCCCATTTCGGCGGGTCCGGTCAGGCGGGCTGCGCCGCCGCTGAACGGGAGGCGGCAGGGCGGCTCCCCGCTCTCCACCCGGCCCAGCTCGTCGCCGCGCCGATCGCCATTCCGGTCAGCACCAATGCCGCGCTCGGCAGATGGCCGAGCCACGCCAGCATCGTCTTCAGCACCGGCATGTCGATCATCAGCGACATCGTCAGCATCTGTGCGACGATGAAGCAGGCAGCGACCAGGAACGGGGTCGACCTCGCCCGGTAGCGCAGCCAGATCGCGGCGATCACCGCCAGCTCCAGCGCCATCGACCAGAGGATCGCCGGCATCACCAGGCCGATGTCCTCGATGCCCCGGATCTGCAGCCCCGGCATGAAGCCGTTCAATATCCGTCCGAACGGCGATTCGAACAGGATCAGCGGCGTGGTCAGCATATAGCCGGAATGCAGCCACACCTTCCGCCTGAACTTCATCGCCCGATAGTAGACGGTGACGTAAGCGGTGATGGCGACGGCGATTCCGATCAGGAAGGAGCCTCCGAACATCGTCCGTCCGATATCGTTGCCGGCGACATAGCCTTTGGCGGTGACGTCGATGATCGCGGTCAGGCCGCCGATCAGGAAGGGGAAGAGCAGCAGGCTCGACTTGCCGATGGCGCGGTGGAGGTCGAGCTGCCTGTGATGCGCGGTCCAGCTCTGCGCCGCGACCATCGTCACCCACAGGCTGGCAGCGATGCCGTGCGCATGGAACTGCCAGGGCGCAGCCGTCCAGGCCCCGAAATAGCTCGGCCAGAAACCGAGCGCGATCACCCCCATCACCACGAAGAC
The DNA here is from genome assembly GCA_005882415.1 of Alphaproteobacteria bacterium. GTDB lineage: Bacteria > Pseudomonadota > Alphaproteobacteria > Sphingomonadales > Sphingomonadaceae > Allosphingosinicella. The sequence goes on along the minus strand of VBAE01000030.1, from coordinate 1,935 downwards.
GAAATAATGCGCGCGCGGATATGGCATAAGCGGCCCCCTCCAACGCCGCCCCCGATAGCATGAAGCGGCCGCCGACGCGCGGAGTTTCGTTTCGCGCCCGTGACCACTCCGCCACGCTGTTTCCCCATTTGACTTTCGGTGGCCCGGACGTTCAGCATCGCGGCTCGGGTCGAAGGGACTGTGCGGAAATCGGTGCAAGCATGATCGCAACAAGTCCGCCGGTGCAGCGGGTCCTCACGACTCCCCTCGTCGCCCTGGCCATCGCTCTCGCCGCCTTGCTGGGCGCTGCGGGGCTGACGGCCGGTCTCCTCGAAATGGCTCTCCGCAATGTTGCCGCCGACGAGGTGTATCTGATCACCGAAGCGGTGGTGACCGTGGTGATGCTGCTCGCCTACAAATTGGTCGTCCGGCGGCTCGGCAGGGAGCCGCGCGACGATCTCACCGGTCCGGGAGCGGCACGACAGACCGCCCTGGGGCTCGGTGCCGGCTTCCTGCTCTTCTCGTCGATCGTCGCGGTGGTGGCGCTCGCCGGCCTGTACCGGGTCACCGGCCCGGGCGACGCCGACTTCCTGCTGTTCGCGATCGTCACCGACGGCATCGCCCCGGCGGTCGGCGAAGAAATCCTGTTCCGAGCGATCCTCTTCCGCTGGCTCGAGGAACAGTTCGGAAGCTGGCCGGCGCTGGCCGTCTCCTCCTTCCTGTTCGGGGCCTCCCACCTCGGCAATCCCGGCTCGAGCTGGTTCGCCGCGATCGGCATCGCGCTCGAAGGCGGGGTGCTGCTCTGCGCCGCCTATATGCTGACGAGGAAGCTGTGGCTGTCGATGGGCATCCACGCATCGTGGAACCTCACCCAGGGGGAAATCTACGGCGTGCCGGTCTCCGGCAATGAAGCGCGCGGCCTCCTCCAGTCCCAGCTTCACGGCCCCGACCTCCTCACCGGAAGCAGCTTCGGCCTGGAAGCCTCGGTGGTGGCGATCACGATCGCGACGCTCTGCGGCCTGGCGCTGCTCCGGCTTGCGGCGCAGCGGGGCAAGTGGGTGCCCGCCGCATGGTGGCGCCCCGCTCCGGCCCCGCCCGCTTAAGCCTTGCCCGCGAGGCCCTTGGCGTTGTGCAGGTAGAGGCGGCCGACTTTCTGCTCCTCGCCGTCGCGGAGCTGCGCCCACCAGCGGCCGGTGTCGTCGCGCCTCAGGCCGGAGACGAAGTCGCGCCGGACGATCGCGGAGCGGTGGAGGCGGACGAAGAGGGCGGGGTCGAGCTCGTCTTCGAGCTTGCCGATCGTGTGGTTGATCAGCCAGCTCCGCCGGCCGACATGGAGCCGCATATAGTCGCGCTCGGCGCTGATCCGGTCGACCTGGGTGGCGGCAAGGCGGACCAGGCCGCGCGGCTCCGACACCCAGAATTCCTCGAGATGCGTCGGCCGCTCCGACGGTGGTGCGCCCTGCGCCTGGCCCCAGTCCTCGAGCCGCCCGCGCGCCCGCTCGACCGCGCGGGCGAGGCGCTCGGCGGCGACCGGCTTCATCACATAGTCGACCGCCTCGACGTCGAATGCGGCGACCGCGAAGGTGTCGAAGGCGGTGACAAAGATCACCACCGGCGGCCGTTTGAAACCAGAGAGCGCCCGCGCCACGTCGATCCCGTCCATGCCCGGCATGGCGATATCGAGCAGGATCGCGTCCGGCTCGAGCGCCTCGGCGAGGCGGAGCGCGGCGGCGCCTTCCGACGCGGTGCCGGCGATCGCGACGCCTTCCATCCGGGCGAGCAGGAGCTGGAGCCGCTCGACCGCCAAGGGCTCGTCGTCGACGATCAGGAATTTGATCGGGTCAGCCATCGGCCCTCACCAAAGGCATGGACAGGGTGACCCGGTAGCCGCCGCCGGGCGCTTCGCCGAAATCGCATCGCGTGTCGCCGCCGAACCGCGTGGCGAGCCGCTCACAG
>VBAE01000029.1 GCA_005882415.1 Alphaproteobacteria bacterium | reverse complement strand
GCATCGGGAAGAGCCAACTCATTAACCGCCTGGGAGGTGCGTGGTACAGCGACACCTTCGGCAGCCTGCAGAACAAGGAGGCCATGGAGCAACTGCAGGGCGTCTGGCTCATGGAGTTGGGCGAGCTGGCCGGTTTGAAGAAGGCGGAGATAGAGACCATTAAGCTCTTCGTGGCCAAGCAGGAGGACCGGTTCAGGGTGGCTTACGGGCAACTCGTCAACTCGTTTCCACGGCAGTGCGTGTTCATTGGGACGACCAACGAGGATGAGTTCCTACAAGACCCCACCGGCAACCGGCGATTCTGGCCAGTGGAGGTCGGGGAGCGACGGCCAAAGCACAGTGTCTTCAGCTTAGACGAGCGGACACGTGGACAGATTTGGGCAGAGGCTTGTTACTACTACGGCATGGGTGAAGACCTGTACCTGACGCACTCCATCACAGAAATGGCGGAAGCGGAGCAAGAAAAGCACACGGAGCAGGAGAGCTATTACACCGTAATTGAAGAGTACTTGTACACGCCCATCACGAGCAACTGGTCTGAGTTGAACATCTATGACCGAGTTGCCTGGCTGAGTGGGGACACAAGCGTAGGTCAGGGAGACAAGGTGTTTCGTACGAAAGTAACCATCTTAGAGATTTGGTTGGAAGCCATTCGAGGCAAGGTAGAGCACCTCGGCCGCACGCAAGCCAAGAGCATTAAGAACAGTATGAAGAAGATGAAGGGCTGGGAGTACAAGGTGATACGAGTGGGAGACAAGACAGAGCGTGGCTGGTGCCGTAAAACTGTAACAAAGGTCTTGTAGTGTTAAAATATGTTAAAAAAACTCTGTTCAACCTGAGATGATATGTTAATGATTTTAACAACATTGCAATTGTTAAACTCATATTAAAATGATAAATGGTTGTAACGTAACACACTTTGAAACAACTTTGTAACGACTATAAGTTATTGATTTTAAATATGTTATTAATAAATGTTACAATGTTACAAAATATTTATATAAAGGACTATAATGGTTTTAGCATATTTTAGGCTATGTATTTATGGCGTTAAAATATGCTAAATGGCCATAGCTCATAGGCGTACACATGTAACACGAAACATTGTAACAAGCTAATAAAAGAAATTCATGGCAAAGAGCGAGACCACAATTGAGCAGAGTATGGTAAGGGAGTGTCGGAAGCATGGTGGACGTGCCTTCAAGTTCATCCCCATCGGGTTCAGTGGCATCCCAGACAGGATTGTCATCCTGCCCTTCGTGCCGATATTCTTTGTTGAGGTGAAGCGAGTAGGTGGAGAGGCTTCACCGCTCCAACGCGTGATGCACGCCTGGCTCCGCAGCCTGGGTCAGGAAGTGTACGTGCTGGACAGCTTAGACGACTTCAGGCTAGTAATACAATCAAAACTAAAGCAATCACTACTAAAACAAGAAAGTTAAATGAAGCCCCATCCACAAGTGTTTCACCCATACGATTATCAGAACACCGCGTACCAACACATTCTGGACAAGCCTAAGGCTGGCGTGCTACTGGAAATGGGCCTCGGCAAGACCGTTGTCACCCTTACTGCCCTGCGCACCCTGCTCTTCGAGTGGTTCGACGTCTGCAAGCCGCTCATCATCGCGCCGAAGCGGGTAGTTGAGTCGGTGTGGTTGCAGGAAGTGGCCAAGTGGAAGCACCTGCAGGACCTCAAGGGTGTAGTTGTTCTTGGCACTGAGGCTGAACGCATCCAGGCCCTGAAGACCCCGGCAGACTTCCACGTCATTAACCGCGACAACGTTACCTGGCTAGTAAACTACTACAAGACCGCCTTCCCGTTCGACATGATAATCATCGACGAGTTGTCTAGCTTTAAGAGCCCGAAGTCCCAACGCTTCCGCAGTCTCAAGATGGCCTTGCCAAAGGTGCGCCGCGTGGTTGGCCTGACCGGCACCCCGGCCCCCAACGGTCTGATTGACCTGTGGAGCCAGATGTACCTCCTAGACGGTGGAGAACGGCTTGGGTTAAACATCTCAGAGTACCGTCGGAAGTACTTCGAGATAGCTAGTGCCTCAGGCCACGTAGTTTATAAATATGCGTTAAAACAGGGCGCCGACAAGCTAATTTACAACAAAATTAACGATATTTGTGTGAGCATGAGCGCGAAAGACTACCTCAAGCTACCGGACCGCATTGATAACGTCATTAAGATAAGAATGGACTCAGAGCTTCGTAGGAAGTACAACGAGTTTGAAGAAGACCAAGTCTTGCAGTTGAGAGACGCCCAAATCACTGCTGTTAATGCCGCTGTCCTGACCAACAAGCTCTTACAATACATCCATGACCTTAAGCTCGACGCACTCGAGCAGTTAGTTGATGAGGCCCAGGGACAACCAGTCCTGGTAGGCTACTCCTTTCAGCATGACGCGGACCGCATTAAGAAGCGGTTCAAGGACGTGCGGGAGATGAAGACCGACAAGGACGTGAGAGACTGGAACAGTGGCAAGGTGCCGTTGATGATAGCACACCCGGCCAGTGCAGGTCACGGCCTTAACTTACAGCACGGTGGGCACATCGCGGTGTGGTATGGGTTGAACTGGAGTCTAGAACTATTTGAGCAGTTCAACGCCAGGCTCTTAAGGCCAGGACAGGAACACAAGGTCATCGTGCACTTCCTGTTGCTAGAAGGCACGATGGACGAGGACGTCCTGGCGGCCTTAAACCGCAAGGCGCGTGGGCAGTCCGCCTTAATGGACGCTGTCAAGGCCAGAATAGACAAGTACGAGTTAGCAGTAAACGACTAAATGAAAGACTTTGAAAGCACTGATAATAGATGAACACGTGAAGCAAGCCATCAGCCAGGTGGTCCAGTACGCTGAAGAGCACCCCGTTACCATAGACGAGGTGCTTGACATGTACAACGGGCAGGAAGTACCCGTAGGTGAGTCCGAGCAGCACGTCTGCTTCATTCCAATGGACTACCGCGCGGTGTTCTCCATCGAGGACCAGGCCAAGTTTCACGTGCGTCACCTGTCCATCTCAGTGAGCACGCCAGGCAAGCTGCCCTCTCCAGAAGCAGTCATGATGTTGCTCCCCCTGTTTGGGTTTAAGAACTCCCTGCAGGACTGCATGGTGCGATTAGAAGACTTTGCTGAAGGTCATCAGGCGATTAACGTGTGGGAAAAAATATAACAGACGACAAAGAAACAACAGCATGGAAGCAGAGTACTTAAACGAGTCTAAGCAGGCACTGGGCATAGTGGCACCACCCTTACCGGGTGGGATGCTCAACGCCAGGCAGCAACTGTTCTGCGAGAAGTTCATTGAGCTCGGGTTCAACGGCTACCAGGCTGCCCTCCAGGCAGGCTACAGTCAAAAGAACGCGGGCGTCTCAGCTAACGCTCTTCTAAATAATCCAAAAGTAAGCGATTACATTAAGCAGCGGAAGCAACAACTACTAGAGGAGGTGGGGGTCAACCAATTCCGCGTTCTGAAGGAGCTGGCCAACATCGCCTTCGCGGACATCAGGAACTACTACACGGAGGAGGGAGCCCTCAAGCGGCCGTCTGAGCTTAGTGCTGAGGCGGCCGCTGCGCTTATCTGCGTAGACGTCTTTGAGATGTTTGACACGGAAGGCAACAAGGTAGGTGAGACTAAGCGCACCCGTTTCCATGACAAGATGCGGGCCCTTGAGATGCTGGGAAGGTACCTGGGCATGTTCGAGAAGGACAACAAGCAGAAGCCGGCCGACGTGAACATCTTTGAAGTAACGCTCAACCTCAAGTAGCATGGGAGACTTCGCCGGGCCAACAGCCATTATCACCATCGCCTTCTTGCTCTGGGCCGTGGTGGACGAGTTAGAAGTGTCTAACCTGTACAGCAGGCGTAGGAGCAAAACCCTGAAGGCGGTCATTATCGTACTCTTCATATTAGCAATCGTACAAGTGTGGATGGGGACAATTACACTCAACGAAAGGACTATCGAGCAACGCGAACAACACTTTAGGAAAAGTGGCGACTCGTTCGACCCGTAGGTGAGAGCTAACAATCACAATATCACCATCAAGAACAGGAGATTAACATGAACATTGACCACAATGAAGAACTAAGACAAGCACGAGAAAACCTGGCCAACAACAACTATGAGAACTTACTAGGCCAAGGGTTCTTCCGCAACAGAAGCGTCGAAGACGTCCCAGAGAGAGTACCAGAACCCCAAGTGCAGGCCAATGAGACCGGTACGGCACGGGGCCTAAGCAAAGAGAAGTATTTGTCCGTAGTGGGTGCGTCCCCGAACAGTGCCATCGCGCTGACCATCTGGAACGCTCTCAGCCGGGAAGGCTACAAGATTGTTCGACAGTAAGGTCAAATAGGGAAGGTGGACCACCGCCGACCAGGAATCCAACTAAACACGAGCTGATGAAGCAAAGAGCGCACGATGCTATCACCACACTGGTGCAGTCAAAGGACTTCAAGCAGTGCATTAGTAAAATAGAACCAAAGGAACTACAGGATGACCTGGCGGCGGAAGTCTCGCTCATCCTGCTCGAGACTGACCCAGAGAAGATAGTCCGCCTGGCAGACGCTCACCAGCTTAAGTTCTACGCGGCACGGGTCGTCATGAACTTAGCCTTCAGCACGACCTCACCATTCTACCGGAAGTACCGCCGACCGGTCATGGAGTTCAAGGAGAACTACCTGCACGGGACGGGGGACAACCTACTGGACGACACGAACGCCCAGGCCGTGAAACACCTGCAGAGTCTCCAAGTCGCCATCACTGACGACGCGGTGCACGAGCTGGCCATGCGGCAGGAAAGGGAGGACTTCGAGGAGCGGGTGCTAGAAGTCATTGAGGAGTTGTACTGGTACGACTGCGAGATGGTAAAGCTCTACATGAAGCTGGGCAACTATCGCCAGATTGAGGCCGAGACGGGTATTCCACACGTCTCGTGCTTCAAGACGGTCAAGAAGGCCTTCGCACAGATTAAACAACGCCTAGACCAGTGAACAAGGACCACCGCTACAGTGACACTGACACGTGGAAGGGGATGCTCCTGTTCCTGCTCGTCGCGGTGGTCTGGGGGTGCGTGGGTGGCGCACTGGTGTACGGGCTCACTAAGCTAATAGACTACATAAGAAACTAACCATGAAATTACACCCACACATTCAAGAGCGGATGCAGCCCACCATCGAGGCTGCCCTGCAGGGTGCCAAGCAGCGGTTCGAGGGCATGGTACTAGCAGTCGGTGAGTCCAGTGAGGCCTACGACCTGTACTGGTTCAAGCAGGGCATCGAGGACCATCACTTGGAGTGGCTGTGGGGAACGCCCAAAGAGGCTCAAGGCCGCGACGAAGGCGGCTGACAGCTGTCACGGCACGCTGATGATTTAAGTTCAACTACACGCGTCTAATGCACAACCACGCGTGTCCTAACACACATAGCTATGAAAACCGTTTCAATCATATCGACAATTCTCCAGTGGGTCGCGGTGGGCATGACTGTCTTCGCGGCCTACCAACTAGGAGCCTGGCTAGTCGAGACCGGCTGGACTAACCCACACCAGTGGCACCAACCGGACCTAGGCGTCATGCCTGGCAGCCTGGTGGTCTTGACTGCCCTGTGCTTTGCCTTCACGTGGGTCAAGGTGTGGCGGGTGTTTCCACACACCAAGCCGTTTAAGTGCCTTAAGTGCATGACGGGCTGGACGAGCTTAGTGCTGGCTTTCCTGTTCCACACCCCGTTCTGCCTGGCCTACGTGTTCATTGGCCTCTTCACCGGTGCCATGGTAGACGCCTTAATCAACAAGTACTTGTGAACCTGACTCCCGAGTTCGAGCACGTGGTCCTCATTGGACTAGGCGTTCTGTCCGTCACCGCCTTCGTCTGGTGGGGCCACACCTGCCAGGCCATTTGGTACCGCCAGGTCGTCAAGCAGAAGCTCCCTACCCGGG
>VBAE01000098.1 GCA_005882415.1 Alphaproteobacteria bacterium | reverse complement strand
CACCATCCGCCGCCTCTACGGCCGCCGCTCCGGCCACAAGCTCCGCGAAGGCCAGGCGGCTTTGCTCGAGCGGCTGCTCCCCGCCATCTCGGTGCCCGAGGAGGGCCCTGTGACGGCCGAGCGCCTGTTCGGCCACGACCGCCCGCTCCACTTCGAGATCGGCTTCGGCTCGGGCGAGCATCTCGCCTACCGCGCCGACCTGCTCCCCGACCACGGCTTCATCGGCGCCGAGCCTTTCCTCAACGGCGTCGTCGGCGCGCTCGGCCACGTCCGCGACGGCCACCTCGCCAACGTCCGCCTCCACATGGGCGACGCCCTCGACGTGCTCGAGCGGGTGCCGGACGGGGCCCTCACGATGGTCTACCTGCTCCACCCGGACCCCTGGCCCAAGGCCCGCCATGCCAAGCGGCGGATGCTCAACCACGGCCCGCTCGACCTCATCGCCGCCAAGCTCAAGCCCGGCGGCGAATTCCGCCTCGGCACCGACGACCCGACCTATTGCCGCTGGTCGATGATGATCATGAACCAGCGCACCGACTTCGAATGGCTCGCCGAAAGCGCGAAAGACTTCCTGACCCGCCCCGGCGGCTGGCCCGAAACGCGATACGAGGCGAAGGCCCGGCGCAAAGGCCACGAAGTCTGGTACTTCCGGTACCGGCGGGTCATTGCAGACTGACAGGATTGGATAGGCTGTCGGTGTAGCAAGGTCGGCTTGACCTTGGCCTGTTTGCCGGTGACAAGTCGTCACGGCAATTCGAGGCTTTCCAAAACATGCTTTATACAACGACGGCTTGGCCACTCAGTTCGCTCGTCACAGATATTTCTTTAGGCAAGATCGGTCTTCCGGAACTTCAGCGCCCGTTTGTATGGCCAAAGGCCAATGTTCGTGATCTTTTCGACTCTCTGTACAAGGGCTATCCAGTCGGCTTTTTACTCTTATGGGAGACTGGCGCCGCCGGCCTCAGAAGCATCGGCACCGATTCCAAGCAGGTCACGCCCTCCTTGGCGATCGTCGACGGGCAGCAGCGCCTGACCTCACTCTTCGCGGTAATGACGGGGACAGAAGTGATCCGCGCAGACTTCAAACGGGAGGTTATCAGGATCGCCTTCGATCCGCTCGCCGAGCGGTTCGAAGTGGCCAATGCCGCGACTGCAAAGGATAAAGCGTTCATCGCGGACGTGGCGGAGCTCTGGAAGCCCCCCGTCAACGCTGTCGCCTTTGCGATGGATTTTCTGGCTAAGCTGGGCTCCGTCAGGGAGCTTGCGCCGGAGGAGACGGCGAGGATCCAAACCTCAATCGGTAAATTGTCAGCCCTCTCGACCTATAGTTTCAATGCCCTCACGATCAATTCCACGGCCACCGCGGAGATCGTCGCGGACATCTTCGTGCGGGTGAACGGTCAGGGCAAAAAGCTCAACCAAAGCGACTTCATCCTGACCCTGATGTCCGTTTTCTGGGACGAGGGCCGCAGCGAACTCGAATCCTTTGCCCGGAATGCCGCTAAGCCAGGGGAAGGAGCACAGTCCCCCTACAATCACTTCATCCGCCCCTCGCCTGATCAACTGCTTCGTGCCGCGGTCGCGGTGGGTCTCAAGCGCGCCAAGCTGGAGAATGTCTACCGGCTGCTCAGGGGCAAGGACGCGGTGACCGGCCTCGACGATCCGACGAAGCGGGAAGAGCAGTTTGCGCGCCTCAAGGCTGCGCAGGCACGAGTTCTGAATCTCGCTAACTGGCACCACTTCCTCGGCGCTTTGACGCTGGCCGGCTACCGGTCCGGTAAGATGATCAGCTCCGAAACGGCGATCGTTTACGCTTATGCGCTCTACCTTATCGGGATTTGCGATCTCGGCGCGTCCAAGCAGGCCATGCGTCAGGCGATCGCGGAATTCTTCTTCATGGCGGCACTCACCGGGCGCTACACCAACTCGAGCGAGACGCGCTTCGATGCAGACCTCAACCTGCTGCGCAACGCGGCGGACGCGGACGATTATGTCGCCAGGCTGCGCGCCATCAGCGGCAGCGTTCTCACCGAGGATTATTGGAACATCCGGCTGCCGGAGCAGCTTGCGACGTCAGGCTTCATCAGCCCATCCCGCTTCGCTTATCAGGCTGCCTTGATCAAGCTGGGCGCTCGTACGCTGTACGGCCCGATGAGGGTCGCGGAGATGGCCGATCCCGCCGTCCAAGGCTCCAAGGCGGCGTTTGAGCAGCACCACCTTTTCCCCAGGGCCTATCTGCTCAGTCTCGGCATCGACGACCAGAAGCAGATCAATCAGATTGCCAATTTCGCCCCGGTCGAATGGCCGGAGAACATCGCCATCGGCGCGCAGCCGCCCGCGCAATATGTGCCGCAGCTGGAGGCGAGCATGTCTTCCGAGGAGCGCGACAAGATGCGCTTCTGGCATGGGCTACCCGCCGAATGGTGGAATCTGAATTACGACGAGTTCCTCAAGGCCCGGCGATCGCGGATTGCGAAGGTGGTGCGTTCCGCCTGGGAGGTGCTTTGCGACGGCGAACCGCCGAGCGCGGCGGCGCAGCCGAGCGTGGCCGAGCTCATCTCCAGCGGGGAAACCGTCGGGATCGAGTTCAAGTCGACGTTGCGCACCAATCTTCATACCGGTCAGGCTGACGAGAAAATCCAGCTCTCGGCGCTCAAGACGATCGCTGGATTCCTCAATGCGGGAGGCGGGACGCTGCTTATCGGCGTGTCCGACGATGGCAATGTGGTCGGCATCGCCGCCGACGGCTTCGCCAGCGAAGACAAGATGTCGCTACACCTCGTCAGCCTGATCAGGGATCGCCTCGGCCCGCTGTTCCTTCCCTACATCCATCCCGAATTCGAAGACGGGGAGGGTGGCAGGGTGCTCCTTGTCCGCTGTGAGAAAGGTCCGAAGCCCGCCTTCGTCAAGGACGGTCAGGTACAGCGTTTCTTCGTCCGCGCCGGTAATTCCACTGCAGAACTCCAAGGAGCGACCATCACCGAATATGCGAAGTCGCGCTTCGACTGATCCGCGTCAAGCGGTCTATCTCCCCGCCGGCGTAAGCCTCAGCAGGCGGGCGTTCTTGCCGTCTTCGAGGAGGTAGATCGCGCCGTCGGGGCCTTGTTCGACTTCGCGAATGCGTTGGCCCATGTCCCATTGGTCGGCCTTGCGGGCTTCGGTGCCGTTCAGGGCCACGCGGATCAGGGCCTTGCCGGAGAGGGCGCCGATGAAGGCGCTGCCCCGCCACGCGGGGAACATCGATCCTGAGTAGACGATCATGCTCGACGGCGAGATGGACGGGTTCCACCACACCTTGGGCTGGACGAATTCGGGGCGGGTCGGATGGTCCGGGATGGGCGAGCCATCGTAATTGTCGCCGTTGGAGACGACCGGCCAGCCGTAATTGCGGCCGCGCTCGATGAGGTTCACCTCGTCGCCGCCCTTGGGCCCCATCTCATTCTCCCACAGCCGCCCCTCACCGTCGAAGGCGAGGCCGAGGAGGTTGCGGTGGCCGTAGGACCAGATCGTCGCGCCGACCCCGCCGCGCGACGCGAAGGGATTGTCCTTCGGCACCGATCCGTCGTCGTTCAGGCGGATGACCTTGCCGAGATCGGTGCCGAGATCCTGGGCGGGGGTGAACTTCATCCGCTCGCCGCTGGTGATGAACAAATGCCCGTCCGGGGAGAAAGCGATTCGGTGGCTGTGGTGGTAGCGCCCGTCCACCTTCTGCGCCCGCCAGACGACCTGTAGGCCGGCGAGATGCGCGCTCCTGCCCTCGACTACCAACCGCGCGCGACCGACGACAGGGCCGCGCGTGTCGTTCGGGCCGGGCTCGGACCAGCTCAGATAGACGAGGCGGTTGCGCTGGAAGCCGGGGTGGAGGACGATGTCGCCGAGCCCGAGCTGGCCGCCATAGTCGACCGGGGGCACGCCCTGCACGACGATCGGCTGCGCGCCCTCGCTCCACAGCAGCAGCCGGCCGGGCTTCTCGGTAATCAGCGCCTGGCGGGTCCCGGGTAGGAAGGTCATCGCCCAGGGCTCGTCGAAGGTGCCGAGCGCCTGGACCTGGAACGGACGCCCGCCGCCGGCCGGCGCTTCGCTGTTGCTGGCTACCTCCGCCCCGCCGCTATTGCACGCGGTGAGGAGCAGCAGGGTGAGGGCGAGGCGTCGCATATTCGTCTCCGTGAGAATGTCCCCGCGCACTAGCGCGGCGGCACGGCGAGGCAACAGCGGAGAGAGGGGAAGGTTTCCTAGTGGCTGCGCTCCTGCGCTTCGGCGATCGCCGGGGGCAGGTGGGCGGCGAGGAAGGGCTTCTTCACCACCAGGGCGTCAGGCTCCTCGACCTCCACCTCTTCGACCTGCTGGGTGATGAACAGCACCGGCACGTCCTGGCGCAGGCGGATCTTGCGCACGGCCTCGATCCCGCTGCCGCAGCGGAGCTGGACGGCGGACGTCACCAGGTCCGGCGGCTCGGCCTCGGCCGAAGCCACCGCTTCCTCTTCGGTCGTCGCGAGCGCGATCGAGGTGAAGCCCGCATCGCGCAGGGCATCCTCGATCATGAAGGACGTAAATATCTGTGGCTCGATGATCAGAGCGCGCATCACCATCTCGGGTCTATGAAATCTGTTGTGGCGGAAAGGCCGGAGTCGGGGCCTCCCGTCGCCAAGGGCCTTTGAAACAGCTCGGCGACGCACCAACAACGAGGCTGATCTATGTTGGTTTCCTCAGGGCGGAAAAAATCCTGAGTTTTTTGAAACTTAGGCGCGAGGCGAAGGCTGGTGAGAGAACCCCGGCTTTCTCCGATCCCGGAGCTCCGGCACCTCCTGGGAGTGGGTCGATCTCGTGACGAGCGAAAGTACTTGACCGTTTGACTGACGCCGTGCAGCTTTAGCCGGCAGAGTAGCTCAGTTGCTGAGAATAGACGCCAAGAAGAGGGGGCTTAAATGGCATTTCCAACCGCTGTAAACGATCAGATCACCGATTCGATCACGCAGGCGAATACGCATGTGCTTGGCGATGCTCCAGCGATCGCAATGGGCAATCTCTACCAGGCAGTCGCCCAGGCGCTTGCGAATGCCGCCCATAATGCGACCAATGCGCAGCAGCAGAGCTACGTCACATCTCAGGCCGCGACGACCATGGGTGTCGCCACCCTTTATTCGCTCGATACCGCCTCCGTCGGCATCGCGACCGAAGACATCCTCAATAGCCCGGCCAAGGGTCTCAGCTAAGGTCGGATTGCGCTCGGATAAACCCTAGTCCGGCAGGCCTTCTTCCCATATTTTTCATGAAAGGACCGCCGCATGGCGTATCCGACGCACGTCAACAGCCAGATCACCGATTCCATCACTCAGGCGAATGTCGAGGTGCTCGGCGTTTCGCCGGCCGTGGCGATGGGCAATCTCTATCAGGCGGTCGCCCAGGCGCTCGCCAATGCCGCGCATAACGCGACCGCCGCTCAGCAGCAGATGTATATCACGGCGCAGGCCGCGACGACCGCGGGGGTCGCTCAAATCTATGCCGCCGCTTCGGCTGCGATCGCGCGAGAAGGCCGGTCGGGCGCCGGCGTCAAGAGTCTCCTCTAAGACCGTGGCGGACGAAACCAGCACCGGCGCGCCAGCGCCCGAAGCCGACGAAGCTGCCGACGCCGGGAACGGCGGCAGCACGATCAACAGCCAGGTCACCGATTCGATCGCCGCGCTCAACACGCTCACCGCGGGGCTCGGGCCCTCCACTTCGGCCGCCATGCTCGGCCTGATGGGCGCGGACAGCATCGCGCTCGCCATGCTGAACGCGGTCGCGCGGCAGCAGGCGGATTCGACGATCGCCTCGGCGGCGCTTGCCTCCGTCTGCGCCCGGCTCGCGGGGACTCGCCTGCCGGAAGGCGCGGCGACGGCGGCGAACGCGGACCAGTTCGTCGCCGGTGCCGAAGCGCAGGCGCAGGCCGCGATCATGCTGCTGAAGAGCCAGGCGGACGGGGAAGGCGGCGATGCCGCGCAGGCCGCGCTCGGGCGAATCGCTGCCGCGGCCGCCCCCTCGGCGGGCAAGGCCGGCAAAAGCGGCGGCGCGGCATGACGGACTATGTCGATCCGGCCATGGTCGACGCGATCAACCAGACCCAAAAGGCGACCATGGCCCCGCAGGTCGTTCTGACGGGCGCCGACGGCCAGGCCATTCACGCGGTCGCGGCTTCGGCGGCGTTGGCCATCCAGGACGCCGTCGATGCGTTGCGCCACAGCACCGCAATCGCGACGACCGCGTCGGGAATCGCCCTCACCCAGTTCCTGGCCAGCGGCGATCCGCGTTATCTGGAAGCGCTCGGTCAAGCGCAGGCTATGGTCTCCGAAGCGGTCTCGCACCTCGGCGCCGTCGGTGAGGCGGCCAGTAAAATCGTCCAGGAATTCCCCTCCGGCTGACGGCGGAGCGGCCGTTCATCGACGGCGCGAACAAGGAGACGGAGATGGCGACACCCAAGCAGCCCGATAAGGCCGGGGCCAAGGCGGCTCCCAAGAAAGCCGCTGCCGGAACCGGGCCGAAGCCAGCCGCCGGCGCATCGGCCGCGTTAGCGGCGCGCGAGGAGGCGATGAAGGCCGTCGCCGCCGCTCATGAAGAGGCTCGGCAGGCGATGGCCGCCGCCCAGCAGGCGGCCGCCAAGGCCGTCGCCGCCGCGCATGAGGCGGCGGACCGGGCGGTCGCAGCGGCGAGCCGGCGCTAGAACCAGGCCGATCGGCGGGCTCCAATCCCCGCTTGCCCCAGTCCGGCACCGCGCCTATATGCGCTTCACCTCCTCGACATCGCTAGATGGCTGAGGCTGGTCCCGGGGTCGGGGCCGGCGCGGAGGGGTTTTGTTTGTGGAGCTGCGCTTGGCGGATCTCGCCTTATTGCAGGAACTGATCGAGCCGGAGGCGAAAGCCGAGGGGCTCGCCCTCGTGCGCGTCAAGATGATCGGCGGGACGTCCGACCCGACCCTCCAGGTGATGGCCGAGGATCCCGCCACCCGGCAGCTGACGCTCGAGGATTGCGAGCGCCTGTCGCGGCGAATCTCCGCCGCCTTCGATGCGCTCGAGGCCGAGGGGCGCGACCCGATCGAACATGCCTATCGGCTTGAGGTCAGCTCGCCCGGCATCGACCGGCCGCTGACCCGGCCCGCCGATTTCGACGACTGGAAGGGCCATGAGGCGCGGATCGTGCTCGTCGAGAAATTGAACGGCCGCAAGCAATTCTCGGGCGATTTGATCGGCACCGAGGGTGACGGCGTGATGGTCGAGGTGCCGGGGCAAGGGCCGATCGCGCTCCCCTTCTCCGCCATCCAGTCGGCCAAGCTCGTCCTGACCGACCGGCTGATCAAGGCGACCGCGCCCCTCGCAGTGGAGGGCGCCGACGAGATCGAAGAGATCGAACAGATTGAAGAAGTAGAGGAAGACTGAACATGGCTACCACCGCCAGCGCCGCCCAGGGCGCCGTTTCCGCCAACAAGGCCGAGCTTCTCGCCATCGCCGACGCCGTCGCGCGCGAGAAACTGATCGACCGCGCCATCGTCATCGAGGCGATGGAGGACGCGATCCAGCGCGCCGCCCGCGCCCGCTACGGCGCCGAGAACGACATCCGCGCCAAGCTCGATCCGGTTTCCGGCGATCTTCGGCTGTGGAGGGTCGTCGAGGTCACCGAACAGGTCGACGATTACTTCAAGCAGGTCAGCCTCGAGGATTCGCAGAAGCTGCAGCCGGGCGCCGTCGTCGGCGACTACATTGTCGATCCGCTCCCCCCGATCGAGTTCGGCCGAATCGCGGCGCAAGCCGCCAAGCAGGTGATCTTCCAGAAGGTCCGCGACGCCGAGCGCGAGCGGCAGTACGAAGAGTTCAAGGACCGCGTCGGCGAGATCATCACCGGCGTCGTCAAGCGCGTCGAGTTCGGCCATGTCGTCGTCGACCTTGGCCGGGCCGAGGGCGTCATCCGCCGCGACCAGCAGATCCCGCGCGAAGTCGTCCGCGTCGGCGACCGGGTCCGCTCGCTGATCCTGCGCGTCGCCCGCGAGAATAGGGGTCCGCAGATCTTCCTCTCCCGCGCCCATCCGGACTTCATGAAGAAGCTGTTCGCGCAGGAAGTCCCCGAGATTTACGACGGCATCATCGAGATCAAGGCCGCCGCCCGCGATCCGGGCAGCCGCGCCAAGATCGGCGTGATCAGCCACGACAGCTCGATCGACCCGGTCGGCGCCTGCGTCGGCATGAAGGGCTCGCGGGTCCAGGCCGTCGTCCAGGAAATGCAGGGCGAGAAGATCGACATCATCCCCTGGTCGCCCGATCTCGCCACCTTCGTGGTCAACGCGCTTCAGCCGGCCACGGTCAGCCGCGTGGTGATTGACGAGGAAGAGAGCCGGATCGAAGTGGTCGTGCCCGACGACCAGCTCAGCCTCGCCATCGGCCGCCGCGGCCAGAATGTCCGCCTGGCCTCTCAGCTGACCGGCTCGGCGATCGACATCATGACCGAGGCGGACGCGTCCGAGAAGCGCCAGCGCGAATTCGTCGAGCGCTCGACCATGTTCCAGGAGGAATTGGACGTCGACGAGACTCTCGCCCAGCTGCTCGTCGCCGAAGGCTTCGGGGCGCTGGAAGAGGTCGCTTATGTCGAGCTCGACGAGCTGGCCTCGATCGAGGGCTTCGACGACGATCTCGCGACCGAGCTCCAGAGCCGCGCCACCGAGGCGCTGGAGCGCCGCGAGGAAGCCTCCCGCGAGGAGCGCCGTGCGCTGGGCGTCGAGGATTCGCTGGCCGAGCTTCCCTATCTCACCGAGCAGATGCTGGTGACCCTGGGCAAGGCGGGCATCAAGACCCTCGACGACCTCGCCGATCTCGCCACCGACGAGCTCGTGCAGAAGAAGCGGCCCGAGCAGCGCCGCCAGCGCGAGCCCAACCGCAGCGAGGACAAGGGCGGCGTGCTCGCCGAGTACGGCCTCAGCGACGAACAGGGCAATGAGATCATCATGGCGGCGCGCGCCCATTGGTTCGAGGACGAAGAGCCCAAGGCCGGGGAGGACGCGGTTGCGGAATCCTCCCAATGAGACCCGTGAAAGGGTAACGAAGCCGGAGCCCCGCTCCCCCTCTATGCCAAGGGAGGGGAGGGGCTCGCACACGCCCGAGCGGAGCTGCATCCTCACCCGTGAGGCGGCACCGCGCGAGGCGTTGATCCGGCTCGCTCTGTCTCCGGACGGCGAGATCCTGCCCGATGTCCGTGCCAAGGCGCCCGGGCGGGGGGCGTGGATCGGGGTGGACCGGGCGGCGCTCGACAAGGCGCTCGCATCGGGCAAGCTCAGGGGCGCCCTCGCCCGGGCTTTCAAGACGAACGACATCAGGATTCCAGACGATCTCGGCGAGCGGATCGCCTCAGCGCTTCGCCAGTCCGTGCTCGACAGGCTCGGCCTCGAAGCTCGGGCGGGCACTCTGGTCTCTGGCGGCGAGAAGATCGAAACCGCCGCCCGCAAGGGCGAGGTCCGCCTCCTCCTCCACGCCGCCGATGCCGGCGAGGACGGCAACCGCCGGCTCGATCAGGCGATGCGGGTCGGCGGAGCGGAGGAGCAAGGGCTGGTTTTTCCAGAGCAAAGAGCCATATTGTCATTGGCGCTGGGCCGCCAGAATGTGGTACATATCGCCATGATCGATCGCGCTGCCGCCCAGCGCGTGCGCCATGCGCTCGGCCGGTGGTGCGCTTTTATCGGAGCTGAGGTGGGGCTAAGCGCCGTTACGGCGGCGACGCCGGACGCG
>VBAE01000097.1 GCA_005882415.1 Alphaproteobacteria bacterium | reverse complement strand
TTCCAAACCCCAGCCGAAGCCTTCCTCCAACCGTTGCACTTCAAATGTGAATCCACACCCGGGTCGAGCCCGGGGTGACGAGGCGGAGGCGGCGAGGCGGCGCGAAACCCGTCCTGCTCAGGGTGACGGAGGTGAGACGGGGGCGTCGCGCTTAGTGCGCGTCCGCCTTCACGGCTGCCAGCTCGTTGCCCGCCGGATCCAGGAACTGAAAGCGGCGGCCGCCGGGGAAGGGGAAGATTGGGCGCGTGATCGTGGCTCCGGCGGCTTCGACGGCGGCCAGAGTTGCTTCCAGGTCGTCCACTTCCACCACCGGGAGCGGCGCCTTCGTTGCCTCACTGGCGTCGGCCTGGAGGCCGATGTCGGTGTCGCCGCTGAGGGTGGCCGCGTAGCTCGGGCCGAAGGCGGTCAGGGTCCAGCCGAAGACGCTCTCGTAGAACGCCTTGGCCTCCCCGATCTCGCCGACCGGGAATTCGACATAGTTGAGCCGTGCCGCCATCCCGCCGTCCTCAGTACCGCCGGAGGAGGCCCGCGAGCCGCCCCTGGATTCGGACCTGGTCGGGGCGGTAGCGCTGGGGGTCGTAATTGCGGTTGGCGGGGTCGAGACGGATCATCTGGCCCTCCTTGCGGAAGGTCTTCAAGGTCGCTTCTTCCTCATTGATCAGGGCGACGACGATCTCTCCGTCGCGGGCGGTCTCGGTCTTGCGAATGAGGGCATAATCGCCGTCGAGGATACCCTCCTCGACCATCGAGTCGCCGGCCACCTCGAGCGCATAATGTTCGCCCGGGCCGAGCAGGGCGGCGGGGACGGGGAGGCTGCTTTGCCCCTCCAGCGCCTCGATCGGCATGCCCGCGGCGATGCGGCCGTGGAGCGGCAGGTCGACGACGTCGTTGGCGGCGCGCGGCGGCGCGACGCTGCTCGGCGCGGTGGCGATGCCGGACTTGAGTTCGGGCATGCGCATGATCTCGAGCGCGCGGGCCCGGTTGGGCAGCCGCTTGATGAAGCCGCGTTCCTCGAGCGCCGAGATCAGGCGGTGCACGCCCGACTTCGACTTGAGGTCCAGCGCCTCCTTCATCTCCTCGAAGGAGGGCGACACGCCGCTCTCCTCCAGCCGTCCGTGGATGAAGGTCAGAAGCTCATTTTGCTTGCGGGTCAGCATGTCCGAAGGCTCCCCTGGGAACGAATGCGGAACGTGTAGGAAACGAAGGCGGCGCTTGTCAAGCCTTATCGTTCCGCATCCGTCCCGCCGCTCCCCAGCGCCTCCGCTTTGGCGATGGCGGCGGGGAGTGCAGCCTCGAACAGATGGGCCGCGAAGGCGCGTCCGTCATTGCCGCGGACCGGGATTGCGAGGTCGGGAAGGATGCCGCGCACCTCGTTCGATCCGTCGGCGCGGAAGCGGACGCAGTCGGGCAGTTCGAGTGTCGCGCCGCTGTTCGTCAGGACGGTGGGTGTGCCGCCCCAGGTGTGGCCGCAGCCGGCGCCGCCGGTGCGCGCTCCGAGGACTATTGCCGCGCGATTGTCCTGGAGGAGGGCGGCGAATTCTTCGGCGGCGGACCAGGTCTCCTGGTCGGCGGCGACGATCAAAGGGCCTTTCCAGGCGGAGTCGCGATAGGGGAATTGGGCGATGCTGAAGATGTGGACGGCCCAGGGCTTGCCGTCGAAGCTTCCTGCAGGCGCGGCGCCGACGAGGCCGGTGGCATAGCCCAGGCGGGCGATGCGCGGGCAGCCGGGCGGGCAGCGCCGCTCCGCCTCGGCGACTCCGCGGTCGGCTTCCGCGGCCCAGGCGAGCAGGCGGGCGCGGTCGGCGGGTGACGCTTCCTTCGCCGCCGAGCGGAGCCTCTCTGCAAGCTCGCGCCACTGCTTGGCCCAATGCTCGCCCCGCACGAAGCCGCGTTCGCCGGAGCGGAGCGGCACCGGGCTGAGGATGCGGGCGGCGGCTTCGGCCCATTCCGAGCCGCCGCCATTGCCGCTGATGTCGACCAGGAGAGCGTCGGCTCCCGCCGCTTTTAGCTGGTCCGCTCGGACGGCGAGGTCGCTGGTCATCCGGCGGTAGACCCACGTCAGGATCTTGTCTTCGCAGATCTCGTCGCAGGGCTTGTCGGGGGCGATTGTCAGCGCCGACACTGCAGCCTCGCATAGAGCAGGGCTGCCCTGCGGCTGGAACACGCCGATCCTGAGCAGGCCGAGCTTCTTGGCGCCGACGGAGACGAGCCCGGCGGGGAAGGCGTTGGCGGAGGGGAGGGCGCGATAGCCGGTCAGTAGCGGGGTGAAGCCGGGGCTCGACTGGCGCGCGTCATAGCCGAGGCGGCCGCACAGCCCCGCTGCGCCGGGCACCGGAGGAGGAGGAGGCGCCGCGGGCCCCGTGCTCTTCGCCGCCGGCCAGTTCAGCGCCACATGGCCGTCGCCGATCCGGTCGACCAGCCTGTCGAGCACCGCCCGCGCTGCAGCGTCCGACCCTGCGGAGCGGAGCCGCCCCTCGACCCGGGTGAACAGCGCGTCGAGATCGACCTCCCGCTCCTCCTTCAGCCAGTCGAGATTGGCATATTTCTCGTCGATCGCGGAACGCATCTGGTGGAGGTCGTCGACCCACGGCTTCGGGTCCCAGGCCTGAGCGCCCGCGGCGCTCGCCCAGAAAAACAGCAATACGACCAGTATCCGCATCGGCTCCCCCCTGAGCTTTATGCCTCATTCACGATCCTGAGGAAATTGGCGAGGAGGGCGTGGCCATGCTCGCTGGCGATGCTCTCCGGGTGGAACTGGACGCCGTGGATCGGCAGCGTCGCGTGGCGGAGCGCCATTATCGGCTCGTCCGATGCGGACGCGTTGACGACGATCTCCGAGCTGAGCCCCGCCGGCGCCACCGCCAGCGAGTGGTAGCGCGCCGCGGCGAAGGGGGAGGGGAGGCCCTCGAACAGGCCGCTTCCGTCATGCGCGATCGCCGAGGCCTTGCCGTGCACCACCCGCCCGGCCCGCACCACCTCGCCGCCGAAATGCATCCCGATCGCCTGGTGGCCGAGGCAGATTCCGAGCAGCGGCCGCCCGGCCTCGACACAGGCGGCAACGAGGCCGAGCGAGATCCCCGCTTCCTCCGGCCGCCCCGGCCCCGGCGACAGCAGGAACCCGTCCGCCCCGCTCGCCATCGCGTCGTCCACGCTCAGCGCGTCGCTGCGCACCACCTCCACGCCCGAGCCGAGCACGCGGAGATAGTCGACGATATTCCAGGTGAAGCTGTCATAGTTGTCGACGACCAGGATCATCGACACCCCCCGGCCCTACTGCGCGGTGCGGTTGCCCATCAGCCGCGACTTCAGGGTCTGCACCCGGTCGTTGTGGCGCTTGACGGTCATCCCCGCTTCCACGGCGCGGCGGAACTGGCGGCTATATTCATCGCCCAGCGCCCGGCCGAACTCGTTGCGGGTCGCCTCGATCAGGCCCGGCTGCTTGCTCGCGTCCCCGGGGGTGACGTTGGCGAGGTGGACGATGAACCAGCCGCCATTGTTCGGCGCCTGCATCAGCCGCGCCTTGCCGCGCGGGATGCTGAACAGCATCGCCAGCGGCGGCGGCACCTGGCCGTTCTTGGGCGCGATATCGACCCGGCGGGCGGCGATCTGCTGGGTGCCGATCGGGACGCCGGCCTGGCTGTAGGCCTGGGCCGCCGGCACGCCCGAGTTGATCTTGCTGACGATCGCCTGGGCGACGGCCTTGGCGCGGTCGGCGGCGCGGCGGGCGATGAAGTCCGCCTTCACCCGGTCGCGGATCTGGGCGAGCGGCGGCGCCGCCGCGGGCACGATCCGGCCCAGCGCAACGACTGCGAAGCCGCCCTGCGGCAGATTCTCGACCGAAGGATCGTCGTCCTCGGCCATGTCGAAGGCGACCGGGAGCACCGCCTTCACCTCGGCCGGGGCCTGGTAAGCGGGGTTCTCGGGCGAGAAGCCGGTGGCGGTGATCGGGGCGGTCTCCTGCGGAGTCAGCTTGTTGGCCTTGACGACGTCGTCGAAGGTGGAGCCGCCGGAGAGCGATTCATCGAGCTTGGCGCTGAGGTCCGCGAGGATCGCCGCCGATTTGCGCTGCTCGATCCGCGTCGCGATCTCGCCCCGAACCGCGGCGAGCGGCTTGCCGGGGGTGGAACTCACCTTGTCGACCCGGACGACGTGCCAGCCGAGGCCCGAGCGCACCGGCTGGGTCAGCGCGCCCTGCGCCGCCGCGAAGGCTGCATCGGCGACCGCGGGGGCGCTCGCCTTGGCGAAGCTCTCCTTGGTCTGGCCGGCAAGCACCGCCGCAGCGAAACCTGCCTGCTTGGCGGCGTCGGCGATCCCCGTGCCGCCGGCGACCTTGGCGGCGAGCGCGCGCGCCGCGGCTTCGGTGGGCACGATCACCTGGGTCAAGTCGCGGGTGGACTTGGGGCCGTAATTGGCCTGGTTGGCGGTGTAATCCGCCTGGATTTCGGCGTCGGTCGCCTTGGCCTGCGCCGCCACAGCCTGCGGGGCGACGACGGCGTAGCGCACCACCCGCCGCTCCGGGACGATGTAGCGCGTCTGGTTCTTGTCATAGAAGGCGGCGACTTCCTGGTCGGTCGGCTCCTTGCCCGCGCCCATCGCGGCGGAGGCGACCAGCCCGACCGAGCCTTCGCGCCGCTCGAGCAGGAGCGAGGCGTAGGGGCCTGCCAGCGACAGCGGCACCTTGGCGGCGGATTCGACCGGAAGCACGATCTGCCGCTCGATCAGCATTGCGCCGATCTCGGCCCTCAGCTCCTTCTCGGTCAGCTTCTGGCTCTGGAGCCAGCGCTCCATCGTCGCCTGGTCGAACTGCCCGGCGAAGTTCTGGAACAGCGGGATCCGGGCGATCTCCTTGTTCACCATCTCGGTCGAGGCATCGATGCCGTTGTCGTGGCCGAAGGTGGTCAGCGCCAACCGCGAGATGAGCTGGGTGAGGATTTCCTCCAGCGCGCCGCCCTTCAGGAAGGTCACGATGTCGAGCTCGGGCTGCTGGCGGCGCATCCCGTCGAGCTGCCGGTCGACCTGCTTCTGGAGCTCCTGCTCGCTGATCGATTCGCCGTTCACCGAGGCGACCCCGCTGCCGGTGCCGAGCGCGCCGATGCCGCCCGTCCCCCCGGTGCCGAAGCCGGTGACGACGATCGCGACGAGGCCGATGCCGAGTACGACGAGCATGAGCTTGGAAACGATGCCGCGGCGGAAGATCGAGAGCATGGGGGGTCCGGGGATGATGGAGTGGAGTGGGGAGGGTTCATAGAAGCCGCCGCCCCGCCCCGCAAGCAGCGCGCTTGGCAGTGGAGCCGCCCCTTGCTACGCGCCCTGCCACATCGAAAGGGGCAATCCATGCACGTCCGCCGCAAGCTCGTTGCCGGCAATTGGAAGATGAACGGCAGCATCGCGGCATTGCAGGAGCTGTCGGCGATCGCCGCCGCGGCGCGGGCCGCCTCGGGTGTGGATGTGGCGATCTGTCCGCCGTTCACCTTGATCGCGCCCGCCGCGGCGCGCTCTGGCGGAATGGCGATCGGGGCGCAGGACTGCCATTGGGCCGCCTCCGGGGCGCATACCGGCAATGTTTCGGCGGCGATGCTGAAGGAAGCGGGGGCGCGCCTTGCCATCGTCGGCCATTCCGAGCGCCGAGCGGACGAGGGGGAGGGTGACGACCTCATCCGCCGCAAGGCCGAGGCGGTGCTCGCAACCGGGCTTCAAGCCATCGTCTGCGTCGGCGAGACGGACGAGCAGCGCCGCTCCGGCCGCGCCATCGAAGTGGTCACCGCCCAGCTTGCCGGCTCGCTTCCCGATCCGCGCGGCGAGGCGGAGCTGGTTGTGGCTTATGAGCCCGTGTGGGCGATCGGCACCGGCAATGTCGCCACGCCGGCCGACATCGCCGAGATGCACGCCGCGATCCGCGCCCATCTTTTGGGCCGCTTCGGCGATGCGGGCGGGCGGATCCGGATCCTCTACGGCGGCTCGGTCAAGGCGGACAATGCGCGCGAGCTGTTCGCAGTCGCCGACGTCGACGGCGCCCTGGTCGGCGGGGCGAGCCTCACCGCCGCCCAGTTCGTCCCCATCGTCGAGGCCGCGACCGGCGCGTGAGCCCCCGGGGCCATTGAACCTGCGCGCGCCATCGACTAGATCGCCTGCCAACTCCCCTGCATTTCGAAAGCTTCCCCCTCGATGTTCACCTTCCTGCTCGTCATCCACACCATCATCGCCGCGGCGATGGTCGCAGTGATCCTGATGCAGCGTTCGGAAGGCGGCGGCCTCGGCGTCGGGGGAAGCCCGTCGGGCCTGATGTCGGCGCGCGGCGCGGCGGACTTCCTGACCCGCGCGACCTCGATCCTCGCAGGCCTGTTCATCGTCCTTTCGATCATCCTCGCCGGCCTCGCGACGATGCGCGCCGGCCCGACCAGGATCGACCCCAACCTCTCCCGCACGGCACCCGGGGCACCGGTCGGCGGCGGACCGCTCGGCGCTGCCCCCGCCGCACCCGCGCCCGCCGATCCGCTCGCCGGAGCCGCCGAGCAGGCCGGCCGAAGCGCAGCCTCCGCGGCGCCGTCGGTCGAGGCCGCGCCCACCGCCAACGGAACCGCAACCTCGAACCTCGCGCGCTGAGCGAGGCCCGCTAAAGGGCAGGGCAGGGCAGCCGGGCGCAAAATATCGCGCTTGACGCGATTCGCCGCCTTGCCCTCCGGCCCCCGCGCCCGCTAACCCGTTCCTCCCATGGCGCGGTTCATTTTCATCACCGGCGGCGTGGTCTCTTCGCTTGGCAAGGGCCTGATGGCCGCCTCGCTCGCCGCCCTCCTCCAGGCGCGCGGCTACAGAGCCCGAATCCGCAAGTTCGACCCCTATCTGAACGTCGATCCGGGGACGATGTCGCCTTACCAGCATGGCGAGGTCTACGTCACCGACGACGGCGCCGAGACCGACCTGGACCTCGGCCATTATGAGCGCTTCACCGGAGTGCCCGCGCGCCAGAGCGACAACGTCACCTCGGGCCGCATCTACCGCGACATCATCGCCCGCGAGCGGCGCGGCGACTATTTGGGCGCCACCGTCCAGGTCATCCCGCACGTCACCAACGCGATCAAGGAATTCGCCCTCGCCGAAGTGGACGGCCTCGATTTCGTCATCTGCGAGATTGGCGGGACCGTCGGCGACATCGAATCGCTCCCCTTCATCGAGGCGATCCGGCAGCTCAGGAACGATCTCGGAACCGACGAGCGCGGCCACAAGAATGCGGTGTTCATCCACACCACCCTCGTTCCCTACATCGCCGCCGCCGGCGAGCTGAAGACCAAGCCGACCCAGCATTCGGTCCGCGACCTGACCAGCCTCGGCATCCAGCCCGATGTGCTCCTCTGCCGGGTCGACCGGCCGCTGCCCGAGGGTGAGCGGGCCAAGATCGCTTTGTTCTGCAACGTCCGCAAGGAAGCGGTCATCCCCGCCCTCGACGCCAAGTCGATCTACGCCGTCCCGCTTCAATACCACCGCGAGGGCCTCGACGCCGAGGTCCTGCGCGCCTTCGGGATCCTCGACGCGCCCGAGCCGCACCTTTCGCGCTGGGACGACATCATGGACCGGCTCGACAACCCGGAGGGCGAGGTCAATATCGGCGTCGTCGGCAAATATGTCGGCCTTCCCGACGCCTATAAGTCGCTGACCGAGGCGCTGATCCACGGCGGCCTCGCCAACCGCGTCAAGGTCAACATTCGCTGGCTCGATGCCGAGATGTTCGAGCATATGGACGCGATCACGCCCGAGCTGGAACCGATGCACGCCATCCTCGTCCCCGGCGGCTTCGGCGAGCGCGGAAGCGAGGGCAAGATCGCCTCCGTCCAGTTCGCCCGGGAGCGTAAGGTGCCCTTCTTCGGCATCTGCCTCGGCATGCAGATGGCCTGCATCGAGGGCGCCAGGAACACCGCCGGCCTCTCGGGCGCCAGCACCACCGAATTCGGCGAGACCGAGGAGCCGGTCGTCGGCCTCATCACGGAATGGATGAGCGCGGAAGGCATTCGCGAGCGCCGAGAGGCCAATAGCGACCTCGGCGGCACCATGCGCCTCGGCGCCTATGACGCGACCCTGGCCGGCAACAGCCACGTCGCCACCGTCTACGGCGCCACCGCCATCTCCGAACGCCACCGCCACCGCTACGAAGTCAACGCCCACTACAAGGGCGTGCTGGAGGAGGGGGGGTTGATCTTCTCCGGAATCAGCCCGGACGGAAGGCTGCCGGAAATCGTAGAGCGTCCGGACCACCCGTGGTTCATCGGGGTGCAGTTCCACCCGGAGCTGAAGTCGAGGCCGTTCGAGCCTCATCCGTTGTTCGCCAGCTTCATCGAAGCGGCGGTCAAGCAGTCGCGTCTCGTCTGATCCGCGTGCATCTTCGGTCCGTCTCCCTCGCCGGCTTGGCGGCTGCGCTGGCGGGGAGCCCGGCGCTCGCGCAGCAACCGGACGACCCTGCGGATCCCGATAATCAGGAGATCGTCGTTACCGGCGAGCGCGGGTCGGCGCTGCGGGGGGTAGCGCCGGTGGCGGTGCTGGATGCGAATGCAGTTGCCGCCACTGGGGCTACTTCGACTGGCGAATTGCTTCGGACCATCCGGGCGCAGACCCAGTCGGGGGACGGGCAGGAGCCGATTTTCCTGCTCAACGCCCAGCGCGTGTCCGGCTATGAGGAGATCGGCACTCTGCCGCCCGAGGCGATCGAGAAGGTCGAGGTGCTGCCCGAGGCGGCGGCGCTGAAGTTCGGCTATCCGCCGACGCGGCGGCTGGTGAATTTCATCACCAAGCGCAATTTCCGGCAGGTCCAGCTCCGCGCCACCGCCGGGACCACCACCGAGGGCGGCAGTTCGCGGGGGCAGGGGAATGTGGCGCTCACGCAGCTCAAGGGCGACAGCCGCATCACATTGTCGCTGGAGGCGCGCCACACCGACCGGCTGTTCCAGTCCGAGCGCGACGTCGTGCCCGATCCGGACATATTGTTCGACGCGATCGGCAATATCACCGCTCCGGGCGGGGGCGAGATCGACCCGGCGCTGTCCGCCGCGGCGGGGCGGGTGGTCACCGTCGCGCCGGTGCCGGAAGGCGGGTCGAGCCTCGCCGGTTTCGCCGCAGGGGCGAATGCGCCGCGCCTGTTCGATTTCGGCCCGTACCGAACCCTCGTCGCCCAGAACGATGCGCTGAAGGCCGAGGCGGTGGTCGCGGGCAGGCTCGGCTCTGCCGTCTCCGCCTCGCTGAGCCTGTCCGCCGAGCAGAGCCGCGACCGGAGCCTCGGCGGCCTCGCGGTCGGAACTTTGACCGTCCCCGCGGGCAACCCCGCCTCGCCCTTCGCGGGCGACGTGATCCTCCACCGCGCTTTCGTCGAGGTCGACCCGCTCCGTTACAATCAGACCGTGACCACCCTCCACGCGGGCGCTTTGCTGCGTGGCGCGATCTCCGGCTGGCGCTGGGATTTCAATGCGGCGATCGACCGGCAGCAGACCGGCACCTTCGCTGAGCACGGCCTCGACCTCACGGCAGCCCAGGCTGCGATCGGCGCCGGCGCTAACCCGTTCGTGCCACTCGACCCATCGCTCCTCTCCGCCCGCCTCACCGACCGCTCGCGGCTTCGCACCGACACTTTGGGCGCCAAGACCGTGGTCTCCTCGCCGCCGATCCACCTTCCCGCGGGGGAAGCGGGGCTCACCGCCACCGTCGAAGCGGAGCAGTCCTCCGCCGATTCCTCCACCCGTGGCGCCAATCCGTTCGAGCTCCACCTCGCCCGCGCCCGCTTCGAGGCCGCGCTCGCGGTGGACGTACCGCTCGCCTCCAGGAAGCGCGATTTCCTGCCCTTTATCGGCGAGCTGTCGCTCAACGCGTCGGTGAAGGCGCGCCGGGTCGGCGGCTTCGGCTCATTGACCGACACCACCTTCGGGATCGGCTGGGGGCCCTTCGAAGGCGTCCAGTTCCAGCTCCAATCGAGGCGAAGCGCCGCCGCCCCCGGCCTCACCGAGCTGTCGAGCCCGGTGCTGGTCGTCGAGAACGTGCCGGTGTTCGACTACCGCACCGGCCAGACCGAGATCGTCACCCTGACCCGGGGCGGGAATCCCAGGGCGAACTGCGCCTCACCGCCACCTACGAAGACACCAGGATCCGCGACCAGACCGGCACCATCTACGCGCTGACGCCAAGCGTCGAGGCGATCCTGCCCGAGCTCGTCACCCGCGACGCCTCCGGCCAGCTCACCGCCGTCCGCTTTCAGCCGATCAACTTCTTCCGGGAGCGGCAGCGCCACCTCAACCTCGTCCTCTCGGCGAACGGCTTCATCGGCAAGGCGCCGCCGCCGCCCGCGCCCGACGCGAAGGGCCCGCCGCCGCCGCGGATCAGTTATTATGGCGGCGCCGGCCCGACCCTGAAGTTCGAGGACCACCTCCAGCTCCGCCCGGGCACACCGGTGCTCGACCTGCTCGACGGCGAGACCGTCACCGGCGGCGGCACGCCGCGGGTGCAGGGCTATTTCTACGGCGGCGTCAATTATCTCGGCAACGGCTTCAATTTCGACGGCTGGTATGGCGGTGCCAACCGGGTTCGAAACGACAATCCGGAATCGGAGCTCCGCTTCTCGTCCATCTTCAAATTGAACCTCGCCGCCTTCATCAGCATCCACCATTTCCTGCGCGAGCAGGAGTGGACCAAGCACACCCAGGTGCGCGTCGAAGTGAGCAACGTCACCGACTCCCGCACAAAGGTCCGCGACGCCAACGGCAACACCCCGAACCGGCTTCAGGGGGCATATCTCGATCCGGTGGGTAGGACGGTGAGTCTGACGATCAGGAAGCTGTTCTAACGCCGGCAGCTGCTGTAGGCGGGCGGCAATTCCACGAGAAAGCAGCGCTTTGCCCCTCAATACCCTCCCCCTTATCCTCGTCGCCGCCGCCGCTCCGGCCGCTGCGCCCCAACCAGCAGCCACTGCTTTCGAGCATTTCTTCACCGGGTCCACCCAGGGGTCCGGCACGGTCGCGATCATGCTTTCGGGGCGGCACGGGATGAAGGACCGGGCGCGGGGGCGGATGGAGCGGGGGGCGCTGATCATCGAGCAGGTGGTGGAGGAGGAGGGTAAGCCCGCGCGGCGGCGGTCGTGGCGGCTGGTCCGGGCGGGCGGCAACAGGATCGGCGGGTCGATCAGCGACGCGCGCGGCCAGGTCGCGGGCGAGGTCGCCGGGGCGACGCTGCACCTTCGCTACACGATGTCGGACGGGCCGACGGTCGAGCAGTGGATCACGCTCCGCCCGGGCGGCCGGAGCGCTTCCAACCGGATGGTCTTCCACCGTTTCGGGATGAAGGTGGCGACCGTCGAGTCGGAAATCGCCAAGGTCGACTAGCGGGTCACGCGCCCGACCCGGTCGGTCTCGAGCTCGGTGGACCACATCGCGCCGTCCGGCCCCTGAGCGATCCGGTGCATCACGCTGGCGCTGGTCGGCACCGCGAACCAGGTGAAGTCAGTCGGCTTGAGGCTTCCGGGCGAAGCGCTGAGAATCCGCCGGGAAATGCGTGCGATCCGGTCGCCGCCCGCGGGCTTCGGATTGGCGTGGTCGACATATTGCTGGACCCAGAGATTGCCCTCGCGGTCGAAAGCCAAGGCGGCGAGCAGCATGTTGGGACGTCCAAGGGGTTTGGGGATCGCGAACTCGGTGATCCTCCCTTCCTTCTCGATCCGGGCGACCTTGCCGCCGGCTTCCTCGCTGAACCACATCAGCCCGTCCGGCCCCCGCTCGACCGCGATCGGGCGGCTGTTGGCGGTCGGAATGACGAACTCGCGGATTTCGGCCTTGGGGAAGCGCTCCCCCGGCGTCACCGAGATAGCCGCGATGCGGTTGCCGGTGAGTTCGGTCGCCCACATCGTCTCGCGGCCCTTGCCGGCGGGGTCGGGGCCGGGGCGGATGTAGATGGGCAGGCTGCCGATGGTTGGGAGCTGCCAGGTGGCGAGGCTGCCGTCCGTCGCGATCCGCCCGACCGTCCCGGTCGCCTTGCCGGTGAACCACACCGTCCGCCCATCGTCGGCGATGCCGAGGCCGTGGGGGTGGCTGTTGACCGGCTCCACGCAGGATTTGCAGTCTAGCGTCACGGGAATGTCCTTCACCTTGCGCCCGTCCGGGGCGAAGGCGATGACCCGCCCTTCGAATTCGAGCGTCACCCAGAGCAGTCCGTCTTTGTCGAAGCCGAGGCCGTGCGGGCCGCTCCCAGCCTTCATCCGCCGATAGGTCACCCGCCCATCCGAACCGACCCGGGCGAGGGCGTCGTAATTCTGGCCGGAGATCACCGCTTCATTCCGGCCCGGAACGAAGGCGATTTCGTGGGTGGAGCCGTCATGGCTTACCCCCATTCCGTCGCCCGCCGGCGCATGGTGCGGCCGCTCGGCGGGCTGCGGCGCGGGCCAATGGAGCGCGATCTCGCTCATCTTCTCGACCGAAGCGGGTGCGGCCAGGGCAGATGCGGCAAGGACCGTCATAATGAAGCGCATGATCTTCCCCTTCGATAAGGAGGAAGACTATCGCACCGGCCCGGCCGCTTGGCCACGAGGCTTCGCAGCCGATGTGGAGGAGAGGCTAGCGGGCGGGACCGGTATAGGCTTCCAGCGCCGTCTCGAGCAGGCGGAGCGATGCGGTGGCCTGGGGCGGAAGTTGCCTTTGCTCCAGCGGCACCCGAACCGAGGCTAGAACGGCGCGTGCGGCAGCGATCAGGACTTCCTCGCGATGATTGGCTTCGCTACGGCTCACCTCGTCTCAGCCGCCGCACTTGGCGTGAGCCCGTAAAGGAGCCGATCCGCGCAAGTAGCCGCTCTTGCAATTGTTGCGGCAGTCTTAGACACCATAATGGATCAACTTTTTCCGCGAATCGGCGAGAAGAATCATCGGTTAAACGGGTGCCGTCAAGAAGGATTTTGCAAAACCGATGAGTTTCGGGGCGAGACTTGCTGAAGAGCGCAAGCGGCTGGGGCTGAAGCAGGCGGAGTTCGCCGCTCTGGTCGGCACCGACGTGCCCAAGCAGAGCCTCTATGAGAACGACCGGCGGGAGCTTCGCGCCGACTATCTCGCGCGGCTCTCGGAAGCCGGGGTCGACGTCGTCTACATCCTCTCGGCGCGCCGCAGCGACGGCGACTGGCTCGGCACCGGCGCAAGCCAGCTCCTCTCCTGCTATCTGAGCCTTCCCGAAGACATGCAGGAAGCGCTGGTCGAATTCGCCGCCAAGCTGCGCGACCGCTTCCAGGAACCCGCCGGCGGGCGCACCTTGCATAGCCGCAGCTCGGAGTACCGCGCGGACGATTAAAGTCCTCCCCGCGCGCAGCGGGGGGAGGGGGACCCCGCGTAGCGGGGTGGAGGGGTAGAAGGCAGAAGCGCTGGTGGGTTCTACCGAGAGCCGCTGACGCGGAGGTCGCTACCCTTCCACCACATTTCATGTGGTCCCCCTCCCCCCGAGCTTGCGCTCGCGGGGAGGACTATTGCTCCGCAGCCGCGGGAAGCACCCCACGCCGGATCTGGTCGAGCTCGATCGATTCGAACAGCGCCTTGAAATTGCCCTCACCGAAGCCCTGGTTGCCCTTGCGCTGGATGATCTCGAAGAAAATCGGGCCGATCATGTTCTCGGTGAAAATCTGGAGAAGCAGGCCCTCGCCGGTCTCGGGGGACCCGTCGATCAGGATGCGGCGCTTGCGCATCTCCTCGATCGAATGGGCGTGACCGGGAATGCGCTGGTCGATCATGTCGTAATAGGTTTCGGGGCTGTCCTGGAAGCGGATGCCGTTGGCCCGGAGCGCGTCGACGGTTGCGAAGATGTCGTCGGTGGCGAGGGCAAGGTGCTGGATTCCTTCGCCTTTATATTCGCGGAGGAACTCTTCGATCTGGCTGTGCTCGTCCTGGCTCTCGTTCAGCGGAATGCGGATCTTGTCGTCGGGGGCGGTCATCGCGCGGGAGACCAAGGCGGTCTGCTGGCCCTCGATGTCGAAATAGCGGATCTCGCGGAAGTTGAAGATGCGCTCGTAGAACTGGGCCCAATGGTTCATCCGGCCGCGGTTCACATTGTGGGTGAGGTGGTCGAGGGTGTGGAGGCCGACGGAAGCCCCGTCCCGGACAGCGCCCGGCACCGGCTCGAAGTCCGTGTCGTAGATCTGCTCGGCGCCGTAGCGGTCGACGAGGTAGAGATAGGAGCCGCCGATCCCCTCGATCGCCGGGATTTCGAGCTCGCCGGGCCCGCGCGGGCTCTCGACCGGGGTGGCGCCGCGCTCCACTGCCATTTCAAAGGCTTGACGCGCATCTTTCACGCGGAATGCCATGCCGTTGGCGGACGGGCCGTGGGCGCTCCGGAAGTCGGCCGCCTGCCCCGCCGGCTCCATATTGAGAATGAAATTAATATCGCCTTGGCCGTAGTGGCGGACATT
Source organism: Alphaproteobacteria bacterium (assembly GCA_005882415.1). Taxonomy (GTDB): domain Bacteria; phylum Pseudomonadota; class Alphaproteobacteria; order Sphingomonadales; family Sphingomonadaceae; genus Allosphingosinicella. Next base: position 2,373 of record VBAE01000097.1, on the reverse strand, counting down.
CTTCGACCTGTGGTTGCCGAGATGGGTGAAGCCCATGGCGGTGAACAGGCCTGCGAGCGCCTCCGGATCGGGCCCGGTGAACTCCACGAACTCGAAGCCGTCGAGGCCGAGCGGGTTGTCGTGGGGCATGTGGGGACTCCTTCCGGAAAAGCTGTCGGCGCCCTCTATCAAGCCCGGCGGGGGCCCGCAAACGGCTTGCGCCGGGGCCGTACCAGCCACTATCTCGGGCGCCTTCCTCCTATCTCCCGAAAGCCGCTTCATGGTCGAGACCCACTCCACCCGTATGCTCATCCTCGGCTCCGGCCCCGCGGGCCTCTCCGCGGCCATCTACGGGGCGCGTGCGGGCCTTGCGCCGATCGTCGTCCAGGGCATCCAGCCGGGCGGGCAGCTCACCATCACCACCGATGTCGAAAATTATCCGGGCTTCGCCGACGTCATCCAGGGCCCCTGGCTGATGGAGCAGATGCAGAAGCAGGCCGAGCATGTCGGCGCCCAGATGATGTGGGATTCGATCGTCGAGGTCGATTTCTCCCGCCGCCCGTTCCGGCTGATCGGCGACGGCGGCACCGTCTACACCGGCGACACGGTGGTGATTGCGACCGGGGCGCAGGCACGCTGGCTCAATATCCCGTCCGAGGAGCATCTGAAGGGCAGGGGCGTGAGCGCCTGCGCGACCTGCGACGGCTTTTTTTACCGCGGCAAGAAGGTAGCGGTGATCGGGGGCGGGAATACGGCGGTGGAAGAGGCCATTTACATGACCAACCACAGTCATGACGTCACTCTGATCCACCGCCGCGACAGCCTCCGCGCCGAGAAGATCCTGCAGGACCGGCTGTTTGCGCATCCGAACATCAGGGTTATGTGGAACAAGGAGGTGGCGCAGTTCGTCGCGGGCGGGACGCCCGAGGCTTTGGTCGGGCTGGATCTGCGGGATACGGTCAGCGGCGCGGTGTCGAGGCTCGATGTGGAGGGCGGCTTCGTCGCGATCGGCCACTCGCCGGCGACCGAGCTGTTCAAGGGCAAGCTCGCCCTCGACAAGGACGGCTATCTGGACGTCGAGACGGGAAGCACCCGCACCAACATCCCCGGCGTGTTCGCCTGCGGGGACGTGATGGACAAGGTGTACCGCCAGGCGGTGACCGCGGCCGGCACCGGCTGCATGGCCGCGCTCGATGCCGAACGCTTCCTCGCCGAAGCCGAATTCGAAGCCTCAGCCGCGGCTTAGGGCGTCGAGGCAAGCGTCGAGCAGCGCTTCCGCGTCGCCGGGGCGGGCGAAGGTGTGCGAGTCGGTGTCTATGACGAGGGGCGCTGGGTTGGCCGCTCTCAGGGTAGCGAAGGCTTCGCTTTCCCATTCCGCCGCCGCGGCGATGCCGGTGGCGTCGCCGCGGCTGAGGATGAACTGGACCGGGAGCTCCCTGATCGGGCGCGCCACTTCGGCGGCGAGGGGGGAGGGGCCGGTGCCGGCGATGGTGCGAATGTCTTTCAGCACCTGCTTGTAAGAGACTGAACCGGCGAGAAGTTTCTTCCAGCCTTCGGTGCTGGTCAGGCGCTGCTTGTAGCGCTCCCGGATGGCCGCCGCGGGGGGGGATCCGGCTTCGGCTTCGACCAGCCAGGGATTGGCGAGGATGAGGCCGTTCAGCCCCTCGGCGTAGAGGGCGAGGGCGGTGGCGCCGTCGCAGAGGCCGAAGCCGACGATCCGCTTCAGGTGGGGCACTTCTGTTCGGAAAGCGGCGGCGGCTGCCGCGATGTCGCCTGCGCTGCTCCGCCAGCCGGCTTCCTCGCCCTCGCTGTCGCCCACTCCTCGGCGGTCGAAGCGGAAGACTGGGTAAGCCGCTGCGGCCAAGCCGGAGGCGAGCCGTTCGAACATGCGGTGCGAGCCGATCCGGGTCTGGGTGCCGCCGGTGACCATCAGCACGCCCACCGGGCCGGCCGCCTCGTCCAGGCTGGCGCCGAGCGTGAAGCCCTCGCAGGCGAAGGTCAGGAGGCGGCGCTGCGATGCCATTTCACGAAATCCAAGGCAATTAGGCCGGCAAGTTCAGACGAATTCTCAGGTTCCGAGCGGCGCCAGATCGGGCTTCCGGGGAAGTGCCGGTCCGCTTCGGCGGGATCGCTTTCGAGGCGGAGCGTCCGTCCTGCGGGCACCGGCTCCGCAGCGCCAAGAGCCTCGGCCAAAGCGGGCGAAGGAGCATAGCCGCCGCTGCCCCCGCCGGTGATGTTGCTGCGCTCCAAATCGCGGAGGATGGAGGCGCCGGAAACGGGCGCGACCCTGCAGATCGAGGCAGTGTCTAGCGCTACCGAAAATATCGATCCTGCGCGCAAAACGATCGCCGAAATGGGCCGATACTGCTCCGTGACGGCATCGACGGCGCCCTG
>VBAE01000096.1 GCA_005882415.1 Alphaproteobacteria bacterium | reverse complement strand
GGGAAGGGTGGGGGTCTTGGGGGTGATGACCGGCGACGAATTCGGTCTAGCTGCGATTGGGGTCACCCCCGCAGGTACCCCACCTTACTATGGCTCGCTAGACCCATTCCGGGTGAATGCCCGTCCTGTGACTGGGACTCAAAAAGAAAGCCCGGCGGAGCCGGGCTTTCGATGCGCCGGATTAGCGCTCTATCCGCGCCTAATCGTCCTTATTGGGTTCGAAAATCTTCATGTCGGTCCTCCCTTGGCACTTCATCCTAGCTGAAGCATCTGAAGACACCGTTAAATCCCGTGTCACCGGCGCCCTCAGAAGGTTTCTCGCACAGGGAGTCAAGCGAAAGCAACCCGCAAAGTTCCCTACTCCCGGCCCGGACTCTCCCGTTTGTTGCACGGTCAGTCCTCCTCCTCACACCAAGCGATCGTCGCTAGCGCCGCGTGAAGAATCTCCTCCTCGCGGCCGCCGCCGGGACGGTCCAGAATGCCTTTCTGCTTCAGGGCCTCAATAAGGGCCTCGGTTACAGACCGTGCTTTCTGGCGGTCTCGCAACAGCTTGTACGCCCGCCGCAACGTATCGAGATGCCTGAAATCCTCCGCCGCAGGAGAAGTGCTCGCTTCCATCGACGTGAGATAAACCCTAAGATCTCCTTTGACATAGTGGTACTCTGCGATATCATGCTCTTCGGCCTCACCCATGAGCAGTTCCACAGCATAGTACAGCAGGTTATTCACCGCTTTCTCGCTTTCGCTAATCCCTTGCGTTTCGTTCGGATCCGCAGCGCCTTCGACGCTCATCTTCAGGATGGGCTTGGTGATGGCGTACGCCTTTCCGAATAGCTCTCGGCTCTCTGCGGGCCATCCGGTCTCTTCAGGTCCATCGTTTGCGACTCCCCCCTGACGACCTTCTTCCCAATAAAGCACGCCCAGGTACCGGCGCGCGGCAGCGCGCACCCAATGCGATGAGTGCAGATCTGTCTTATCCATGTTCGCGACAAGCTGCTCTAGCTTGTATTGAGCCGCTTTGGAGTCGCCAAGGGCGTCCAGGACCTTTGCTAGCCGGTATTGAACCGCGCCTCGATTTGGGAATTCGCTCTCAACTCTGCTGTAGATGCGTGATGCCTCTACCAAGGCGCCGTTGCCCGACCTTCCAGCTAGGCCATTGCCATACTCGAATAATAGGAGCGCCCTCTCCATATCGAGGACATACAGCACCTCCCGCTTCTTATCTTCCTCCACGTCGGTACTCTGGCGTACCCTACTAGCCACTGTTGCCAAGTCGTCGCTTGCGCGCCGTTTGGCAGCGACGTGCCTAGCCATGGGGTAATCGGTCTGCGCTGCTTCGTCGAAACACATCCGACTGTGGCCTACGGCGTCACGCACCAACTCCATGAGTTCCACAGGAATGCCGTCCGTACCAATCAGCCGCTCGAGCGGCTTCTCGGCTAAGCGCGACCGGATGGAGCGAACTCTCCGCTCCTTAGGACTATCAATCTGGATTTTGATCTGATCCGAATATTGAGCCATGCCGTCGATCAATGTTGCCAGAACGTTGAGATGGGGAGTGATCGTGCTCCTTTGTAACTCCTCCTCATCCTCATCGACAGCCGGACCCTTTGGCTTATACTTTAGGCCGTGCTCAATCTCCCCCCAGACGTCCTCAAATGCGGTGCGTATTTGGATCTCCACTGGGACAGTTCGATATTTGCTGCTATATTTTCCCCGGGCCCACGCTACAATGTGTATTGATGTATAGTTTGATGGTTTGTTTTCGACTTCCAGCTTTTCGAGCAAGCCTCGCGCGTCAAACAGCGGCCTCAGGCGTCCCACAAGATTCTGAGCATCGCCGATGGGATTGAGCGAATATATTTTTACTTCTTCAATAGGATTTTTAAGAAAAAGGTTCGAGTCGTCGTTTCCTGAACTATCAAAAATCCGATCTAACAGAATGGGCAGTATTGTTATTGCATCGAGGCGATAAAGTGTCACAATTCTGAGGCCGACAATATCACGTAGACGACGCACATCATAATCAGGAGCTTTGGCCTCGCGTTTCCTAACTACCTTCTCGGCAATCCGGAAATCGTCTTTGATGCGGACCTTAACAGCGTAAGCTAGGTCAGTGATTGACGGAGTTCCTGCCGACATTTCAAGGAGAAGTCTCTTCCTGACGTCGGGAGCGCCTCTCAGAGCACTGGCGGTGGCAAGCTCAAGGCGCTCATCTTCTGTCAGTTCCCCCATATCACCCCCCTCTTTTATCGCTAGGCAGGTCGTTACTAAATCGCTGGGTAAATTGGAATGACTTTGAAGAACCGGGGGAGTGACGAGAGACCGAATCGCCGAGACAAAGGTGGATCGAGATCGCGGGCTGATCTGACTTTCGCGCCACGATCAGAGCCTCTTGCATCCGTCCCTCCAAGGTGTCTTTCTCAGGAGCTGGCAAAACTCACGATGACGGAATTGGCGAGCATTCCGCCGGAACTGCCTCGCTTGTGCGGCGTCATTTCAATCCATTCCCGGGTCGGATCCTTTTTTGGAGTTCGCGGGAGAGCGCGGTCGGTCTCGTCGATGCGTCGATCAAGGAGAGTCGAGATGGAAGAGGCGAGAGTTCACCCGACAACTGGCGAGACGCTTAGCCGTGGCACGCGGAGGCAGACGATCCGCTGCGGGTCGCTGTCTCGCGAGGTGGAGGTGCCGGGCTGGTATCCTGAGGGCGATGGAGACGGCATCCATAATGGTGCGGACCTCGCCGAGGCGGACCGGGTGTTCCGGGAGCTGCGGGACCAGGACAAGGAACGTCACGGGCGGCCGTGACGTCGGACGGGTTCGCTTCGCTCCGCGAAGCGCCCCGCCGGCCGCGCGGGGGCGAGTCCTGGCGCTGCTCCGGCGGCGCTTGGCGCCGGCGTCGCTGCGCAAGGCTCGCCCTGGGCGGAACAAAAAAAGAACTTTCCTACACCCCCTTCTCTATGTTTTAAACTGCTCGGTTGCCTGTCGCGGGATTCGCGGCGGGTGCGAGCGGGAGAAGGGGCATGGGACGGATGCAGGTGCCGCGGGTGGAGCGGGATTGGGGGGCGGTTGAGGCCCAGGTGGTGGCGGAGATGCGGGCGCTTGGGTTGCCGGAGGCGGAGGCGCTGCGGGAAGCGCGGCGGAAGGTGGAGCGGGTGCGGCTTCGGTTTTGCTGGGCGCAGGAGCGGTTCGATGCATTTTACGAGATGCAGGACCGGGTGATGGAGATTTGCGACCGGCAGATCGAGGAGAATCCCGACGTCGACTGGGAGGAGGTGGAGCCGGATGAGTTTCCGGATCCGCCCGAGGAGGCGATCGCTCAGGCGATCTATGCGGAGGTGATGGAGGCGGTCGAGAAGGACCGGTGGCCTCGGCATCTTCATTTTCATTGGATTTGAAAGGCGGGAGCGGAAGGGAGATTGGGCGATGGCGCATCGGGGTTGGAGGAGGGACGGCTTTACGCCGGAGAAGCGACGCAAGGCGGTGAAGGCGCTGGCGAAATACGGCACCGTCGTCGACGCGGCGCGGGCGGTGGGGGTGTCGGATACGACCTTCTACCGGCATCTGAACAAGGATCCGGATTTCCTTCGCATGTGCCTGCTGGCGCGGGAGCAGGCGGCGAAACCGATCGAGACGCTCGCCTGGGAGCGGGCGACGATCGGGGCGGAGGAGGTGGTGATCCGCGACGGCAAAATCGTCCAGGTGAAGCGCAAGCCTTCGGACGCGATGCTGCGCATGCTGCTGATGGCGTCGAACCCCAAGAAGCACGGGCGGATGGCGGCGGAGCGGCGCAAGGCGATCGAGAAGGAGGTGCGCGCGCGGATCGAGAAGGAGGTGCGCGAGGAGTTCCTCAAGAAGCAGGTGGCGACCCCGGACGAGGTGCGGAGGCAGCTGCTCAAGGGGCTGGTGGCGTTGCGGGACCGGGTCCGGGCCGGGCAGGTGGTTGGGAATGTGTGGGGACCGGGGGATGGCGACGAGCGGGATGAGGATTGTTTGTAGGGGGGTGTTGAAAGAGGAGTAAGGACGTCACGGGCGGCCGTGACGTCGGACGGGCTCGGCTGGCGGTGGGCCAGCCGCCCCGCCGGCCGGTGGCGCGAGTCCGTTCGCTGCTGCAGGGGCCGCTTCGCGTCCGCTTCGCTGCTCTCGGCCGCTAAGCCAGCTCTTCAAACAGCCAGTCGTGAAACAACCTCACCGGCCTTCGCGTCAGGGCCGAGCGGCGGCAGGCGAACCAGTAGCTGTAGGGGCTCTCGACCGCGGTATCGAACAGCTTGACGAGGCGCGGGTCCTGGGACTGCTTCAAATGGCTTTCGAGCATGAAGGCGACCCCAAGCCCCTGGGCGGCGGCGTCGAGGATCAGCTGGCCGCTGTCGAAATGGTCGATCGCCTGCGGCTCGAGCCCGGGCAGGCCGACCGCGTCGCGCCAGTAAGCGAAGGTCTCGGGCATGTCGCGGTGGAGGAAGATGGTGGCGCCGGCGAGCTGGGCGGGGGAAGTGAGGGCGTTCGGGCCCTGCTGGACCTCGCGAGAGCCGATCGCGATCACGCAATTGCTGTCGATCCGCCGCGAATAGAGGGCCGGGTCGACCTCGGTGACGATGGCGATCGCGGCGTCCAGCCCCTCGTCGAGCCGTGCGATGCGGTTGGCGCCGGTGTCGATGTCGATGTGGAGGTCCGGGTGGCGGGCGCGAAGGGTCGGCAGGTTGGGCATCAGCCGCTGCGACGCGAACAGCGAGGGGACCGCGAGGCGAAGCCGCATCATCTCGGAATTGCCCGCCGCCCGCTCCATCGCCCGGGCCAGCGCGTCTATGGAGGGCCCGATCTCGGCCAGCATCCGCTCGCCGTCCGGGTTCAAATGGATCGCCTGGTGGCGCCGTTCGAACAGAGGATGGCCGACGAACCGCTCAAGCGCCTGAATCCGGCGGGTGAGCGCGGGGGAGGACAGCGCCAAGGCTTCGGCCGCCGACTTGAGCGAGCCCAGGCGCGCGACCTGGACGAAGGCTTCGATTGCGGTGAGGGGCGGCAGTCGGCGCATCGTCTTCCCTGGTCGGAACCCTCACTTTGTGTTGCAGTGCAACCGGGCCGGTCAAGCCGTTCGCTCTCGTGAATTCCTCACCGGCTGGATGCACTTTGTGCACCTGTAGCATGTTTCTTCGCACTTGCACAATTTTGGTGCAGCGCGGAAAAAGACCGTGCCTTTCAGGCATCCTCTCCTAAAAACTTTCATGGGCTGGTCCTCACGGACCGGCCCTTTTTTTGTCCCGCTCGGACCCTCCCCGGTGGAAGCGCCGTTACGTCACCCTATCTGCAGTGCCGTAACGAATGCCGCCGCGAGGAGTGACGAGACCATGGCCGACGACGACAGAGCCCCGCGGCGCCTTCAGGTGGCGACGATGCGGCCCGAGGACAGCGGCCGCGGCCTCGCCCGGCTTCCCCGCGCGGTGATGTCCGCACTGGAGCTCGCCGACGGCGACGTGATCGAGATCGGCGGCAAGCGCGCCACCGCCGCCCGCGCGGTCGGCCCCTATCCCGAGGACGAGGGGCTTGAGATCATCCGCCTGGACGGCCTCCAGCGCGCCAATGCCGAGATCGGCTCGGGCGATTTCGTCACCATCCGCAAGGTCGACTCGAAGCCCGCCCAGCGCATCGTCTTCGCCCCCGCCCAGCGAAACCTCCGCCTCCACGGCTCCGCCCAGGCGCTGAAGCGCAATTTCGGGATGAAGCCGATCATGGCCGGCGACGTCGTCGCGACCGCGGGCCAGCAGCAGGTCCAGCGCGGCGACATCCCGCCCGAGCTGCGCCAGATGCTGAGCGTCCCGGCCTACGCGCTCCAGGAGGTGCGCCTCTCGGTCGTCTCCACCGTGCCCAAGGGCATCGTCCATATCGACGCGAACACCGAGGTCGAGCTCCGCCCCGAATATACCGAGGCGCAGGACGTCCGCCGCGCCGACGTCACCTATGACGATCTCGGCGGCATGGGCACGACCCTCGACCAGCTGCGCGAAATGGTCGAGCTGCCGCTCCGCTACCCCGAAATCTTCGAGCGCCTCGGAGTCGACCCGCCCAAGGGCGTCCTCCTCCACGGCCCGCCCGGAACCGGCAAGACCCGGCTCGCCCGCGCCGTCGCCAATGAAAGCGACGCCAATTTCTTCCACATCGCCGGCCCCGAGATCATGGGCTCGGCCTATGGCGAGAGCGAGAAGAAGCTCCGCGAGATTTTCGAGGAAGCCGCCAAGGCCGCCCCCTCGATCATCTTCATCGACGAGATCGACTCGATCGCCCCCAAGCGCGGCCAGGTGTCGGGCGAGGCCGAGAAGCGCCTCGTCGCCCAGCTCCTCACTTTGCTCGACGGGCTCGAACCGCGCCAGAACGTCGTCGTCATCGCCGCCACCAACCGCCCCGAGGCGATCGACGAGGCCCTTCGCCGCCCCGGCCGCTTCGACCGCGAGATCGTCATCGGAGTCCCCGACGAAAGCGGCCGCCGCGAGATCCTGGCGATCCACACCCGCGGCATGCCCTTGGGCCCGGGCGTCGACTTGAACGACTTGGCGCGCAAGACCTACGGCTTCGTCGGCGCCGATCTTGCCGCTTTGACCCGCGAGGCGGCGATCGAGGCGGTCCGCCTGATCATGCCCAAGATCAACCTGGAAGACGGCACCATTCCGCCCGAGGTGCTCGATCACCTCTCGGTTACCCGCAAGGATTTCGACGAGGCCCTGAAGCGCGTCCAGCCCTCGGCGATGCGCGAGGTGATGGTGCAGGTGCCGAACATCGGCTGGGACGATATCGGCGGCCTGGACGACGCCCGCGAACGCCTCCGAGAAGGCGTCGAGCTCCCGCTCCGCAACCCCGAGGCGTTCCGCCGGATGGGCATCCGCCCGGCCAAGGGCTTTCTGCTGTATGGCCCCCCCGGCACCGGCAAGACCCTGCTCGCCAAGGCGACCGCGCGCGAGGCGGAGGCGAATTTCATCGCCACCAAATCGTCCGATCTCCTCTCCAAATGGTATGGCGAGTCCGAGCAGCAGATCGCCCGCCTGTTCGCCCGGGCGCGCCAGGTCGCGCCGACCGTCATCTTCATCGACGAGCTCGATAGCCTGGTGCCCGCCCGCGGCGGCGGCCTCGGCGAGCCGCAGGTCACCGAGCGGGTGGTCAACACCATCCTCGCCGAGATGGACGGCCTCGAGGAATTGCAGTCCGTCGTCGTCATCGGAGCGACGAATCGTCCGAATCTCATCGACCCGGCCCTCCTCCGCCCAGGCCGTTTCGACGAGCTCATCTACGTGCCTGTTCCCGACCGAGAAGGCCGCCGCCGGATCCTCGCCATCCACACCGGCAAGATGCCGCTCGCCAAGGACGTCGACCTCGACGACCTGGCGGCGCGCACCGAGCGCTTCACCGGGGCCGACATGGAGGACCTCGTCCGCCGAGCCGGCCTGTTCGCGCTAAGGAAGTCCCTCGGCGCAGATGGAAAAGGATTACGAAAAGATCCGCGACAGCCTGAAGCAGGATGCCATGAGCAGCGGCGCCGGCGGCATCGGCTTCATCTCCCCGGGGATGCTGACGCCGAGGGGACCGAAGGGTGTAGGATAGGCCCTCGGCTGACCGATAGGGCTCCATCGGTCGGCAGCGTCTCAGGTTTAGTCTAAGCCACGCCTAGGGCGCTCCGCCGCGAGAGGGTCGTCAGGACTCGAGCACGATATCTGCGTGGTGCCGCAGCTCCGGGCGGACGTTGTGGCCCATTGGGTCCAGAATGACCTTCACGCCCTCGCGTCGCACATATTTGAAAGCGGGTACGAAGTCGGAATCGCCGGTGACGACCACTACGGCACGAACCATGTCGCGAAGCGCCAGCCGCGCCATGTCGAGGCCGATGCGCAGGTCCACGCCCTTCTGCTGGATATCCAGGACGAAATCGTCGTCCTGCAGCGGCCGCGCCTCGCGCCGCAGTTTTCGCGCGGCCGACGGCTTCATCCGCCACTTCTCGGGAGACAGGTTGAGCTGTCCCATCCGGAGCGCAAAGTTCGGCTTGAGGACGAGGTTCGCAAGGAGGCTCTGAGCTGCAAGGGACCTCGGCGTGACGGAGAGATTCACACGTTCCTTGCTGACAGGTTTCTGGATGGTGTCGGAGAGCGGCGCGGCGTCATAGTAATAGATCCGGAGCAGCTCGTAATCTGCAACGGCTGCTAAAGCCTGGATACGGGCGCTCTCGACACAGATGTCGTCTGCCGTGACGTGCCGGTCTAAGCGCCCTTGCAGCTTCTTGGTCATGAAGCCGCCGTCGATCAGAATGGCGTAGAGAGGTTTCAGCAACCGACCCCCTAAACGAGTGGAGCCGGCCCCCCCCAAGCGCCGAAGCGCCCCCGCATCGCGGGTTGTCGGAATGAGCCGGCTCGCTCGTCTATCTCGTGCATCCGGAATGAACCGAATGGCTGAACATCAAACTAATGCACCGAAACGGTGGTTGCAAGCTAACTCCGCTACATCCGCTTGGCTTGCCGGCCACGGCGATCCCCGCGCTTTCGCCGCTTAAGCGGTCTGTTTCGATTTACCGCATTCGCGTTGTTCGTCTCACAAGAAGTGGGCGCCTGTGTGGTTGGGCGGATGCTGGAGGCGTCCCTGCGCGATCTTCGCTGCCCCCCGCCCCCCTCAGTCGCGCATTCGCAGCCGGGACCAGAGGGCTAGACCCACCATCAGCGCGCCCGTTGCGATGAAGGGGAGGGGCATGGAGAGTTCGTAGAGGCCCACGCCGATGGCGGGGGCGGCGATGTAGGCTACTCCGTTGACCGAGGTGACCATGCCGGCGACGGCGTTCTGCTCGGCGCGGGAGACGGCGAGGGAGGCGCCGCTGGTGAAGCCTGGGCGGAACAGGCCGTAGCCGAGCGAGGAGAGCGCGAAGCCCAAGGTGATTCCGTAGATCGAGCCGGCGAGGCCGCAGAGGGCGGTGCCGATGCCGGCGAGGAGGGAGCCCCAGATCACCAATTGCCTGGGCGTAAGGCCGAGATAGGGGATGAGACCCCATTGGGCGAGGAGGCTGGTGCCGGCGCCCGACATCAGCACGAGGGCGATCGACTGCTGCGCCTCGGCGATGGGGAGCGACAGCCGGTCGATGATCAGGAATCCGATCGTCCCGAGCAAGGCGGCCTGGCCGTGGCCGCCGGCGATTCCGACGATGTGCCAGGGCAGCACCCGCGGGTCCCGCCACGCCAGCCGCGAGGACGGCGCCGCTTCCTCCTCCGCCTCGTTGCCGCCGCCGCCGCTCATCGCGCCGATGGAAGGATAGGTCACCACCCGCCCCCTTGCCGCGGAGCGCGGCGTGTCGTCGGGGAGGCGGGTCACCACTGCGAGGAGCACGATCACGCCCACCCCTGCGAAGACAATCAGCGGCCCCGACAGCCCCAGCGGCCGGAAGATGAACAGAGGCGCGATCGCCGGGCCGATGATCGTGCCCAACCCGAAGGAGGAGGCCAAAGCGGCGAGATGGGTCGTCCTTTGCTCCCCCTCGGTCCGCGCGGCGATATAGGCCTGCACCGCGGGCGGCGAGGCCGAGCCCCAGGTGCCGTAGATCGCGCGCCCGAAGACGAAGATCAGGAACACCATCTCGCCCGGCAGAAGCCCGTCCAGCCCGACCGCCAATATCCCGCCGCAGATCAGCATCGAGACGATGAAGCCGTAGAGCCCGAGCCGCATCAGCGCCCGCCGCCCTCTATGGTCGGCCCGCCGCGCCCAATGCGGCGCCGCCACCACCCAGGCGACCGCGGAGAGGCTGAAGGCGACCGCAACCCACAAATCGCGGACGTGAAGCTGCCTCCCGATCGCCGGCATCAGCGACTGCATCGCGGTGTTTCCGGACGCCGCGACCAGCATCACCGCGAACAGCAAAGCGAAGCGTTCGCGCGACAATCCGCTCTGGCCGCTGTGGCTCGCCATGGAGAAGGTCCCGGAAAAGATGCGTCCCGTCCCGAAAAGCGCGGAATCGCTCCCGAAACGTGCCCCGCCCTTGCCATCGGCGCGTTGATTTGCCAACGCACTCTGCTCAGCAGACTTTTCGGGACGACAGATGACCCTATCCGGAGAACAGGTACAGCGCGCCCGCGCCTTCGCGCGCCGGGGCAGCGGCGGCCCCTTATGGTATTTCCTGCGCGGGTTCGTGAAGCATCCGGTGATGGTCGGATCGATCATCCCGTCTTCGAAAGTGCTGATCGACAAGATGCTGGCGCCGGTCGATTGGGCCAATTGCAAGCTGTTCGTCGAATACGGCCCCGGGGTCGGCACCTTCACCCAGCACATCCTCGACCGGCTTGCGCCCGACGCGATCCTGCTGACGATCGACACCAATGCCGATTTCACCCAGTATCTGAACGGCAAGTTCCGCGATTCCCGCCTGCGGGCGGTGACCGGATCGGCCGCGGACGTGCGGGAGATCATGGGCAATTTCGGCTTCGACCATGCCGATTACATCCTCTCGGGCCTGCCCTTCTCGACCCTTCCCGCCGGAATCGGCCCCAAGATCGCCGAGGAAACCGCCGCTGCGATCCGCCCGGGCGGCGCCTTTCTGGTCTACCAATTCTCCCCCAAGGTCCGCGAATTCATCGCCCCGCATTTCGAGCGGATCGACAAGGGCTTCGAGTGGATCAACATTCCCCCGGCGACCCTCTTCTGGGCCTGGAAGGACTGACGCGGAGGGGGGGCAACCCACCCACGTCATCCCGGGCTTGACGCGGGATCCATGAACACAGGTCTACGCGAACTGGACTCGATCCGTGTTCATGGATGCCGGATCAAGTCCGGCATGACGGTGTTGAGGCGCCGCCCGCCTTCGCCCCCTACGAACCCAGATACAACCGCCGTGAAATCCGGAAATCCGCGACCGCGATGACGAACCAGCCGAGCGCCCAGCGCAGCCGGTTGAGCAAAGTCCGCTGTTTGCGGTGGGTCTCCAAAGTCACTCTCTCGCTCGCCGCCACCTCTCCATCCACGAACTTCCGCATGGCAGCAGCGAAGCCCTTGTCCTCGATCCGGACCATCATCTCGAGGTTGAGGAACAGGCTCCTCATGTCGAAATTGGCCGAGCCGATATGGACGACGTCGTCAATCACCAGCAGCTTGGTGTGGAGCTTGGTCGGCTGATATTCGTAGACCTCGACCTTGCGCTTCAGAAGCCACCAATAGGTCGACCGGGCGGCGCTCACCGTGGCGTTGTTGTCGGACTTGGCCGCCGTCACCAGCCGGGCGCAGCCGCGCTTGCCCACCTTGGCGATCCGCCGGAGCATTCCGGGACTCGGGGCGAAATAGGCGGCGACGATGTCGAGGCGGGTGGCGCTGAGCAGGTCGCGGCGCACCGCCCGGGCCCAGGGGCTGAGGCGGCGCGCCGGGCCTCCGAACAGCCAGTCGAGCGGCCCCTCGGTGACGCTGTGCTGCTGGAGCAGCCGGCGAAGGTCGCGGACCCGGCCGTGCGGCTTGCTCGCCCAGGTGAACAGATCGTCGAAATAGCCCTTGAGGCAGGCGACGCTGTCCCCCTCCACTTCGAGCCCCAGATCGCGCCAGGCGCCGGTCTCCGGGGTGCCGAAATAATCGTCGGAAATGTTGAATCCGCCGACGATCACCCGCCGCCCGTCGGCCAGCGCGAGCTTCTGGTGGTTGCGAAGCATGTAGCGCCGCCCGAAGCGCGGGCTGAACCGGCAGAAGGTGGCGGGGCTGTCGATCAGCGGCTGGAAGAAGGCCATGTTGCCGGTCGAGCCGAAACCGTCGACCAGCAGCGACACCTTGATCCCCCGCTCGGCCGCGGCGACGAGGGCGTCGCGCACACGGGTCCCCGAAGCGTCGTCCATGAACATGTAGTAGAGGAAGCGAAGGCTCTCCTTGGCGCCGTCGATGAGGGCGATGAGGGCGTCGAGGCGCTCCGGGCCGTCGGGGAGCGGGGTCAGCCGGTTGCCGCCGACGCTCGTCGCGGCCGGAAGGACAGCTTCGGCTGGGTTTCGATCGGCCATCGCACCCGGCAATGGGGGCCGTTTAGCCTCAGGGCAACCCCTCCCCGGACATTGACTTTTGGGGCCCCCGAGGCTACCTGCCCCCCTTTCCCGATAGCTTGAAACCAAGCGGAGTGCTTCATGGCGCGCGTTACCGTCGAAGATTGCGTCGACAAGATCCCGAACCGGTTCGATCTGGTGCTGCTCGCGGCCCAGCGGGCGCGGCAGATTTCCGGCGGCGCCGAGCTGACCATCGACCGCGACCGCGACAAAAATCCGGTCGTGGCGCTGCGCGAGATCGCCGAGCAGAGCGTCAAGCCGAAGCATCTCGAAGAGGCCCTGGTCTCCAACCTGCAGCGCGTCCAGATCGACGAAGACGACGCTCCGGACGAGGTCGGCTCGATCAGCGCTTCGGCCGAGGCGCTCCGCCTCACCGCCGCCGCGCCGCCGCGCAACACCAATCTCGGCCCCGATTACGAGTGATCGGATGGCGGAGGCCCTCGCCTTCGCTTTGTTCGACACCGCGATCGGCCGCTGCGCCATCGGCTGGCGCGGCGCCCGAATCGTTGGGCTGCGTCTCCCCGAATCGAGCGAGGGGCGCCTGCGAAGCGTGGTGGCCGAGCAATGGCCTTCGGCTGAGGAGGAGGCTGAGCCTCCACCCGTAGTTGCCGAGGCCATTGCCCTAGTCCGCCGCCTGCTCGCCGGGGAGAAGCTCCTCCTCCACGAAATCGACGTCGATCTCTCCCGCGCCCCCGCCTTCGAGCGCTCGGTCTGGGAAGCCGCCCGGCGAATCCCGCCCGGCGAAGTCCGCACCTACGGCGAGATCGCCCGCGAACTCGGCCAACCCGGCGCCGCTCGCGCCGTCGGAGTCGCCTTGGGCCGCAACCCGGTCCCGATCATCGTCCCCTGCCACCGCGTCCTCGCCGGCGGCGGCAAGAGCGGCGGCTTCTCCGCGCCGGGGGGCGTGGCGACGAAGTTCAGGATTCTGGAGATCGAAGGCGCTCAGCGGGCGGGCGAGGGAGGTTTGTTCGACACCCTGCCCTTGGCGGTAAAGCCGTAGCTAATCGTCATGCCGGACTTGATCCGGCATCCATGAACACCGCGGTACGAAACTACGAACAACCATGTTCATGGATCCCGGGTCGAGCCCGGGATGACGCGGTGGGCCTCAGGCCGCCGCGTCCTTGAGTCCGACCTCTTTGCGGTCGATCCATTCCAGCTCGTCCATCGACAGCGGGCGGCCGTCGGCGGCCTGGACGGTCATCGGGGCGATCGGGCGGCGGCTGTAGCGGTCGACCAGCACCGCGTTGCTCGGCACGCCCGACACCCAGCGCTCGCCCCACTGGCGCAGCGCGATCAGCACCGGCAGCAACTCCCGGCCTTTCTCGGTCAGGTGATAAGCGACCTTGCGGCGGTCGGCCGGATCCGGCTCGCGGCGGAGCATGCCGTGCTCGACCAAGCGCGCGAGTCGATTGGAGAGGATGTTGCGCGCGATCCCGAGCGTCGATTGGAATTCCTCGAAATGCTGCAGCCGGTTGAACGCGCCGCGCAGGATCAGGAACGACCAGCGCTCGCCGACCACTTCGAGCGCGGCGGCGATTCCGCACTCGGAAAACAGCTGCTTCAAATGTTCGGCGCGCGTCATCTTCCTACACCTACTCGATTTTTTTGGTTTCAGATAGGGTGTGCATTTTCCAGTTGCATTATGCAACTATACGAGCGTACAAAGTTTCACATCGAAACCTAATAAGGACGGTGACATGCTGAAGCTGCTCGCACTCGCAAGTCTTTCCCTCGCCGCCGCGGCCCCCGCAGCCGCCGCAGGTCCGGCGCATTACCGGGCCATCCCCGCCTCCGCGCCGGCCTCCGCCCGCCTCATCGCCCACGGCCTCATCTGGAACTGCACCGGCGGCGTATGCGTCGCTCCGAAGAGCGACAGCCGCCCGGCAATCGACTGCTCGGCGCTCGTGCGCGAGGTCGGAGCGCTGAAGAGCTTCGCCGTCCAGGGCCGCGATCTGGAGGCGCAGGACCTCGAAAAGTGCAACGCCCGCGCCCGCTGAGGCGCTTTTGACATTGCAACGCAGCAGCACCGCACCCCATGTTGGTGCGGTGCTGCGGCAATATGAACTCCTCGAGAAGGTGCGGGCTTACGATCCCGACGCCGACGAAGCCCTGATCAACCGCGCCTACGTCTTCTCGATGAAGGCGCACGGCTCGCAGAAGCGCGCCTCGGGCGACCCCTATTACAGCCATCCGATCGAGGTCGCCGGCATATTGACCGACCTCCATCTCGACGAAGAGACGATCGTCACCGCAATCCTTCACGACACGATCGAGGACACGGTCGCGACTCCCGAGGAGATCGAGCGGCTGTTCGGAGAGAATGTCGCGCGGCTGGTCGACGGGGTGACCAAGCTCTCCAAGATCGAGGCGCAGAGCGAGAATCAGCGCGCCGCCGAGAACCTCCGCAAATTCCTGCTGGCCATGTCCGGGGACATCCGCGTCCTCCTGGTCAAGCTCGCCGACCGGCTGCACAACATGCGCACCCTCCACTTCATCAAGTCGGAGGAGAAGCGCCGGCGGATCGCCCGCGAGACGATGGACATCTACGCGCCGCTCGCCGAGCGGATCGGCATGTACGAGTTCATGACCGAGATGCAGACCCTCGCCTTCCGCGAGCTCGAGCCCGACGCCTACGCCTCGATCGCCAAAAGGCTGGAGCAACTCCACCGCGGCGAAGGGGATTTGATCGAACGGATCGGCCGCGGCCTCAAGGCGCATCTCGAGGCGAACGGGATCGAGGCCGAGGTCCAGGGCCGCGAGAAGCATCCCTACTCGATCTGGCGCAAGATGGCCGAGCGCCATGTCAGCTTCGAGCAATTGTCCGACGTGATGGCCTTCCGAGCCGTCGTCGGAAGCACCGAGGATTGCTATCGCACGCTCGGCCTCATCCATCAGCGCTGGCCGATGGTGCCCGGGCGGTTCAAGGACTTCATCTCGACGCCGAAGCGCAACGGCTACCGCTCGATCCACACCACGGTGATCCATGACGAGCAGATGCGGATCGAGATCCAGATCCGCACCTCCGACATGCACGCCACCGCGGAGCAGGGCGTCGCCGCGCACTGGGCGTATAAGGTGGGCGTGCCCGAGGAGGCGACCGACGCCCATCCCTGGATCAGCGACCTGGTCGAGATCCTCGACCATGCGGCCTCCGCCGAGGAGCTGCTCGAGCACACCCGCATGGCGCTGTACCAGGACCGGATCTTCGCCTTCACGCCGAAGGGCGAGCTGATCCAGCTCCCCAAGGGCGCGACCCCGGTCGACTTCGCCTACGCCGTCCACACCGATCTCGGCGACCAGACCGTGGGCGCCAAGATCAACGGCAGGGTGATGCCGCTCCGCACCCCGCTCGAAAATGGCGACCAGGTCGAGATCCTCGTTTCCAAGGCCCAGCACCCGCAGCCGACCTGGCTCTCCTTCGTCGTCACCGGCAAGGCGCGCGCCAAGATCCGCCGCTTCGTCAAATCCAAGGAGCGCGAGGAGACGGTGGCCTTGGGGCGCAAGATCTTCGACGAGATCGTCCAGCGCCTGCCCGCGCCGCTCGGCTGGGAAGCGATGGCCGAGGCGCTTCGCCGACTCCACCTCCACGAGGATGCCGAGCTGATGGAGGCGATCGCCTTGAAGCGCGTGTCCGACGTCGCGGTGATGGAGGCGCTGATGCCCGGCTCCACCACCCGCGACGGCGTGAAGCCCCCGCCGCAGCGCCGCGCCATCTCGATCAAGGGCCTGACGCCGGGAGTCGCCTTCCAGCTCGCCGAATGCTGCCATCCGATCCCGGGCGACCGGATCGTCGGCCTTCGCCGGGAGGGGGAAGGGATCGAGGTCCACACCATCGGCTGCGACGGCCTTGCCGACGGAATCGACGCCGACTGGGTCGATCTCGCCTGGGGCGACGAATCGGACGGGGGCACCGCTCGGCTGTGCGTCGTCATCAGGAACGAGCCGGGCGCCCTCGCCACGATGGCCGGGATCATGGGCAGTCACGGCGCCAACATCGTCTCGATGGAGCAGACCGCCCGCGACGGCAGCTTCCACACCTTCCACCTCGACATCGAGGTGCATGACGTTCAGCATCTGATGCGCATCATCGCCGCGCTCCGGGCGACCGAAATCGTCTCCAGCGCCGAGCGGCTCTAAGGAGAATGGCTTTGCAAGACATCGATCGGAGGCAGGCGATCGGCCTCATCGGGGCGGCAGCGGCCGCCGTCGCGATCACGCCTGGCACCGCCGCCGCAGCAGCGCCCACTCCGCCCCAGATGGCGATGTGGCGCGATCCCGGCTGCGGCTGCTGCAGCGCCTGGGCG
Organism: Alphaproteobacteria bacterium; assembly: GCA_005882415.1. Lineage (GTDB taxonomy): Bacteria > Pseudomonadota > Alphaproteobacteria > Sphingomonadales > Sphingomonadaceae > Allosphingosinicella. Next base: position 12,116 of record VBAE01000096.1, on the reverse strand, counting down.
CAGCGGGTCGAGGCCGCGTTCGGCACCAAGCTCCCGGTCACCGATTCGAACGACATGCCCGCGCTCAAGACCAAGCACGGCGTTCCCGAAGACCTGCGCTCCTGCCACACCGCGCTGATCGGCGGCTATGTCATCGAAGGCCATGTCCCGCCGGCCGACATCTGGCGCCTGATCGCCACCCGTCCGGCCGGAGTGAAGGGCCTCGCCGTCCCCGGAATGCCGATGGGCTCGCCCGGCATGGACTTCGCCCATGCGCCGAACCAGCCGTTCAAGGTGTTCGCGTTCGGCGCGTCCCGCTCCGTCTTTGCCGCGCACGGATGACCGACACCCCCGCCTCGATGACCTATGGCGGCTACCTCGCGCTCGGCCAGCTGCTCAGCGCCCAGCACCCGATCTCCGCCCAGCATGACGAGATGCTGTTCGTCATCATCCACCAGACCAAGGAGCTGTGGCTGAAGCAGGCGCTGATCGAGCTGGACCTGTCCAAGCGCCTGGTCCGCGGCGGCCGGCTGGTCGAGGTCCATAAGAGCCTGTCGCGGGTCTCCCGCATCCAGGCGGTGATGACTCTGAGCTGGGACGTGCTCGCGACGATGACGCCCAGCGATTACACCAGCTTCCGGGAAGTGCTGGGCGGAAGCTCGGGCTTCCAGTCGGCCCAATTCCGCCGCTTCGAATATGTGCTGGGCCTCAAGGACGGCGGGCACCTCAAATTCCAGGACGAAGGCTCGGCCGAATATGCGGCGCTGCTCGAGGCGCTGCATGCGCCGAGCCTGTGGGATGAGGCGAACGCTGCCTTGGCCCGCGCCGGCTTCGATCTTCCCGCCGAGGCTCTGGAGCGCGACTGGAGCCGCCCCTACGTCCCGTCGCCCGAAGTCGAGGCAGCCTGGGCCACCGTCTATCTCGACACGGAACGCTGGTGGCCGCTCTACCAGCTCGCCGAGAAACTGGTCGACATCGACGACGCCCTCGCCACCTGGCGCCACAAGCATGTCGTGACGGTCGAGCGGGTCATCGGCCTCAAACGCGGCACCGGCGGCACCGCCGGAGTCGCCTATCTCCAGTCCACGCTCGGCAAGCGCTGCTTCCCCGAACTCTGGTCGCTGCGCACCCGAATCTGACGCTCGGTGGGGCCAATCTCGCGTGGCCGCCCTGCACGGAGGCCTGTTTCACCCAAAGCACCAAAGGACCAAAGAGACCAAAGGTGCCGGTGCGGCGAGGAGGGCAGTGCCCGCTGAGGGAAGCCTGGATTATCGAGCGACGAAGTCGCTCTAAGAATGTGAGCCGAATGAGGCGAGGCCTCTTCACCGGCGCGGCCTCTTTGGTTCCTTTGGTGCTTTGGTGCTTCGGGTGAAACTACGGCCCCGCCGCCCGCACAGACGCCCCTGAACGAATCGCCGCGATCTCCTCCGAGGCGATTCGTTCGCGGGCCGGCAGGCTGGGGTGGCTCCGGAAGATCTGGGGGAACCAGTCGTATTTGCCGAGATAGCGGCGCCAGAAGGGGATCGCCGAATCGAGGTTGAACCCGGCCGCGGCCATCAGCCTCAGGCCGAATCGGTCCGCTTCCTCCTCGCGGCGCCACATGCTGCTCGGCTTGACCCCGAGCGCGTGGAGCAGCCCTTCGTCCGGAAGGCCCTTGTCGTCGGTCACCGTCGGGTGGTGGAGGATGTCGTGGGAGAGCTCGTGGCCGAGCACGACCGCGAGCTCGTCGTCGTTCCGGACGAAGTCGAGCATTGCCGTCGTCATCACCACCGTCTTTCCCTGGGCGAAGGCGTTGACCTGGTCCGAGCGCGCGAGGCGGATCCGGCCGAGGCAGGCGGGTAGCGAATCGAGTACCAGCTCCAGCTCCCGCCCCTCGCGCAGGACCTTGAGCCGCGCCGGACCTTTGGCGAGCGCGGCGTCGAGCATCAGCTCTGAGCTTTCCGCCTTCCGCCGCCAAGCCTTGCGGTCGCAGAAGCACGTCGCCGGCGGCGAGGCCGGCGCGGGCGGCGGGGCTGTCCGCGAGGACGGAGAGGATGCCGGGCCCCCGGTCGAGCCGGTAGAGCGCAATCACCGTCTTGCGGTCGGGCGGCAGATATTCGGCGAGATGGTGGAAGAGGAGGCCGGTGAGCGGGAATTTCTCCCGGCAGAGCGGCGCGCCTGCCAGCGCCAGCCTGTAGGCGACCCGCGCTACCCTCAGATCCGCCTGGCGCAGCGTAGTCTCACCCGATTCGGAGGCCATCGCCTGAACCGGTGCGGCGATCGGCAGCTGTGCCACCTGCGCCTGCACCGCGAATCCGGCCGGCGCGGCGGCAAGCAGAAGAATCAGGTGGAGAAGACGCATCGCTCTCTATCTGCCGCGAAGAGCGGACGCAGAAAAGGGCCGGGTGAAGTTGTGCTTCACCCGGCCGAAATTCAGCTGACTAGTCGCCAAACCCGATTACGGGCTGTGCGGCAGGTCACCATCGTCGTCATGAGTGGCGGCGAGGATGCCGAGGATGATTGCGACCAGCGCGATCAACGGGATGATGAAGCCGCCGCGAAGCTGGTTGCCATCAACCGATTCACCGGCCGGCGCGACCTCAGTCGTCGCCGCGCGCGCGGCCGCAGCCGAGCTCTGGGCGGCGGCCACAGTCGGCGTCGCCATCAACGCAACCGCAGCGGTCGCAGCGATAATTCCCTTCAAACGCACGTCAGCTTCTCCCTTCGAGTCTGATCTTGTCGATTTCGCGTCATCACTATCTGAGGCTTCCCAAGCTGTCTACCCCGGAAATGCCTCTAGCCCGACGCTCCGTAAATCGGTCTAGGTTTACGAAGCTTGAAGTGCAACGCCTTCTAGCCACAAAGGTTCAGGGCCGGGGAAAGCATTGGTACACTGTTGCATTCAAGCGACAGCTTCGGTTGCCGGGCCTCCGGAGATTGCAAGCGAATGGGATTTCGTTTCAAAGGGTTCCATGAGAGCGGGAGGGAGAACCCCAATGCAGCGCAGAGCCGGCCTTGCCAGCATTACGACTTGGCTCGCGGGCCTGCTCCTGTTGCTTGCCGCCGCCCCGGCCGCCGCCGCGGTGCAGATCAGCTTCTATTCGCACGAGCTCGGATCGAGTTTTCCGCACGCCTTCGTCGTCCTGAAGGGCACGCTCGACCGGGACGGCAGCCGAATCGACGAGGATTACGGCTTCACTGCGAAGGCGGTGACTCCCGCGATTCTGATGGGGCGCGTGGGCGGCAAGATCGACAGCACCGCCGGCCCGTCTTACGTCGGCGAGAGCGACAGGCAGTTCACCCTCGCCTTGAGCGACGAGGAATATGACCGGGTGATGGCCACCGTCGCCGCCTGGCGGAACGCGAAGCAGCCGAGCTACGACTTGAACAGCCGCAATTGCGTCCACTTCGTCGCCGAGATCGCGGCAGCGATCGGGATGAAGGCTGAAACGCCCAAGAAGCTGATGAAGAAGCCGCGCTCCTACATCCTGTCGCTGGTCGCCGCGAATCGGGCCTGGCTTGAGGAGCGGCACGCCGACATCGGCACGTTGAAGGCGGTAAGCGGCCCCGAGGAGCGCCGCGCGGTGCGCTGACCCGCCCCTTACGCCTTGACTTTCGAGGCGGCTTCGAATGTTAGCCGCCGCGGGCAGAAGCGTCCTTTTCATCCTCCCATCATCATTGTCTTTGCGAGAGCATATGAGCGCGACCTCGAACGAGCGGATTGTTGTCATCGGCCTTGGCTATGTCGGGCTCCCGCTCGCCGTTGCCCTGGCGAAGAGCTTCGACGTCACCGGCCTCGACATCGACCAGCGCCGGATCGACGAGCTGAAGCTCGGCCACGACCGCACCAACGAGGTGGAGCCGGACGCGCTCAAGGCCTCGCCGCTAAAGCTCACCAGCACGCCCGCCGACTGCGCGGGCGCGGACGTCTATATCGTCACCGTCCCGACCCCGGTCGACGCGCAGAACCAGCCGGACCTCAAACCCGTGATCGGCGCCACCCGCACCGTCGCCGCCCTGCTCGACGGGGCGAAGAAGCCGATCATCGTCTATGAAAGCACCGTCTATCCCGGCGTGACCGAGGACATTTGCGGGCCGCTGCTCGAAGAGGGCTCGCGGCTTCAGCGCGGGAGCGACTTCTTCCTCGGCTACTCGCCGGAGCGGATCAACCCGGGCGACCGCGAGCATACGGTGGACCGGATCGTGAAGGTCGTCGCCGGCGAGAATGAGGCTGTCACCGACCGGCTCTGCGCGATCTACGGTGCGGTGACCAGCGCAGGCACCTTCCGCGCCGCCTCGATCAAGGCCGCGGAGGCCGCCAAGGTGATCGAGAACGCCCAGCGCGACATCAACATCGCCTTCATGAACGAGATCACCCAGATCTTCTCCCGCCTCGACCTGTCGATCTGGGACGTGCTCGCCGCGGCGGGGACGAAGTGGAACTTCCTCAAGTTCCAGCCCGGCCTGGTCGGCGGCCACTGCATCGGCGTCGATCCTTATTATCTGAGCTTCCGGGCGCAGGAGCTTGGGATCGACCCCAACGTCATCCTCTCCGGCCGCTCGATCAACGACGGCATGGGCGCCTGGGTCGCCGAGCGAATCCACGAAAAGCGGGGCGGCAAGGCGGGCTCCGCCCTGGTCATGGGGCTTACGTTCAAGGAGAACGTCCCGGACCTGAGGAACAGCCGGGTGATCGACGTCATCGACCGGCTGAAGGCGCTCGGCCATGAAGTGATTGTCCACGACCCCCTCGCCGACCGCGCCGAGGCGCAGCATGAGTATAAGCTCGAGCTCGCGGCGGATGCTCTCGACCGCCGCTACGACACCGTCGTCGTCGCAGTCCCGCACGAGGCCTATGGCGCCTTCGCCGACGACAGGGTGAACGGCCTGGTCGCGGAAGGCGGCCTGATCGCGGACTTGAAGAACCTCTACGCGGGTCGGACCCTCACCGCCGAGCGCTGGACGCTCTGATCAGAGGTTGTGGTACGCCTTGTACCATTCCACGAACTTCGGGATGCCCCGGTCGATCGAGGTCTTGGGCTCGAAGCCCAAATCGCCCGAGATGGCGCTGATGTCGGCATAGGTGTCGCGGACGTCGCCGGCCTGCATCGGCAGCAGGGTCTTCTTCGCCTCGCGGCCGCAGGCCTGCTCGATGAGGGCGATCATCCGCATCAGCTCTTCGGAGCGATTGTTGCCGATATTGTAGAGCCGGTGGGGGCCATGGCTTCCGCCGGCTTTCTCGGCTCCGTCGTCGGGCGGCGGGTTGTCGAGGGCGGCGACGATCCCCGCGACGATATCGTCCACATAAGTGAAGTCGCGGCGCATATTGCCCTCGCCGAAGACGCCGATCTCGCCGCCTTCCAGGATCGCCTTGGTGAAGATCCACATCGCCATGTCGGGCCGGCCCCAGGGACCGTAGACGGTGAAGAAGCGAAGGCCGGTCAGCGGCAGGCGGTAGAGGTGGGAATAGGTCTCGCTGATCAGTTCGTCCGCTTTCTTGGTGGCGGCGTAGAGCGACAGCGGATGGTCGACCCGATCCTCGACCCGGAAGGGCAAAGTCTTGTTGCCGCCATAGACCGAGGAGGAGGAGGCGTAGACCATGTGGGCCGAGCCGCGGGCGCGGGCGAGCTCAAGCATGTTCAAATGCCCGACCAGGTTCGAATGGACGTAGGCGTGGGGGTTCTCGATCGAATAGCGCACCCCCGCCTGGGCGCCCAGATGGACGATCCGGTCGAAACTCTTCCCCTCCAGCGCGGCACTCAGCGCGGCATTGTCGGCGAAGTCGACCTTGATGAAGTCGAAGGCGTCGCCGTGGTTGGTGTTCAGCTCGGCGATGCGGTCCTGCTTGAGAGCGACGCTGTAATAGTCGTTGAGATTGTCGATCCCGATCACCTGCTCGCCGCGGCTGAGCAGGGCATTGCTCACATGGAAGCCAATGAAGCCGGCGGCGCCGGTCACCAGGGTCGTCATCTTGTCTCTTGTCCTGTCGCGCAGCCCGGGAAAAGCGGCTGCGCGCCCCTCAAGGCGGTTCGGCCCCGCCTTGTCAATGCGCCTTGTGCGGCTTGGTCAGGCGGCTTCCGCCTGCCGGGTCTCGAGGAACCAGCGCTCCTCGCCCTCGATGCCGATCGCGGTGAGCGTACCGGTGCGGTAGGCGCCGGTGTCGATCCCGATCCGGTTGGGAAGCTCCTCCACCGCCTCGACGATGGTGTGGCCGTGGACGACGATCATGCCGTGGTCGCTCATATTCTCGAGGAAGCCCTCGCGGATCCAGCGCAGATCCTGCGGCACCTGTTGCTCGATCGGCACTCCGGGCCGGATTCCGGCGTGGACGAACAGATAGTCGCCGAAGCGGAAGGTGTCGCCGAAGGAGGCGAGGAAGTCCTGATGCTGGCGCGGCACCGCCCGGGCGACTTCGTGGACGACCGAGGCGGGGGTGGCGTTGAGCAGCCAGCCGGCGGTGATGCCGTAGCTCTGCGCGCATTCGCGCCCGCCGTAGAGCAGCCAGGACGGGACGATCGACGTGTCGCCGGCGAGGACGCGCTGGAACGCTTCCTCATGGTTGCCGGCGAGGAAGACGTTGCGGGCGAAGCGCGGCGGCCGCTGCAGCAGCCGGTCGATCACGCCGCGCGAATCCGGGCCGCGGTCGACGAGGTCGCCGAGAAAAACGAGGAAGGTCCTGGCCGGGCCGCGCCGCGCATTGTCGCGCTCGACGGTGACGAGAAGCTCGTCGAGAAGGTCGAGCCGGCCGTGAATGTCGCCGATCGCATAGGCACGGCTTCCCGCCGGTCCCGAGGGGCCGGTCTTGGCGGGTCGGCGGCTGCGGAACAGCTTCAGCAATTGATTTCCTCTGTCGAAAAGGGCATGGCTCCGCCGCCGATATCTGCACGCCGGGCGCTTTTGCAAGAAGTGCCTGGGCGGCTGCTATGGTAAAATGGTTGCCCTCAGGGGCTGCGGCTGTATAAACCGGCGCGTTCAGCTCCTCCCCCGAGTTTTCAACATGCGTAAGGATAACAATCACATGGGCGTTCGCTCGATCTCCAGCGCGCTGCTGCGGCTGATCGCGATCTTCGTCCTGGGCACTGCCCTTGCGGCCTGCAGCGCCGTCGGCACCGGCGGCGGTCCGAACAACGTTCCGCTCAATCCGGAAGGGTTCAACGCCCCGGATGTCGCCACCGTTGCGGTCGCCCCGGCGAGCCAGCAGATCGGCGTCGGCGACAAGCTCACCATCTCGGTCTTCCAGGTTCCCGACATGTCCGGCGATCTCCAGGTCGATGCCGCGGGCAATATCTCGATGCCGCTGATCGGCAACGTCCCCGCCCAGGGCAGGACCGCGGGCCAGCTCGCCAAGGAGCTCGAGCAGCGGCTCGGCGCCACCTATTTGCGCAATCCCAGCGTCCAGGTTGCGATCAAGGAATCGACCCCGCAGACCTTCACCGTCGACGGCTCGGTCAAGAATCCCGGCGTCTTCCCGATCGTCGGGACGACCACCCTGATCCGCGCCGTGGCCCAGGCCAACGGCACCAGCGAGGACGCCGATCCCAAGCGCGTCGTGGTGTTCCGCCAGGTCAACGGCCAGCGCATGGCCGCCGCCTTCAACCTCGCGGCGATCCGCCGCGGGAATGCGGAGGATCCGCTGATCTACGGCAACGACATCATCGTCGTCGACGGGTCGCGCGGCCGGGCCCTGTACAAGGACTTGCTGCAGGCCTTCCCGCTCTTCGCGATCTTCCGCCCCTTCTAATGCTTCCGGTCGTCCGGACGAAAATCAGGACCGTTTTTCGATGAACAACGATACGGGCATGTTCCCCGACAAAGGCCGGCGCGAACTCGGCTTCCTCGAGCGGCGGGGCCGAGTCCCCGCGACGACGGGCCTTCGCGATCTCGCCATTCCGGGCGACGCCGCCGCCGGCGCGCCGATCCCCGCGCGCCAGATCGACCTCGCCGAGATCTGGCGCACGGTGATGAAGTGGCGCTGGCTGATCGCCGCGATCATCGTCTCCTGCGTCCTCGCCGCGATCATCCTGTCGCTGCTCGTCACCCCGGTCTACCGGGCCGAGGCGACGATCGAGATCAACAAGGAATCGATGGAGGTCATCAAGGGCTCCAATCTGCAGCCGATGCAGATGAACGACGTCGAGTTCCTCAACACCCAGATCGAGCTCCTGAAGAGCCGCTCGCTCGCCGAGCGGGTGGCGCGGGCCCTCAATCTCGCCAACAACGCGCTCTTCGTCCCCAACCAGGACGCCCCCCAGGCGGCGCGCGAGCGGGCCGCGGCGAGCGCCGTTCAGAATGCGATGACGGTCGACACCAACGGCGACAGCCGGATCGTCAAGATCGCGGTCGAAAGCAGCGACCCGCAAATGGCCGCCACCCTCGCCAACAGCTACGCCGACAATTTCATCAACCAGAATCTCGAGCGCCGCTACGAGGCCAACAGCTACGCCCGCAACTTCCTCCAGTCGCGCATCGCGGCGGTGAAGGCGAAGCTGGAACAGTCCGAAAAGGGCCTCGTCCAATATGCCCAGCAGCAGGGCATCGTCTCGATCGCCACCGGCGCGACCAGCGCCGAGGGCAGCGGTGGAGAGCAGACGCTTGAAGGCGCCTCCGCGCTCGCGCTCAACAGTGCCCTGGCGACCGCCAAGGCCGAGCGCATCGCCGCCGAGCAGCGTTACCGCCAGTCGGCCGGCGCCCAGGCGACCGCCGACGTGATCTCGAACCCGATGGTCTCGGCGCTCACCCAGCAGCGCGCCCAGCGCGAGGTCGAATATCAGGACAAGCTCCAGGTCTACCGCCCGGAATTCCCGGCGATGGTCCAGCTCAAGAACTAGATCCAGGCGCTCGACAAGGAAATCGCCCGCCAGTCCGGCCGGGTCTCCGGCTCCGCGTCCAACTCGCTGCGCGCCGATTATGCCGCTGCGGTCGCCCGTGAGAACCAGCTCCAGGGCCAGGTGAACGGCATCAAGGGCCAGCTCCTCAACCTGCGCGAGAAGAGCATCGCCTACACGATCCTTCAGCGCGAGGTGGACACCAACCGCTCGCTCTACGACGCGCTTCTGCAGCGCTTCAAGGAAGTCGGAGTCGCCGGCGGCGTGGGCGAGAACCTCGTTTCGGTCGTCGACCGCGCCCAGACCCCGGGCGCGCCGTTTAGCCCGAACCTTCCGCTCAACATCCTCCTCGGCCTGTTCGCCGGCATGGTGCTGGGCTTCGGAACCGCCTTCGCGATCGAGTTCATCGACGACACGATCAAGACTCCGGACGATCTGACCGAGCGCCTGGGCGTGACCCCGCTCGGCCTGATCCCGATGGCGCCCAAGGGCACCAACGTCACCGATCTGCTCGACGTGTCGCGCTCCGAGATCGCGGAAGCCTATCACTCGGTCCGGACCGCTTTGCAGTTCGCCACCGATCATGGGGTTCCGCGCAGCATCGTCATCACCAGCGCCAGGGCGGCGGAGGGCAAGTCGAGCACCGCGCTCGCGCTCGCCCAGAACCTCGCCAATCTCGGCGCCTCGGTGCTTCTGGTGGACGCCGATCTTCGCAAGCCGTCCTTCCGGGGTCCGGCCTCGGCGACCGAAGGCCTGTCGAACCTGCTCGCAGGCTCGGAAAAGGTGCGCGAGTGCATCCACAAGACCGACGTCGAGCGGCTGTTCCTGCTCCCGGGCGGCCAAATCCCGCCCAACCCGGCCGAGCTTCTCGCTTCCAACCGCCTGCGCACGGTGATCGACGAGGTCACCGAATGGTTCGACGTCGTCATCGTCGATGCGCCGCCGGTGCTCGGCCTGTCGGACGCGCCGCTTCTGTCGTCGGTCTGCGAAGGCACTTTGCTCGTGTTCGAAGCCGGCAAGACCCGCCGCGCCGCCGCCTTGAACGCCGTCCGGCGCCTGCGCTCGGCCCACGCCAACATCCTCGGGGGAATCCTCACCAAATATAACGCCAAGGCCACCGGTTACGGCTATGGTTATGGCTACGGCTATGGCGACGAGCCCTATGGCTATGGCAAGGGCGAAGAGAATACGAGGCAGATCGAGCTCATCAGCTGACCATGTCCGAACGATCGAGGGGGGAGCGCCGCAGTGGCAGGGCGCTGATCGGCGCCGTCGCAGCGACGCTCGCCGCCCTGTTCCTGCTGTTCCTCGTCGGCCGCTCGGCAGGCGTTGCGCTGGGCAAGCTTCCGGCGCCGGGGGAGGCGCTGCAGATGCGCCTGCTCAGCGCGCTCTCGATGAACCCCAATTACAAGGTCGGGCCGGACGCGATGCGGACGGTGCGCACCGCCGCCGTCGCAGCGCCGCTTTCCTACGAACCCTATTTCGCCGCCGCCCGCGCGGCGGAGCAGGCGGGGCAGATTCCCAAGGCGATCCGGCTGATGGAGGAATCGCGGGCGCGCCGGCCGAGCCACGCCGCCACCCGCGTGTCGCTGATGGGCCTCTACGCGATGACCGCGCGCTATGCCGATGCGATCTCTGAAGCCGACGTCGCGATGCGCCTGAACGGCGAGGCGCAGAAGGCGATCCTGCCGATCCTCGCCCAGATGCTGCCTTATCCGGCGGCGCGCGACGCGATCGCCGACATCCTCGCCCGCGACCCGAGCTGGCGCGCCGCCTTCATCGAGACCGCGAAGAGCAAGGTCAGCCCCGCCGACGCGGCCGGGCTCCTCGCCCGGGTGCGCAAGCTGCGCGGCAATGCCTGGAGCGAGCCCGAGGGATCGCTTCTGGTCACCGCCCTGATGCGCGCCAACCGCTTCGCCGAGGCGCACGCCGCCTGGCTGTCGCTGGTGCCGCCGGAGACGAGGAAGAATGCAGGGCTGCTGTTCGACGGCGATTTCACCGGCGCCCGGGCTCCGGCGCCGTTCAACTGGACCTATACCAGCACCGAATCGGGCCGGGCCGAAGCGAGCGCGGCGCGCGGCGGCGAGCCGGCCCATCTCGCGGCGAGCTATTTCGGCGGCGCCCCCATTCGAATGGCCGAGCAGAGCCTGGTGCTTCCCGCCGGCCGCTACCGCCTGACCGTCCGCGCCCGCGCCGACCGCGCCCAGCCTTCGGGCGACATTTTCTGGACGATCGCCTGCCTGCCCGCGAAGACCGAGATCGGCCGCCTCGCTTTTCCCCGTTTCACCGGCCAATACGCCCCTTACCGCACCGAGTTTGCGGTGCCGGCGGGCTGCACCGCCCAGACGATCGCGCTCGCCGGAGAGCCGGGCGACCTGTCGCAGCCGGTGACGATGGATTTCATCCAGCTCAGGATCCAGAAAATTGGCTGACCCCGCTCTTCCCGCCGAGGTGCTGCGATGAGGGACCGCCACTGGGGCTGGCTCGCCTCCGTCTATGTCGCTCTGTGCCTGCTGCTCGGCGGTGCGAGCGCAGCGGGCGCGGTCGCCAACGGTTTCCTCCAGGTCGCCGGGCTCGCCATCCTGGTGCTTCTCGCCTGGGTAAGGGGCGAGCCGCGCTCGCTTCCCCAGGGCACCTGGACTCTGGTCGCGCTGGTTTGCGCCTTCCTGCTCTGGGGCCTCGTCCAGCTGGTGCCCCTCCCCTGGGGGCTGTGGTCGGGCCTCCCCGGCCGCCCTCCGATCGCGGAGGCGCTCGGCCTGCTCGGCGCCGAGCCTGCGACGATGCCGCTGTCGCTGGCGCCGGTCCGAACCGTCGATTCGCTGCTCTGGCTGATCCCGCCCAGCGCGGTCTTCTTCCTGCTCCTGCGCCTACCGAGCTCCGAGCGGCGGCGGGTGGCGATGGCGGCGCTGGGCGTTGCGTTGCTTTCGATCGCGCTCGGCGCCTTCCAAGTGCTCGGCGGCGACCAGTCGCCGCTGCGCTTCTACGATATTACCAACCCGACCTCGCCGGTCGGCTTCTTCTCGAACAAGAACCACCTGGCGACGCTGCTGCTCTGCTCGCTCCCCGTCGCCGCGGCGCTTGCCGGGCGCAATGCGGGCAAAGACCGCGACAGCTCGCGCCGCCACAGCGCGCGCATGGTCTACGGCTCGGTCGGCCTGTTCATCGCGATCGGAGTCGCCATCAACGGATCGATGGCGGGCTACGGCCTGCTCCTCCCGGCGGCCTTTGCGAGCCTGCTCATCTATCGCCGGGCGGCTACGGGGAAGACCTCGGGCAAGGGGCTGCTGCTCCTGGTCGGGCTGCTCGTCGCCTTCATCGGCTTTTCCGCCTTCG
>VBAE01000028.1 GCA_005882415.1 Alphaproteobacteria bacterium | reverse complement strand
AACCCGTCATGCCGGACTTGATCCGGCATCCATGAACACGGATCGAGGAGAGTTCGCGTCGACCTGTGTTCATGGACTCCGGGTCCAGCCCGGAGTGACGAAGAAGGGGCGGGGAATCCGTCCGATCCACCCCCAAACGAGTAGGGGCCGGCGCCCCCCTGCGGAAGCGCCGGCCCCTCCCTCGTTACGCGACTCGAGGGGCCGACGACAGGTCGGCGGCGGCCCCTATGGCTTGATTCCATTTAGGAAAGTCTGAATGGACGCGACAGCGCCCATTCACCTGTTTGCTACTTCGACTTGTTGCCGTCGCCGTCGCTCTCGACCTTCACCTCGGGAAGCTTGACGTTCTCCGGCACCTTCAAATCCACGTCCGGCATCTTCACGTTGATGTCGGGTGCAGGCACCAGGAAGGCGAGCAGGATCACGGCCAGCAGGACCACCACGGCCGCCACCACGCCGCCGCCGCCGCGCCGCTCGCCGGTGTGGACCACCGTCGTGCTTTCGCGCACCCTCTCGCGCTCGATCGGTGCGGCAACCGGCTCCACCGGATCGCGGTCATAGTCACTCATACAGGCCTCCGAAAAATCGTTGCGGCCCGGTAACGCAGCGCTTCGAAGGGGGTTCCCCCCTCAGTGCTTCTCGCGCATCAGCAACTGCAAACCCCCGCCCGCGATCGCCGCCAGAGCGAGCAGATAAGGGTAAGGCTGCTCCTCCTGCTCGGCTGCCGCAGTCGCCGCACTCCCGATCCCCGGCCCGGCCACCTCGGAGATGCTCCGTTCCCAGGCGTAGAAGGCGGAGCCGGTCGGCACCGCGGGCAGGTTCGAGCGATAGTCGGCCTGGACGGAATGGCGGTGCCAGCCATTCTTCCACACCACCCTATGCCCCTCCGGCACCACCTGCCATTCGGCGCCGGTGCGGATCATGTCGCGCCCGCAGCGCCGGCAGCGGCTGAAATAATAGCCCTGGTTCCACACTTCGCCTTCCGCCGCCTCGTGGCCGCCGAGCCTGCACAACATGCTCATCCTCTTTCCTCCTCTGCTTGCAATGCGTGGCGCCCGCCCTCGGACAGGCGAAATTCGGCGAGCTCGCGAAGCGCCTCGTCGCCGGCCTCCCGCGCGACCTGGGGGTTCCAGATCTCGAAACTGGTGCCGGTGCCGACGAAGAGGGCGAGGCCGTCGATCCGGCTCTTGCGGCGCACCAGCGGCGGCAGAACGATCCGCCCTGCCGGGTCGCAGGGCGCCGTTTCGGAAAGGCCGAAGGCGCGGCGTGCGCGGCTGTGATGGGCGTCGGCCGGCTCTCCCAGAGCCTCGCCGCGCAGCCGGCGCCGCTCGAGCTCGGCGTCGACGGCGGCGCCTTCGCCGGGATCGTAAGCGGTGATGCACGGATCGGTCTCGTGCGGAACGACCACTACCGAGCGCGAATCCGATCCCCTGGCGATGGTGCCGAGGACGAACGGGGGAAGGGCCACCTCGCCTTTGCGGCCGACCGCCGCTAGCGCGCTGCCCCGAAAAAGATGCCCGGTCGCCATCCCCCGATCGCCCCTTTACGCTCACCGGCAAGAGGCAAATACAGCGCCTTTTGCGGGTTTGAGTGTAGGCGCCCCCCGGAGCCGCTGCACGACGGCATTAATACGTCGGTATCTGCCGCCGTCGGAGGTGCGGCTGTTACGATGCCGCCGGCGCTTAAATGGCGGGGCAAGTCCGATACTGTCCCTCGCTGGCACGGATCGTCACAAAATGATTAACATATGCAAGGGATTCTCCCGATTGACGGTAGATTCACGGGGTTGCAAGTTCCCATGACGACTCAGAGAGTTGGCAGGCGGACCCAGTATCAGGTCCGCCGGGGGTGGGAGCGGGCTTATGTCGCACCAACGTACGGTCTATGTGATCGACGACGACACCGATGCGCGGCGGGTGTTAACCGCGCAACTGGCCACGATGGGGGTCGAGGCCTGGCCGTTTTCGGACGGCCGCGACTTTCTGGCGATGGCGTCGCATGTGGCGCCGGGCTGCATCCTCCTGACGATGGAGATGCCCGATTGTCCGGGCCTCGATGTCATGGCGGCGCTTGCTTCCCGCGAGATCGAATGGCCGGTGATCTGTCTCAGCGCCGCCCGCGATCTGGCCGTGGCGGTCGAGGCGATGAAGCGCGGCGCCGTCGACTTCCTCGAGAAGCCCCTCCCCACCGAGACCCTGACGATCGCCCTCGGCCTAGCCGCTGCGGCGCTGGACCAGCGCCTCCAGGCGGGCGAGGCGCGCCGCGCGGCGCAGGAGCGCTTGTCCCGCCTGACCCCGCGTGAGGAAGACGTGGCTCTCGCCTTGCTGGGTGGTCAGTCGAACAAGCTGGTCGCGCACCAGTTCGGGATCAGCGTCCGCACCGTCGAAATGCACCGCGCCCACATCATGGCTAAGCTGGGCGTCAGAAGCCTGGCCGAAGCGGCGATCCTCGCGAGCCAGGCCGGCGTCATGCCCGAAGTCGCCCTCCACGCCGATCCCAGCGGCAACTGGCGCCCGGTGCCCCGCCTTCAGCCCCTAACCTTCGGCAAGCTCTCGCGATCGGCCTATTAGTCCTCCCCGCGCGAAGCGGGGGGAGGGGGACCACCCAAAGGGTGGTGGAGGGGTAGGTGGCTCAGGATCAGAGGTTCTGTAGAGAACCCCCTAGACCCAGCCTTCTACCCCTCCACCGAACTTCGTTCGGTCCCCCTCCCCATCTCCGATGGGGAGGAATTGTTACCCAGTCTTGGCAGGCGCGGAAACGTCGACATCCACCTTGGTGGTCTTGTTGCCGAACAGCTGGCCGCCGAACAAATAGAGCAGCAGCGCGACCACCGCGATCAGCAGCACAACCGCGATCAGGGTTCCGCCGCCGCCGCCGCCGCCGTCGGTGGTGACGATCGTGGTCTCGCGCTCGCGTTCGGGTTCCAGCATGTCAGGCACTCCAATTGTTTCGGTCCCCCAACGCTCGCCGTCCGGGGCCGTTCCCTGACATCAGCCGCGATGGGCGCTCACTCCTCGGGCAGGAAGTCCGCAACCGAGAGGTAGCGCTCGCCGGTGTCGTAGCTGAAGGTCAGTATCCGGCTCCCGGCCGGAAGCTCTTTCAGCTTCTGCGCCACCGCCGCGAGGCTCGCGCCGGAGCTGATCCCGACCAGCATGCCCTCTTCCCGGGCCGCCCGGCGAGCCATCTCCTTGGCGTCCTCGGCCTCGACCTGGATCGCGCCGTCGATCGCGCCTGTGTGCAGGTTCCCCGGGATGAAGCCGGCGCCGATGCCCTGGATCGGGTGCGGGCCCGGCGCTCCGCCCGAGATGACCGGGGAGAGGGTCGGCTCGACCGCGAACACCTTGAGGTTCGGCCATTCCTTCTTCAGCACCTCCGCGCAGGCGGTGATGTGGCCGCCGGTGCCCACGCCGGTGATGATCACGTCGATCGGCGAATCGCGGAAATCGTCGAGAATTTCCTGCGCGGTGGTGCGGACATGGACGTCGACATTGGCCGGATTCTCGAACTGCTGCGGCATCCAGCTGCCCTCGATCTCGCCGAGCAGCTCCTGGGCGCGGGCGATCGCCGCCTTCATGCCGCCGGCGCGCGGGGTGAGATCGAACTTCGCGCCGTAGGCCAG
This sequence comes from Alphaproteobacteria bacterium, assembly GCA_005882415.1. GTDB lineage: Bacteria > Pseudomonadota > Alphaproteobacteria > Sphingomonadales > Sphingomonadaceae > Allosphingosinicella. The sequence goes on along the minus strand of VBAE01000028.1, from coordinate 451 downwards.
CATCAGCCGGCGCCGCTCGACGCTCATCGAATCGGGCATGACGAGGATCAATTTGTAGCCCTTGACCGCCGCGACCATCGCAAGGCCGATGCCGGTATTGCCCGAGGTCGGCTCGATGATCGTCCCGCCGGGCTTCAGCGCACCCGAACGTTCGGCGTCCTCGATCATCGCCAGCGCGATCCGGTCCTTGATCGACCCACCGGGATTGGCGCGCTCCGCCTTCACCCAGACCTCCGCGTCCCCGAACAGGCGGTTGACCCGGACGTGCGGCGTGTTGCCGATCGTGTCGAGGATGGTCTGGGCTTTCATAAAATCTCCTCCGCTTGGACCCGCGACACATTGGGGCGCGGCGCCCGCCGTTCAAGCATCGGCTACCCTCTTGCCGCGCCGGACGCTAGGTTCTGCGCGGAAGGGGGCGAGATGCCGCAATTGTTCGTCGACGTGCCGCAGG
>VBAE01000027.1 GCA_005882415.1 Alphaproteobacteria bacterium | reverse complement strand
GAAGACGCGAGGCCGGCGACGCCATTAGCATAGGGCCCGGCCTCCCCGCAAAGGCGCTTGTCGCAGGAGCGCGCGGACGCGATAGGTGCGCTGCCCCTCGCACTGTTCCGGAGCCGCCATGAAGATCCTGCCGACCCTCTCCGCACTTCTCCTCGCCGTCTCGCCGGTAGCAGCGCCTGCTGCCCTCACCGCGCCGGAGAAGAAGATGGCCCAGACGGTGGAGCAGGAGCGCGACCGCACGATCTCGCTGCTCGAGCGGCTGGTGAACGTCAACAGCGGCTCGCTGAACCTCGCCGGGGTCGAGGAAGTCGGCCGGATGATGCGGGACAGCGGATGCTCCTCATCGGCCATCTCGACACGGTGTTCGAGCCCGATTCGCCCTTCCAGCATTTCACTCGCAAGGGCGACCAGGCCGAAGGCCCGGGGGCCGAGGACGACAAAGGCGGGATCACCGTCATGGTCGCAGCGCTGCGCGCCATGCAGGCGGCGGGGACTCTGAAGGGTGCCGACATCGAGATCGTCCTGACCGGCGACGAGGAGGATAGCGGCAACCCGATCGCCATCGCCCGCCGCGACCTCATAGAGGCCGGCCGCCGCGCCGACGTCGCGCTCGATTTCGAGGGACTGGCGAGCGAGAACGGTGCCGACATGGGCTCGATCGCCCGGCGCAGCGCAGGCTCCTGGGAAGTGCGGACGACCGGCAAGACCGGCCATTCGAGCGGCATCTTCACCGAGCGCGCGGGCAATGGCGCGATCTACGAGCTCGCCCGTATCGTCGCCGCCTTCCGCCAGGAGCTCCCCGAGCAGAACCTCACTTTCAACGTCGGCCTGATCGTCGGCGGCGCCACCGCCTCTTTGGACGAAGCCGGGATCCGCGGCACCGCGACCGGCAAGACCAACATCATCCCCGAGACCGCCATCGCCCGCGGCGACATCCGCACCCTCACGAAGGAGCAGAACGAGCGCGTGATCGCGAAGATGAAGGCGATCGTCGAGAAGCACCTCCCCGGCACCGGCGCCGAGATCGTCTTCGGCGAGGACGCCTACCCGCCGATGGCACCGACCCAGGGCAATAAGGCGCTGCTCGAGCGGCTGAACCTGGTCAACCGCGACCTGGGGCTTCAGCCGATGGGGACACTCGATCCGCTGAAGCGCGGCGCCGGCGATATCGGCTGGGTCGCCGAGTTCACCGACGGCCTGGTCGGCCTCGGCGCCCTCGGCGAAGGCTCGCATGCGCCGGGCGAGACGGTCGACCTCCCCAGCCTCGACCGTCAGGCCAAACGCGCCGCCATCCTGATGACCCGCCTCAGCCGCGAGAAGCGCGGCGCGTCCAAGCCTTGATCCCGCTTCCCAGCGGGACCACATGGCAAGCATGCTGATCCAGACCGAATCGACGCCCAACCCGTCCACTCTGAAATTCATCCCCGGCCAGCGGGTGATGGAGGCGGGCACCCGCGATTTCGCGAGCTATGAGGAAGCCGAGGCCTCCCCGCTCGCCGAAGCGATCTTCTCGACCGGCGACGTCGAGGGCGTGTTCTTCGGCCGCGACTTCATCTCGGTCACCGCCGGCCCCGGCGCAGACTGGCGGACGCTGAAGCCGCAGGTCCTGTCGGTACTGCTCGACCATTTCGCCAGCAATGCGCCTCTCTTCAAAGCGGCCACCGCCGGCGGAATCGCGGTCGATGCCGGCGACGAGGATTTCGGCGAGGATCCGGCCGACGCCGATATCGTTGCCCAGATCCGCGAGCTGATCGAAACCCGGGTGCGACCCGCGGTCGCGCAGGATGGCGGCGACATCGTCTATCGCGGCTTCAGAAGCGGCACCGTCTACCTCGCCATGCACGGCGCCTGCTCGGGCTGCCCCTCCTCGACGATGACGCTCAAGACCGGCATCGAGGGCCTGCTCAAACATTATGTGCCCGAGGTCGAGACGGTCGAAGCCGTCTAGGCTCTCGAAGGGATGCTCCTCGCCATCGACAGCGCGACGGCGGCCTGCTCGGCGGCCCTGTTCGAGCGCGGCCGGCTGGTGGCGGAGCGGCATGAGGTGGTCGGGCGCGGCCATGCCGAGCGGCTCGTGCCGATGATCGCCGAGCTGATCGGCACCCGCCGCCCCACCGAAATCCTGGTCGATTGCGGGCCGGGCAGCTTCACCGGAGTCCGGGTCGGCCTCGCCGCCGCCCATGGCCTCGCCATAGGCTGGGGCGTCCCGCTCGCCGGCTATTCCTCGCTCGCCGCGGTCGCGGCCCAGGCGGAGGGCGAGGAAGTGACGGTCGCTCTGCAGGGGGGACATGGCGAGCTGTTCGTGCAAAGCTTCGCCGGTGATCCGCTGCGCCCCCTGGACGAAATGCGCTCGCTCCGCCCCGAGGACGCCGCGCTCGCAGCGGCGGGGCGGCTGGTGATCGGCTCCGGCGCCGAGGCCCTGGTCGCCGCCCGCGGCCATGGCGAATGGCGCGGCGCCCTTCCCCGCGCCGCCGATGCCGCCGGCCTCCCAGAGGCGCTCCGCTCCCTTGCCCCGGTGCCGATCTACGGCCGGGCGCCGGACGCGAAGCCGATGGGCGCATGAGCGGGCTCGACCGGATCATGCTGTGCGAAGGCACGACGCGCGACCTCCCGTCGGTGATGGACGTGATGGACGACAGCTTCGATCCCATCTTCGGCGAAGCCTGGACCCAGCCGCAATGCGCCGGCCTGCTGCCGATGCCGGGCGTGTGGCTGTCGCTCGCCCGGGAGGACGGCGAGGTGCTCGGCTTCGCGCTCAGCCGCGTCGTGGCCGGAGAAGCCGAATTGCTGCTCCTCGCGGTCAAGCGAAGCGCCCAGGGCCGCGGCGTCGGACGCCTCCTCCTCGACCGCTTCGCCCTCGACGCCGGAACCCGCGGCGCGGGCCGTCTGCACCTGGAGGTCCGCGAGGGAAATCATGCGGTTAAGCTTTACACTTCAGCCGGTTTTACTGAAGTGGGACGGCGCCGAAACTATTATAGCGGCCGCGATGGCCAGCTCTACGACGCTCTAACCTTGGCCAAGGCGAGCAGCCTCTAATCATCCAAAACGAATGAATCTCCGCTTGCTTTCTTCGGAAAGCCGGGAGAATGCTGCCTCAACAACCTTGTGCGAATGTTCCGAAACGGATATTTCGATTGAGACTCGATCTCACCCAACTCTGGCGGGCAGCTCAAAACCATGGCTAGCAATGAAGAAATGAATGAAACTTTGATCACGCTCACGGCAGATATCGTATCTGCCCACGTCAGCAACAATAGCGTTGCGGTCAACGATTTACCCCAACTGATTCAGAACGTTCATGGCGCTCTGAACGGCCTCAGCGGGGCTGGGCAGGAGGCTGCCGCGCGGCCCGAGCCGGCGGTGTCGATCCGCGCCTCGGTGAAGCCCGATTTCATCGTCTGCCTGGAAGACGGCAAGAAGCTGAAGATGCTGAAGCGCCACCTGATGACGCACTATCAGCTGACCCCGGAGCAATATCGCCAGAAATGGGGCCTCACCGCCGATTATCCGATGGTCGCCCCCAATTACGCCGAGCAGCGCCGCACCCTCGCCAAGAGCATCGGCCTCGGCACCAAGCGGCGCCGCACCGGCCGCACCGCCAAGCCGGCGGCGTAAAATCCTCTTGCCTCCCTGTCGCGCAGCGATGGGGAGGGGGACCAGCGAAGCTGGTGGAGGGGTGACAAGGCTCCCAAATCCGAGGTTCTCGTGGGAACCACTAACTCCGTGACCGGTCACCCCTCCACCACCCTTCGGGTGGTCCCCCTCCCCACCGCTGTCGCGGCAGGGAGGCAGATCGGCGGCCTGACACGCCTCGGTGACCCGGCGGCACCTTTACCCTCCCGCGGATTGCGCTAAAGCCTGTCCTTCATGTCACGCCGGATCGACATCGAGGCGCTCTGCGCGGAAAAGGGTCTTCGGATCACCGAGCAGCGCCGGATCATCGCGCGCGTGCTGGGAGAGGCGGAGGACCATCCCGACGTCGAGGCGCTCCACGCCCGCGCCTCGTCGATC
>VBAE01000095.1:13585-15868 GCA_005882415.1 Alphaproteobacteria bacterium | reverse complement strand
ATGCCCGGAGTCCTGATCGTCGAAGCGCTGGCGCAGGCCGCCGGCGTCCTCGCGGTCGAGTCGCTCGGCCTCGCCGGCTCGGGCAAGCTCGTCTATTTCATGGCGATCGAGGAAGCGAAGTTCCGGGCGCCTGTGGAGCCGGGCGTGCTCCTGCGCCTCGAGGTCCAGTTCGTCCAGAAGCGAAGCCGCGTGTGCAAGTTCGCCGGGCGCGCTTTGGTCGACGGCAAGCTCGCCGCCGAAGCCAGTTTCACAGCGATGATCGCTGACGCCCCCGCGGACTAATAAGCGGCGGTCCAGCCCTCCGGGCCGCGCCGGATTCCGAACACACGCTCGACCTCGATAAGCACCTCGCGCGGCGCACCGTCCGCGGCGACTCGACCGCTGTCCATCAGGATCAGGCGGTCGGCGAATCGGCCGGCGAGGTCGAGATCGTGCATCGCGACGAGGAGCGCGCGCCCGTCCGAGGCGAGGCGCCTGAGCGTCCCCATCAGCTTCAACTGCCAGAGCGGGTCGAGATTGGCGGTGGGCTCGTCGAGCAGGAGCAGCTTCGGCCGCCCCGCCAGCGCCCGCGCGATCAGCACCCGGCTTCGCTCGCCCGTCGACAGCCGGTCCATCCGCCGCCCTGCCAGGGCGTCCAGGTCGAGCAGGGCGATCGCTTCGCCAACCTCCGCGGCCGAAGCCCCGCCAAGCGCCACCACGTCGCGGGCCAGCATCGGCCAGCTCACCTCGCGGGTGGCGGGGAGATAGGAGAGCAGGCCCTGAGGGCCGACTCGCCACGGATCGGTCCCGTCGATCCGCACCTCACCCGAAGGCGATCCGATCCCGGCAACGGCGTGCAGCAGGCTTGTCTTGCCGCTGCCATTGGGTCCGATCAGGCAGGCGAGCTCGCCTGCGCGCAGTTCGAGGTCCAAGGGCGCAAGCCGCTTCGCTAGCGCCAGCCCGCGCGCGGTGACCAGCGCGCTCATCGCGCCAGCCGCCAGCGCATATGCGCGACCATCCACAGGAAGAAGGGCGCCCCCAGAAGTGCCGTCACGACGCCGATCGGCAGCGTCCGACCGAGCGGTGCGCTTCGCACCACCAGGTCGGCGGCAAGCAGCAGCGCGCCCCCGATCGCCGCCGCCGGAAGCACCGCCCGGCCGGGATGGCCGCCGTCACCACCGCGAGCCGCATCCGCCTGACGTCATGGCCGAGCGACTGCGCCACTTCCTCGCCCAGCGTCAGCGCGTCGAGCCCGCGTCCCATCCGCGCCAGCAGCGCCAGGCAGAGCAAGGCGGGGAGCGCCGCGAAGGCCGCCTGCTCGAGGCTTCGGTCGATCAGCGAGCCCATCAGCCAGTCATAAGCGTCGTAGAAAGCGAAGGGGGAGGGGGCGAGCGCCAGCGCTAGCGTAGTCAGCGCCCCGGCAAGCGCACTGATCGCGAGGCCGGAGAGGAGCAAAGTCGCCGTCTCCGCCCGTGGTCCCGCCAGCGCGAGCAGCAGGAGCAAAGCCCCGAGCGCCCCCGCAACCGCCCCTGCCGACAGAGCGAGCGGCCCGGTGAAGCCGAGCAGATAGGCCGAGACCACCGCGCCCAAAGCCGCGCCGCTGGTCGTTCCGGTGAGATCGGGTGAGGCCAAGGGATTGGCGAACAACCCCTGGATCGCCGCCCCCGACGCGCCAAGCATCGCGCCATAGGTCAGCGCCAGCAGCGCCCGCGGCAGCCTCAGCTCCTGAAGCAGGAGCAGGGCCAGCCCCCGATCCTCCCCATAAAGTGCAGCAAGCGCGCCCCATGGCGTCAGCAGCGACAGCGCGAAGAGCAGCGCCAGCGCGGTGCAGAGCAGCGCCCAAAGGCCCCGCCTCATCGGGCGGACTCCTTGCGCAGCCGCTCGATCTCACCGGCGAGGAGGGGGCCCATGCAGGTCCACCGACGGCCGTCGGTTTGGAGCGTCTTCCCCGCCCGCACCCGCGCCGCGAGCGGGTGGGACAGCCAACGCTGCTCGCCCGAATATTGGCCGGCGCGGTAATTGCTCCTGAGCAGCACGGCCGGCGGTCGAACCAGCAATTGCTCGAGCGAAACCCGGTCGCCGGTGAGCGTCCGCTGCCTCAGCCCGGCGAGCCGCATCCATTGCGCAGCAAGGCTCTCCGCCCCAACGCTCCGCCCACCGCCGCCGAGCCAGATTGTATCCCTCGCGCTTCTCGGGGCGCCCGCCTTGAGCGAAGCGATCCGAGCCAGCCACGGCCGCGCCGCCTGCGGTCGCCCCAGCGCCGCCGCTACTCTCGCCACGCCCGACTCGATATCGCCGATCGTC
>VBAE01000095.1:3258-13539 GCA_005882415.1 Alphaproteobacteria bacterium | reverse complement strand
CAGGCTGCCGTCATTCTTCGGAAAGGCTCGCGCCTGCCGCCACAGCGGCGTCTCCGCCTCCTGCTGAGAGAGGTGGGTGACCGAGGCGATCTGGCCCGGCGCGGCGAGCATCAGCAGAAGCTCGTCCGTGCACAGGTTGAGCGACGCCACCCGCCGCGGCGCGGCGTCGGCGGCACCCGGGAGCGCCAGGCTAAGACCCAAGAGGAAGGCGAATGCCCGCATAGACCGTCCTTCCGGGAGTCCCGTAGCCGACCACGTCCTGATACTGCGCGTCGAAGGCGTTCTCGGCGCGCGCGTAAAGCTCGATGCCCGGGAGCAACCGGTAGCCGACCCGCGCCGAGGCGAGGAGATAGTCGCCGAGAGTCACCGTCGGGGCCGGGAACAGGTCGAAATCCTGGTCCGTCCGCTTGCCGACATAGGCCCCGGTCGCGCTCCAGCTGAACCGGCCATGCTCTCCGCTGGCGATCAGGCTGGCGCTGTGCCGCGGCCGCCGGACTTCCTTGACCAGCGCCGACCCCGCCGCCGCCCGCTCGCCCGCATCGAGGAAGGTGTAGCTCACAGCCAGGCGGATCTGCGCGTTCGGCCGATAGTCGGCGGTCGCTTCGATCCCCCGCCTGCGGCTGGTCCCCGACGCGTTTGCGGTGCCGGAGAGGAAGGTGGAAGGATCGAAGGTCGGCACGATCTCGTCCCGAAGCCGCGCCGCGAAGGCTGTGACCCCAACCGACGCCTTGGCCCCGCTCCAGCGAACCCCCGCCTCGGCTCCGCGTGAGCGCTCCGGCTTCAGCCCCGGATTGCCCGCGAAGGAGCCGGGGAAGAAGCCGTAGAGGTCGTAGAAGGTCGGCTGGGCGATTCCCTCGCCATAAGCGGCGTGGAGCTGCCAGCCTTCGGCAGGGGAGAAGAGCGCAGCCGCCCGCAGCGTCGTCGCGTCGGCGAAGGCGCTGAAGCTGTCGTGGCGGACGGCGACGTCGGTCGAGAAGCGCCCGCTCCACTCGGCCCGCCACTCTCCGATCAAAGCGGTGAGGCTCCGCGACCTGTCTTGGTCGGTGCCGCCGAAATAGATCTGGTCGCGGGCGCGGAAATCCTCCGCCTCATGCTCGACGGCCGCGGTGAAACGGTGCCCGCCGAGGCTCCGAGACACCTGGGCACCCAGCGTGAACCGCTCGCCCTCGGTGCGGTTCAGGGGCGCGTCGGCGAGGAGGTTGCGGTTTGCGCTGCCGAGCCAGCTCCCGTCCGCCTGCACCGTCCAGCCGCCGCTCGCCACCTTGGCCCAGCTCCGCACCGCCCCGATCCGGTTCTTGGTGCTGTCGAGCGTCTCGGCGCGCTGGAAGGTGAGGGGGTCGAAGCCGTCATAGTCGCTCTCCCCCTCGATCCAGTGGCCGACCACGCCCAGCTCCAGCGCCGGCAGCGGCCGGAGCACCGCCTTCAAGGAGGCGTGGCGATGGTCGAACCCGTCGCGTTCGCCGCCGCCGAAGCTGTCGATCCCGTCGCTGCGCATCCAGCCCCCGGAGCCGGAAATGCCGAACCGCCCGTTCCCGACCGCGAATTCGGCCGAGCCGCGGCTGCTGTCGAGGCTGCCATATTCGGCCAGGCCGAACACGCCGCGCCTGCCCATCGGGTCCCCCGTCTCCGCCGCGACCACTCCGCCGAGTGCCTCCGAGCCCCACAGCGCGGATTGCGGTCCCCTGACCACTTCGAGCCGCGACAGAGCGTCGCCGCTCAGCAATTCGAACCGCGCTTCATTGCCGGCGGCGGGGTCGTTGAAGCGAATGCCGTCGACGAACAGCAAAGTGTGGTTCGCCTCCGCGCCGCGGATCCGCACCTGGGTCAGAGTGCCGCGCGGGCCGGAGCTCGACACCGACACGCCGGGCGACAGGCGAAGCAGGTCGGAGGCGAAGGGGAGGGCGGTTCCCTCGATCTCCTCCCGTTCGAACACGGTGGACGACGCCGGCGCCTCCGCCACGCGCACCGGCTCGCGCGAGGCGGTGACGACGATCGTGTCGGTGTCCGCATCCGCCGCAGCTAACAAAAAGAGAATTGGCAACATTTTGAACCTCCTCGAGCGACATCTTCATGTCGTCTCGGAGGCTTCCGCTCGCATCTGCGCACGGCAGCCACGCACCCCAGGCTGGTCCCGGCCGGATGCGGACGACGTCGCGGAGGCAGTTTTCTGGCTCGCGGGCGCCCCTTCGAACGGGCATCCGCTTACAGTTGCGGGCACAGCGCCGGCCTTGAACCGGACTTGCCAATTAAGCCGCCCCTTGCGGGCGCGGCACCTTCGCTGCATGCGGGCTAGAGCGCCGAGCGCTTGCTTGTCAATCCGCGCCCCATTCGCTAGAGAGCCGCCCAAGAAGCGGCCGCTGCCACAGGGCATGGCCGCTTTCGATGCGTAAGAGGCTGGTCGGAACCAGCCACATTCAAGGAACTTGCGATGAAGACCGACGCCCATCCCGACTATCACATGATCAAGGTGCAGATGACCGACGGCACCGTGTTCGAGACCCGCTCCACCTGGGGCAAGGAGGGCGACACGCTCCAGCTCGACATCGATCCCAAGGTCCACCCGGCCTGGACCGGCGGCACCAACCGCCTGCTCGACCAGGGCGGCCAGGTCGCGCGCTTCAACAAGCGCTTCGGCGGCCTCACCCTCGGCGGCGGCAAGAAGTAAGAATGCGCGGCCGCCCGGTCCCGATCATCGAGACCGAGCGGCTCCGCCTCCGTCCGTTCAGGGCGGAAGACCTCGACTCCCACGCGAAGACGATGGGGGACAGCGAAGTCGTGCGCCACTTGGGCGGCACCCCCTTCTCGCGCGAGGACAGCTGGCGGCGGATGCTCTCCGCGCAAGGCCTCTGGGCGCTGCTCGGCTTCGGCTATTGGGCGGTGGAGCGGAAGCATGAGGGCGACCAGATCGGCCAGGTCGGCTTCTCAGACTTCAAGCGCGACATGGTCCCGGCGATCGACGGCCTCCCCGAGATGGGCTGGATCTTCGCCCCCCACGCGCAGGGCAAGGGCTATGCCGTCGAAGCCGTGCGGGCAGGCCTCGAATGGGCCGATGCGACGCTTCAAGCTGACGTCATCCCGGCGATCATCGACCCCGACAATGCCGCCTCGATCCGAGTTGCCGAACGCACCGGCTTCGAGGAGCGGGAGATGGCGACCTATCACGGTAAGCCCATCCTCTTGTTCCGCCGCCGCAGGGGCTGAACGGCGCGTCCTTTGCCACGGCCGCGAGCTGCCTCCCCGCGAGCGGAGCTCGGGGGGAGGGGGACCACATGTAATGTGGTGGAGGGGTGATCTGGCTCGGAGTCGGAGGTTCTTGCACTCGATGGCGGAGGCATTCGCCTTGTCACCCCTCCACCAGCTTTGCTGGTCCCCCTCCCCAACTAACGTTGGGGAGGCAGGATGTTCGACCAGTCGACGGGGAGGACCCCCTAAAACAGGGTCGTGAGCAGGTAGAAGGCCGCGCCCACCGCCGCGGAGGCGGGGATGGTGATGATCCACGCCACCACCACATTTTTGGCCACCCCCCAGCGCACCGCCGAGACCCGCCGCGCTACGCCCGCGCCGACGATGCAGCCGGTGATGGTGTGGGTGGTGGAGACGGGAATGCCGAGCCAGGAGGCGGCGAACAGCATCACCGATCCGCCGGCCGAGGCGCTGAAGCCCTGGTGCTGGGAGAGCTTGGTGATGCCGGTGCCCATCGTCTTGATGATCCGCCAGCCGCCGGTCAGCGTGCCCAGCCCGATCGCGACATAGCAGCTGATCGCCACCCAGTGCGGAACGTGGAACTCGCCGCTGAGATAGCCGGTCGAGTAGAGCAGGACCGCGATGATCCCCATCGTCTTCTGCGCGTCGTTGAGGCCGTGGCCCACCGAATAAGCCGCGGCGGAGATGAGGTGGAGGACCCGGAAGCTGCGTTCCGCCCCGCGCGGGGTGGCGCGCGCTGCAAGCCAGCTCGTCACCAGCATGATCAGCATCGCCAGGATCATTCCGAGCATCGGCGAAAGCACGATCGCGACCAGCGTCTTGTTGAGCCCCGACCATTGCACCCCGGTGAGCCCGGCATGGGCGACTCCCGAGCCGATCAGCCCGCCGACCAGCGCATGGCTGGAGGAGGAGGGGATGCCCTTCAGCCAGGTGACGACGTTCCAGAACATTGCCCCGACGAGCGCCCCGAACACGACCGCGGGCGTGATCAAATCCTTGTCGATCAAGCCCTTGCCGATCGTGTCTGCAACCTTGTGCAAGCTCGGCACGGCGAGCGAGAGGAAGTAGGCGGCGAAGTTGAAGAAGGCGGCGAAGGCGACCGCCTGGCCCGGCCTCAACAGCCGCGTGGCGACCACGGTCGCGATGGAATTGGCGGCGTCGTGGAGGCCGTTCAGGAAATCGAACGCAAGCGCGACGGCGATCAGGCCGATGAGCAGCGGCAGTGCCAGCTCGTGCATCGTCTTCGCTCCTCAGGCGTGGTCGATGACGATGCCCTGGATCTCGTTCGCCACGTCCTCGAAGCGGTCGAGGACCTTCTCCAAATGGCTGTAGATCTCCCGGCCGACGATATAGCCCATCGCATTGCCGTCGCGATGGGCGCGATAGAGCGCCTTCAGCCCCGAATCGTGGAGGTTGTCGGCATCCTCCTCGATATGGACGATCTGCTCGGTGAGCTTGTCGAGCGCCGCGTGGTTGCGGCCGATCGAGCGCATCAGCGGCATCGCCTCGCGGACCAGGCCCGCCGCTTTCTCCGCGAGCACCGCCATTTCGCACATTTGCGGCTCGAAGCCGGCGACTTCGAACTGGGTGATCGCCTTGGCGGTCTTCTGCATTTCGTCGATGGCGTCGTCCATCGCCGAGATGAGGTCGGTGATCGCGCTTCGGTCGAAGGGGGTGATGAAGGTTTTGCGGACCGCGTGAAGGACTTCGCGGGTGACCTCGTCGGCGCGATTCTCATGCTCGGCGATGAGGCGGCAGCCCTCGCTCACCTCGATCTTGCCGGCGAACATTTCGGCCATAACGCCCGAACCCGCCACCAAAGTCTCGCAATGGCGTTCGAACAGGTCGAAGAAGCCCGTCTCCTTCGGCATGATCGACTGGAACAGCTTCAGCATCGTCTTTTCCTCTTGGGGCCTCCGGGCGCTCTAGCTGCCGCCGGCCCGCCTGCAAAGCGCCGCTCACCCAGGGATTGGGCCGGCGCTGGACATGGCCTAGCCTATCCCTTCCAAATCAAGGGCATAGCCGGCGGAGCGGACGGTGCGGATGATGTCGGGCAGGCCGCCTTCGTTCAGCGCCAGGCGAAGCCGCCGGACGTGGACGTCGACGGTCCGGTCCTCGATTCCGCTGTCGTGCGCCCACACCGAATCGAGCAGCCGCTCCCGCGAGAAGACCCGGCGCGGATGTTCGAGGAAGTGGCGCAGGAGCCGGAATTCGGTCGGCCCGAGCGGGATCGTCCGGCCGGCCCGGACCACCTTGTGCGCCCCGACATCCATCTCGATGTCGCCATAAGAGAGCTTCTCGCCCGCCAGCGCCGGCCGTACCCGGCGAAGCACCGCACCGACCCGGGCAACGAGTTCGGCGGGGCTGAAGGGCTTGGTGACATAGTCGTCGGCACCGGTCTCGAGGCCGCGGATACGGTCCGCCTCCTCGCCGCGGGCGGTGAGCATGATGATGGGGACGTTCGCAGTCTCGGCGCCGCGGCGGAGGCGGCGGCAGACTTCGAGTCCCGAAATGCCGCCGATCATCCAGTCCAATATGACCAGGTCCGGCACCTCCTCGGCCGCGAGCAGCAGCGCTTCCTCGCCGTCGGGGGTGCAGCGGACGTCGAAATCCTGCCGCTGGAAATGCCAGAGGAGCAGCTCGGCGATCGCCTTGTCGTCCTCGACCAGCAGGAGCTTGCCCTTGCTCACCGTTCCGCCCGCCTGGCCGCCACCAGGATCAATGCGCCCAAATCCGGCTCGAGCACCGCCATGGCAGCTGCATCGGGCTCGAACCAGCGCCGCTCCCGCTCGTCTCGCTCGGGCCATTCATCGGCTTCGTCGACGACCTCCATCGCGAACACGTGGACCCGCGCCGGCACCAGCGAACCGTCGCGGCGGCGCTTCCGATAAGAATAGACGCCGAGCGCCACGTCGCCGACTTTGCCGCTGATCCCTGCTTCTTCGAGAGCCTCCTGCGCCGCGGCCTCGTGGGGCGCCCGCCCGCGCATCGGGTTGCCGCGCGGAATCACCCAGCGCCGCGTCTCGCGCGAGGTTATCAGCAGGATCTCGACCCGCCCGCCGGCATTGAGCCGCCAGGGGATGACTCCGTACTGGACGATCATGAGGCGTCCCCGAGCCGCGGTGCGCCACGCCCGGCGACCTGGCGCTTGCCGTCGATGACGATGGGGGAGGCGAGGCCGGGAATGTCGCCCTCGATCCTCAAGCCGCGATGGACGACCTGCGGGTCGGCGAAGACCGCGTCGACCGCATTGATCGGACCGGCGGGGATCCCCGCCGCCTCCAGCGCTTCCGAGAATTCGGCCCGGCCCCGGAGCGCCATCGCGCGCTCCAGGATGAGCAGCAACTCAACCCTGTTCACCACCCGCGCCGGGTTGGTGGCGAAGCGCTCGTCCTGGGGAAGCTCGGCGAGGCCCAAAATCTCGCACAGCCGAGCAAATTGCCGGTCATTGCCGACCGCGACGATCACCTCGCCGTCGGCCACCTTAAATGCCTGATAGGGGACGAGATTGGCGTGGCCGTTGCCCATCCGGTGCGGCACTTCGCCCGAGATCATCCAGTTCAGAGCCTGGTTGGCGAGCACGCCGACCTGCGTATCGAGCAAAGCCATGTCGATATGGGCGCCCTTGCCCGTCCGGTCGCGCTCCCGAAGGGCTGCGAGGATTGCGACGGTCGAATAGAGGCCGGTGAACAGGTCGGCATAAGCGATGCCGGATTTCTGCGGCGCCCCGTCCGGCTCGCCGGTGAGCGACATCGCCCCGCCCATCCCCTGGATGATGAAGTCGTAGCCGGCGCGGGCGGCATAAGGGCCGTCCTGCCCGAAGCCCGTGATCGAGCAATAGATGAGCCCGGGGTTCAGCGCCGACAGGGCAGAATAATCGAGCCCGTATTTGGCGAGGCCGCCGACCTTGTAATTCTCGATCAACACGTCGGCCTCAGCCACGAGCGCCCGAACCTTCTCCTGCCCCTCGGGCGTGGCGATATCGACCGCGACCGAGCTCTTGCCGCGGTTGCAGGCGTGGAAATAGGCCGCGGCTCCGTCGCTCGCGAAGGGCGGCCCCCAGTGGCGCGTGTCGTCGCCCACCTCCGGCCGCTCGACCTTCACCACCTCGGCGCCCAGATCGGCCAGCAACTGCCCCGCCCACGGCCCCGCCAGGATCCGCGCGAGCTCCACCACCTTGAGGCCGGCGAGGGGCTTCATGTGCCCTCCCTGAGAAGGGGGGCACCTGGGCCGATCGCATAGACGACATGCTCGACCGGAGCGCCGGCGACGTCGATGACCATGACGCGGTCGGTCAGTTCAGCGCCGATCTTCTCCAGCGCCCCGCGCGAGCGCAGGTTGGTCCGCGCCACCCGGAAGATCACGCGGTCGAAGAACCTGAGCGCGTGGCCGATCATCAGCCGCTTCACCTCGCGGTTGGTCGGCCCGCCCCAGTGCGAGCGGGCGAGGAAGGTCCAGCCGATCTCGACTTCGCCTTCGCCCGCAGCTTCGGTGGAATAGCAGCTTGCACCGATCATCCGGCCGCTTTCCTTCTCGACGATCGCAAGCCCGCCGCCGCGCATCAGCCAGGTGTCGAAATGCGCCCGGAATTGCGCCTCCTGCCAGCGGTCCCGGGCCGGGTGCATCGCCCACAGCTCGGGATCGGCCGCGGCGGCATGGAGTGCAGCGAAATCGCCCCGCTCCACAGGCCGCAGGGTGATATTGGGGCCGGCGAGGGTCGGCTGCAGATCCATCAGAAGGCGGGGATCCCCGTGATTGCCCGGCCGAGGATCAGGCCGTGGACGTCGTGGGTGCCTTCGTAGGTGTTGACCGTTTCGAGGTTCGACGAGTGGCGCATGACGTGGAATTCGGCCGAGATGCCGTTGCCGCCGTGCATGTCGCGCGCGACCCGGGCGATGTCGAGCGCTTTGCCGACATTGTTTCGCTTGATCAGGCTGATCGTCTCCGGGATCAGCTCATTATCGTCCATCCGCCGCCCGACCCGAAGCGCCGCCTGCAGGCCGAGGCTGATCTCCGTGACCATGTTGGCGAGCTTCATCTGGACGAGCTGGGTTGCGGCGAGGGGGCGGCCGAACTGCTTGCGCTCCAGCGTATAGCTTCGCGCGGCATGGAAGCAGGCTTCGGCCGCGCCCATCGATCCCCAGGCGATGCCGTAGCGGGCGCGGTTCAGGCAGCCGAACGGACCCTTCAGCCCGGAAACGTTGGGGAGGAGGGCGTCCTCAGGCACTTCCACCCCGTCCATCACGATCTCGCCGGTGATCGAGGCGCGGAGGGACAGCTTCTGCTTGATCGCGGGGGCGCTGAGGCCGGCCATGCCCTTTTCGAGGACGAAGCCGCGGATCGCGCCGTCATGGGCGTCCGACTTCGCCCAGACGACGAAAACGTCGGCGATCGGCGAGTTGGTGATCCACATCTTGGAGCCGGAGAGGCGGTAGCCGCCGTCCACCCTGGCGGCGCGGGTGCGCATCCCGCCCGGGTCCGAACCCGCATCCGGCTCGGTAAGGCCGAAGCAGCCGACCCATTCGCCGCTGGCAAGCTTGGGGAGATATTTCGTGCGCTGTTCTTCGGAGCCGTAGGCGTGGATCGGGTGCATGACGAGCGAGGACTGGACCGACATGGCCGATCGATAGCCGCTGTCGACCCGCTCAACTTCGCGCGCGACCAGTCCATAACTGACGTAATTCAGTCCAGCACCGCCATATTCGGTGGGAATGGTCGCGCCGAGTAGACCGAGCTCCCCCATCTCCGAGAGGATTTCGCGGTCGAACCGTTCATCGAGATAGGCCTCGGTAACCCGCGGCAGCAGCCGCTCCTGCGCATAGGCTTCGGCGGTATCGCGGACCATCCGCTCCTCGTCGGAAAGCTGCGCATCGAGGCCGAAGGCATCGGCCCAATCGAAGCGGGCGACATTGGGGTGAGTCATCTGATCCTCTTGCCTCTCGGGAGAAGTTTCCCTTCGCGCTTTGAAGGCCTTGTGTCTACTCTGTGCAACAGGTGAAGCGGAACCGACACGTTCGTGGGGCATTAATCCGTCTTGAACCCTTTCTGCCCGAATATGGGGTGGACTTACTCATTCCACCCCGTAAAAGTGCGTTTGCGTAAACCAAAAGAACAGGGAGCTGCTAAGTTGTCGAAGAATCGCGAAATCGGAGCTGAGGGCGCACGCAAAGTTTGGGCGCGTCCGGAAGTCAGGAAGCTCGATGCCGGTTCGGCGGAAGCCAACGGCACCGGCATCAACGACGGCGGCCCCGTCGGCAACGCGCGCTCCTAAGCGCGTAGGCCGGATAGTTCCGAAATGGGGGTGTCCGCTGCGTGGCGGGCACCCCTTTTCGCAGGTGCAGTAGTTTGTCCGCCATCGCAGGCGCGCTGAGCTTCGACGGCCCAGGACGCGCAGCCGCTTTCACCCGCCACCTGCTCGATTCACAAAGCGTCTACGGACCGCACGGCCGCCAGCTTCACGCGGCGGGCGACCATGCCTGCGGCCGGTGCCTTTACCGGCTGCTCCCCGAGGACGATCTCGATCCTAGTCCAGTAAGCAGCAGCGACGGGCGGTTCGTGCTGGTCGCCGATCTGCGAATCGACAATCGCGACGAGCTTATCCCCGAGCTGACGGCGGGAGCCGGTCTCAGCGATTCCGCCTTGCTCCTCGCGGCCTGGCTCCGATGGGGCAGGGCGCTGTTCGACCGGATGATCGGCGATTTCGCCTTCGCCCTCTGGGATTCGCGAGAGTCGAGCCTGCTTCTGGCGCGGGACACGGCCGGCGAGCGGCCACTCCATTATCGGCGCGGCGACAGCTATTTCGCTTATTCCTCGATGCCGGGGCCGCTGGCACGACTGCCCGGCGAGCGTCTCGACGTGGATGAGGAGCGGGTGGCCCGCTTCGTCGCCGATCTGCCGAATGGTGGCAGGCGCAGCTTCTTCGCGGATGTCGCCGTCCTCGAGCCGGGGCATCTGGCCGTGGCCGACCGCCATGGGACGAGGATCGAGCGCTATTGGCAGCCGCGGCTTCGTCCGGTCCGTTTCGCGCGCCCTCAAGACTATGGCGACGCCTTGCGCGAGCAGCTCGACGCAGCCGTC
>VBAE01000095.1:0-3195 GCA_005882415.1 Alphaproteobacteria bacterium | reverse complement strand
CTCGCTTTGACCTCGGCGCCGCGCGAGGGATTTGCGGCACCCGTGGTCGCCGGCCGGATCGGCGACGAATCCGGCTCCGCGGCCGCCATCGCCGCCCTCCACCCCAATATCGACCATAGGGTGATCCGTCCCTCAGGGGGGTCGGCGCTGGAGCTGCTGAAGGCGAGTCAGGCGCTCGCCCACCAGCCTGTCGGCCATGTCTGCAACAATTCATGGTGGCAGTCCCTCAACCGCTCCGCCTCGGAGGCCGGGGCAAGCGTGATGCTGACCGGCGAGGTCGGCAATTTCACGATCAGCGCCGGGCTCGGCGTCGATACTCTCGCCGACCTGCTCCGGATCGGGGCGGGGGGACGCTGGTTCCGGGAAGCGTGGGCGCTGGCGTCGCGGGGCGACTTCAGCTGGATGCAGATACTCGACGCTTCGTTCGGCTCCTGGCTTCCGGACCGGCTCTATGCGCGCCTGCGGGGCCGCACGCCGCAGCTCTCGCCGCTCCTTGCCGGGCCGTGGCGCGGGCCGATGGCGCGCGAGCTTCGGCGGAACGGCTGGCCGGTGCGGCCGCCGCGCAACGCGCCCGAGCGCCGGCTGCAGATGCTTCGGATGGCCGATCCGGGCAATTTCCGGAAGCGGACCCTGGCCGAATGGGGCGTGGAGGAGCGGGATCCGACCAACGACCGCCGCCTCGTCGAATTCTGCTTCTCGCTTCCGCCCGAAGCCTTACTGGATGCGGGCGTTCGGCGGCCGGCGCTTCGGCGCGCCCTCGCCGGGCGGGTGCCGGAGGCGGTGCTCGACCAGCGGCTTCGCGGTTATCAGATGGCGGACTGGTATGAGCAGATCCAGGGAGACGATGTGAAGGCCGCAGCGCAATCGGTGACGAAAGAGGGGCATGCCGGGTCGGTGATCGATCTCGACCTCCTCCAGGCCGAGGCGCGGAGCTGGCCGACCGAAGGCTGGGAGGAGCGGCCGATCGTCTACCGCTACCGGATGGAGCTGCTCAGGGTCCTCGCGGCGGCCGAATTCACCACCGCAGTGAGGAGCGGCGCGCTTGGCTGAACTGGGCCATCGGTACAGCGTGTTCGGGCTCGTCCTGGAAACGGAGATGCCTCTGCCGGAGCTCGTCCCGGCTCTCGCCGAAGGAGCTGCAGAGCTGCGAGTGACGCTTGGCGATGTCGAGGAGGCGCCGCCGGGCTTGCACATCCATGGCGAGGACGCGCTTCTGGTCGTCGCCGATGTCGGCCGGTTCCTCTGCCGTTCCGGCCGCGAGATGGTCGTCGCGCCGGCGCCTCACGTCTCCGAACGCAATTTGCGCCTCTATCTGCTCGGTTCCGCGCTTGCCGTGATCATCCACCAGCGGGGGCTGCTGCCGCTCCACGCCAACGCGGTGGTGGTGGAGGGGAAAGCGATCGGCTTCATGGGCCATCCCGGCGCCGGCAAGTCGACGCTCGCCGCCTGGTTCCACGACCGCGGCTTCGAGGTGCTCGCCGACGACGTCTGCGTCGTCACCCGCGACGGCGAGAGGCGGCCGATCGCGCATCCGGGCATTCCCCGGCTCCGGCTATGGCGCGAGGCGCTGGAGGCGAGCGGGCGCGAGGCGGACGGCTATGAACGCTCGTTCGACGATATGGACAAATATACGGTGCCGACCGATCTCGAGCGGGCGCAGGCGGCGGTGCCGCTCAGTCATCTCTACGTGCTGGAGAAAGCCCCGGGCGACGCGTCGGTGGCCCGGCTGCAGGGCTCGGCGGCGGTGGAGGCGATTGTCGCGAACACCTATCGCGGCGCCTATCTGCCGCTGATGGGGCGGACCGGTCAGCATCTGCTTGCCTGTGCAGGCCTGGCGAGGGTGGTGCCAGTGTTCCGTGCCGAACGCCGCTGGGGCTATGGCGATTTCGACGAAGAGGCCGCCGCGTTCGAGCGCCATGCGCGGGCGCTGATCGGGGCTTAGCGCGTCGGCGGGAGGGTCGAGGCGGGGACCGCCCGGACCGCGATCGCCTGGAGCATCGAGCCCTGGTTCCATTGGTAAACGAGGTCGAACTGGACCGCCTCGGGGCGCATCCGGAAGGCGCCGCGGATGCGCAGCTGACCGGCTTCGAGGCGGGGCGGGAATTCGTAGACGGGCTCGACCGAGAGGGTCGCGCTGAGATCGGTCTGGCGGACGCTGGCGAAGACGGTGGCGAGCGCCGAGACGCTGTTCGCGGCCTGGAAGGCGGGAGAGCCCAGGGACCTCAGCACCATGTAATTGCCGGTCTTATTGGCATGGTCGACCGCAGCCATCGTGCTCCACACCAAGCGGGCGATGCCGGTCTGGTCGGGGATCGAAGTGGCGGCTTGAACGGGCTGGCGCTGGGCGGCGGCGCCGACCGGAGCGAGCGCGAGAAGCAGTCCGAACAGCAAGCGGGCCGGGGCTTGAAGCCCCGGCCCACCAGCTTTGTTCAGGTCGTTGTGGCTTACCACGCGGCCGAGAAGCCGGCGCGGGCGCCGATCTCGCCGCTGTCGAAGCCGAAGCCGACGCCTGCCGTGAAGGCCGCGTTGGCGCCGACCCGGGCGGCGAAGGACGCCGTACCCGCGAGGCGGTTCTGATAGTAGCCGATGCCGCCCGACACGCCCATGTTGGTGCCGTTGGTGAGCTGCGGGCTCTCCATCGCGAGCGCCATGGCGACGCCCTCATTGGCCTTGCGGATGTCGCGGCGGTTGACTTCGGTCAGATCGAACAACGTCGTGACGTTGGTGTTCAGGGTCCCGATCGCAGCCGTGTTGGCGGCGGTCTGGGTCTGCAGCGTCGCGACATTGCCGAGCAGGGTGGTGTTGGTGGTGACGTTGCCATTGGCATCGTTCACCAGCACGCCCGCATTTGTGTAGCCGCCGAAGCGGACGGTCGAGCCGGCGCCGCCGATCGAGACCTGGTTGGCGGCAGTGGTGGTCGCACCGGCGCCGATCGCGGTCGAACCGGCGAAGGAGGCGGTCGCACCGCTGCCGATCGCCGTCGCGTTGGCCGCGGTTGCACGGGCATTGTCACCCAGCGCGGTCGAGTTGGCTGCGGTCGCCTGGGCGACCCGGCCGATGGCGACCGAACGGTCGCCCGAAGCGGTCGACTGCCAGCCGAACGCCTGCGCGCCGAGGCCCGAGGCTGCTGCCTGGGCGCCGACCGCGGTCGAGTGGAAGCCGGTCGCTTCGGCATTCGCGCCGAGGGCGGCCGAT
>VBAE01000206.1 GCA_005882415.1 Alphaproteobacteria bacterium | reverse complement strand
GCACGTCACCCGGGGCGGCAGGACCCTCGATGTGACGGGAGAGCGCCTCAAGGATGTTCAGCGCCGGCGGGCGGAGCTTCAGGCGCTGATCGGTCCGGGCGAGGGGTGACCGATCAATGCGCTGCGGAGGAGCAGACCGATAGAAATGCAGCCGCCCAGGCACTCACCAACGAGGGACGCCGCGCGATCCGTCCGTTCCTTCCATGTTTCGGCCGCCGTGCTGTCGCGAGGGGGCTGGACCCCTGGGAAGGCGGTCCGCGTTGCGCTCACGTCGGTCGACGCAGGCCCGGGCGACAATATCGGAGCCGATTTATCAACCTACTGGCAGAGGAACTGATGATGAGCAGATTGTCGGCGGAGGATCGAGACGAGCTGCGCGGGAGGGAATTCGCCTTTCCGAGACAGCGCAAGGAGCCGATCGAAGATGCCGATCATGTCCGCGCGGCGGTCGCTCGGTTCAACCAGGTCCAGGGCGTCAGCGACGCGGAGCGGGACGAGGCGTGGGACCGGATCAAGCACGCCGCAAAGAAGCACGGCGTGGAGCTCAGCGAGGCCAGCTGGCGCGACATCGGCCGATGAGGCTTGCCCGCCGCAGACGGGGGTGGACCAGCCCCGAGGGGGCGACAGGTCCACTTCAAGAAATGCGAAGTTGGTCTTTCAGCTACGCGCCGTTTCCGCCTCCTAATCGTATGCCTCTGCGAGTGCGCCGATCAAACTACGATGCACTTATGACGGAACAAATCATCTTCGCGTCGTTATACCTGGTGAACTCGGTCGCGCGGACCAAGTTCTCACGGCCGTCGATTTGATTGTTTAGCGGACAAGATATGCCATGCGCGGGGAGCGATTTCAGCCGAAGCGACTCTGACGGCGGCACCGGGGAGCCGCGGGCTCGGGAGCTGTCGGCCGCGGAACGTCGAATTGCTTCCGGATACGTCGAAGAGGCAGTTCAGAAGACATCTCTCGTCGGTCTATCTCTCGCCGATGGACGACTCTGCACAACCACCCATTAGGCCGCTCCAGCCTCTTGCCGTTCGAGTCAAAGAAGCTTGCCGCCTGACCGGCATCGGGAGATCGAAGCTCTATCTACTGATCAGCGAGGGCCACATTGAGACGATAAAGCTCGGCTCGATGACGCTGATCCCGATGACGAGCCTGGAGAGGCTTCTGAAGAAGGAGCGCTATGTAGCCGGAAAGTAGTTCGTCCAGGCGATCGCGATGGTCTCACCCCTCGCTACTGCGGGCGGAGAGGCCCTGCTTTCGTCCGGCGAAGCAACCATTGGAACCGGCCGCGATGCTCCTGGCGAGCGTGCAAAGATCGCGGAGATCAGGATGAGGGCTGCGCTGCGAAGGCGTCCAGCCGAGAGCAGGGCGATGAACAGCAGAGCAGGTTTCATAGCTCCAACCCCTCCAGCATCCAAGGCTTCGCGAATGTCTGCAATGGGTGGAAAGCGGACATTTCGACTCCGCGCTCGGCCATCCCGGTTTAGCTCCGGAGTAGCCCTGATTCCTGCCGCATGATCGGTGCCCTATGAAAGTCGACCCGAATGTTTGAACAGCCCGCATGCGGCGGCGCCGTACGGCATTCATATGTCGCAAGGAATGAGCGGTTATGCGCAAGAATTATTTATTGGGTGCCATCGCAGGATTGGCGATCGCAACGGGCGCCGAGGCGCAATGGACCCGGGTTGGATCGGGGGCCGTTGCTGACGCGGTGGAGGCCAAAGGCGTCGTCGACACGCTTTATATCAGCGGCATCACTCCGGCTGCCCTCGACCCCGCAGCGCCTACTGTCAGGGGAGATACCAAGACACAGACGCTGAACATACTAAAGCAACTCGGCGATATACTGAAAGGCCAAGGCTACGGTTATGGCGACGTGGTGATGCTGCACGTGTACCTTGCGGCTGATCCGGCCAAGGGCGGCAAGATGGATTTCGCTGGCATGAAGGAGGGCTATGCCCAGGTCTTCGGAACGTCGAACCAGCCGGGCAAGCCAGCGCGGGCGACAGTTCAGGTTGCTTCCTTGGTCGACGAAGGTCAGCTGGTTGAGATCGCGGCGGTGGCAGTGCGAACGCACAAGCCGCGATAGCTGCGGCCTTTCTGGCTCACGGCTAATGACCGCAATGGGTCGAAAGCGGACACCTGCGATAAGCTCTATCTAGACTTCTGCACGCTCACGAGTTCCTCGATCAGGACGATGATCGCGGCGTCCTCAAGATACCGTTTCCAGTGCCGGCCGACGCTTATGCGCCCAATCAGCCGCACGATGTACGTGCCCCAAGGCGGCCCCGGCTCCTGCCAATATGCGAAAGGTGTGTCCCCCGTCCCGCAGCCCTGAATGCAATCCAACGTGACCTAACCGCAGCGCTGCGGGAATCGAACCGAACAAAAGGGTAGGGGCATCGAAGGGGGCATCAACCAGAATCAAGGATTTAAAACGACATTTCTCAATGTCTTACGCTGCGCTTGTGCCTTCCACCCTCTCCGCCATTACCCCCTGTCATCAGCGCCGCATGAGCCGGAACACCTAGGGGGGTTGGGTCCGACCGCATTCGTATTGGTTTGTTAGAAATAACAATGCTATTATCTAACAACAATGAGCAAGCGCGTGCCCCCGATGGCCGATAGGATCATGAAGCGCGTCCGCACGAAGGGACGCGGCTGGGTGTTCACGCCCAGGCACTTTGTCGACTTCGGCACACGCGGCGCGGTCGATATGGCTCTGTCGCGCTTGGCCAAGACCGGCGACGTCCGCCGGGTCGGCCGGGGAATCTACGACTATCCGCGTCAGCACGACAAGCTTGGCGCCTTGAGCCCCGATCCCGACAGCTTGGCCGCAGCGGTCGCCGCCCAGAGCGGAGACAGGCTGGCGCCCTCAGGGGCCGCAGCTGCCAACAGCCTCGGACTCTCGACCCAGGTGCCGGCCAAGGCCAGCTACGCGACCAGTGGCCGCTCGCGCTCCAGGCGTGTCGGGGGGCGCAGCCTGACCCTCCGGCACAGCCGGGCGCCCGTGCTGGATGATGCGCCCGACGGCGCCAATGCGGTCGTGCAGGCGCTAGCCTATCTAGGCAAGGATCAGATCGACGCCGCCCTCATCAAACGATTCGCGCAACGCGTCGACGACCAGGACATGAAGGCGCTGCTTCAGGCGCGGCCGCAGATGGCCGGCTGGATGGGAGATGTCGTTCTGAAGATCGACGCGGCACGCCATGGATGAGTTCGCACGCCGCCCCGCAGCGGACCGCCGCGCTTTCATCGAGGAGGCGGCGAGTCGCCGTGACCTCACGCCGATCGTGATCGAGAAGGACTTCTGGGTCTGCTGGACGCTGCGCCGGCTGACGACCACCCCCGAACTCAAAGACCATGTCACCTTCAAAGGCGGAACTTCGCTCTCCAAGGCCTATGGCATCATTCAGCGCTTCTCCGAGGACGTCGACCTGACGATCAGACGCGATGCGCCGCTGATCGACCAGATAGCGCAGCCGATGGAACGCGGCATCAGCGGCAAAGAGCGGGATCGGCGCATCAAGGCGCTCAAGGCGGCCGCGCAGGCCTATGTCGAGACGGTGGCGATGCCGTCACTGACCAAGGCGATCGAGGCG
The DNA here is from genome assembly GCA_005882415.1 of Alphaproteobacteria bacterium. Lineage (GTDB taxonomy): Bacteria > Pseudomonadota > Alphaproteobacteria > Sphingomonadales > Sphingomonadaceae > Allosphingosinicella. Next base: position 4,909 of record VBAE01000206.1, on the reverse strand, counting down.
GCATTGGGCACCACCGAAGGCTGGAACGTTGAGCTCGATCCCGAAGACAAGGACCTGCAGACGCTGCTGTTCAACTATCCCCGCACCTCCGAGGATTTCCCGCGCGAGCTTCCCGACAGCGAGACCCTGGTACCCACGCTCAGCGTGGTGCGCACCTATTGGGAGAAGGCGACGCTGCTCCATTCGCTGCACCACAAGGGCGCGCTGCGCGAAGGGCTCTCCCGCCATTATTATGACTTGGTGATGCTCGACCGGGCGGGCGTCACTGCCGAGGCGCTGGCGCGCCCCGAGCTGCTCGCCGCCGTTGTGCGCAACAAGAGCCTCATGTTCGCGGACAAGGCGGCTTCTTACGACACCGCCGTGATCGGTCAGCTGCGGCTCTTGCCGGCGGGCACGACCGTGGCGCTGGCGAGCGACTACGTAGCAATGGCGGACATGTTCATGGCGCAGCCGCCGCCGTTGGCGGAGCTGGTGGAGACGATCGCTGACCTCGAAAAGCGCTTAAATGAGCCGGCAGCATGAGCATGTCTTGGTGCGGCGAGCACCATGAAGGGAGCTACCGCCCTCACGGGTACCGTGGGTTCGAATCCCACCCTCTCCGCCATTGCCCTGTCTGTCGAGGCCGCCTGAGCCAAGCCTCACTCCCGGGCCGTTCGTATCAAATGCCGGCAGGAATGGGCACGCCGCGCCGGTAACGGCGAGCACGTCGGAGCGCGCGGAGAAGCGGCCGCTCGACCAGATAATAGGCCGCGACTCCGCCCGCGATCGCCATGATGGAGAATATGGCGCCCTGGAGCTTCGCCACAAAAGCGACGTGGGTGGCCAGAGAGTGTGCAGCCATCAAGGCGAACCCCTGCCAGAGATAGATCGAGTAGCTTGCGTCGCCCAGGATGAGCGGGAGGCGGAAACGTCCTATACCTTCTCCCCTGCGTTCGAGAATGAGGACGCCCAGCAACATTGCGGTCACAATGCACGCACCTGCTACTCTGGCAGGGGCTTGCGACGGCGCCGGAAGGACCGCGAACAGAAATCCGACGGACATCGCGGCGAGCAGCAGCGGCCAGAGGCGGCCGTTCCGCTGCCAAATGTGGCCGATCCAGGCCCCCGCCAGGAATTCGAGGGAAAATGCGCGCGTCCACGTATAAAGCGCGGGCTGCACCGGATGGAAAATGAATCCTGCGGCTACCAGGGCGAAGACCGAGACGGTGAGGCAGGGAAGCTGAAGACGGCGCGGAAGGAGCAGCGTCAGTGCGAACATTCCGTAAAACAGCATCTCGTAGTTGAGCGTCCAACCCTGGGCCACCAGCGGCATCGTCCTTCATGCCACAAGGGGCCGGTGAGCTGGACCGCCAGCATCGTCAATGTGACGATCTAGTAGACAGGGACGATTCGAGGGATGCGGTCCTTCAGGAAATGCGCGCTGCGAGAGCGTTCATCGGTGATCGCGACCATCAAGAAGCCGCTGAGAACGAAGAAAAGCTCGACGCCAAGCCCGAAGACGAAGAGGCGGTGGCTGGCATGGACGGCAACCACGGATGACGCTGCGAAAGCGCGGAGATACTGGATGCCGTAAAGCCGCCGATGGCGAGGCGCGCAGCCGGCGACATCCTGAAACGGGCGCGCCTCCATCTTCTCCCCACTCCCCACCATCGCGCACACCCCTAGAAGCAACGGGCGAGGATGAACAAGCCGGCACCGCGTGCTGTCAATGTGCTGCGCGGACGGTAAAAGGGAGGAAGTGCGAGACGCGGTTCGAAGCGCTGCCTGCCGGCGCTTACATCTTGGTCTGGACGTTGTTGAACGTAGTGCTGATCGTGTTGCCGAGGGTCGCGAAGGCGCCGATCGCGGCGACCGCGATGAGGGCGGCGATGAGGCCATATTCGATCGCGGTCGCGCCCTTGGGGTCGCGCAGCAGCTTGATAATCGATCTCATGGGTCACCTCCGGCTCTTTGGGTATAGGGGCCGGTGCTTTCCAAGATATTAAACCCGGGCACGAGGGAAGCGGGCCGATCCTCTCCTCCGCCCGCCGCAAAACCGCATTGCCTGACGCCCTTTTGCGGCTAACGAGGCGCGTGCCGTTCTCCGATCCCGCCCTGATGAAGCGCCGCCTGCGCCGCGACCGCATCGTCAGCATCGCCGCGCTCGCCGCGATTCCGGTGATCCTCCTCCTCCTCGCCGGGCTCCTCTCGCAGGAGTTCACCCGAAGCCAGCGGCTGCGCGAGGATGTCGACCGGTCGTACCAGGCGCGCTTCGAAATCCAGCGCATGCTGTCGCTCCACCAGGATCTGGAGATCGGCCAGCGCGGCTTCCTGGTCACCGGCGATCCGAGCTTTCTCGAGCCCTATCGCGCGGCACGCCGACAGGTGGAGCGCTCGATCTCCAGCGTGGGCCAGCGCCTCGGTCCGGACTCGCCGCTGCAGAGGGAGCTTCCGCACCTGAAGGCCCTCTCCACCGCCAAGATCGCGGTCACCGACCTCTGCGTGCAGCTTCAGCTCGGCGGCGATCGGGCAAAGGCGCAGGCGCTGGTCTCGACCGGACGCGGCAAGGCGCTGATGGACGACATCCGCAAGCATGTCGCGCTGATGGATGCCGACGAGCAGCGGCGGCTGCAGTCGGCGGTCCACAATGCCGACGTCGCCCGGCAACGCTCGCAGGATCTCACCTACGGTCTCCTGGCGGTGCTCGCGGCGCTGCTTTTCGCGGCATCGTGGAGCACCGCGCGCAGCGCCCGCGCCAAACGCTTCGCCTTGCAGCGCATGGAAGACCTCGCCGCCCGCCAGGAAGCGATATTCACCAATGCCAAGGACGGCATCATCACCTTGAACAGCAGCGGCAGCATCGAGAGCCTGAACCCGGCCGCCGCCCGCCTTTACGGCTACGACCCGAGCGAGCTCATTCGGCGCGACGTCGGAATCCTGTTCGAGGTCGCGCCGGACCAGGGCCAGATCGAAACCTTCCTCAAGCGCCTCCAGCGGCGGCGCTCGGGCGATGTCGGCAGGATCGAGGAATTCTGGGGCCGCCGCAGCGACGGCTCGACCTTCCCGAGCGACGTCGCGATCAGCCCCGTCCCGCTCGCCGACGGCCTTCGCTACGTGGCGATCGTCCGCGACGCGACCGAGCGCAAGCAGATCGAGCAGATGAAGAGCGAGTTCGTCTCGACGGTCAGCCATGAGCTTCGAACGCCTTTGACCTCGATCGCGGGCTCGCTCGGGCTCCTCGCGGGCGGGGCGGGGGGCGAACTTCCGCAAAAGGCGGCGCGGCTGATCAAGATCGCCCATTCGAACAGCGAGCGGCTCGTCCGGCTGATCAACGACATCCTCGACATCGAGAAGATCGAATCGGGCAAGATCGCGTTCAACGCGGTTCCGGTCCCGCTCGCGCCTCTGCTCGAGCAGGCGCTCCAGGCCAATCGCGCCTTCGCCGACGGTTTCGGGGTGACCCTGAAGCTTGAGCCGGTGGCGGAAGGCGCGGTGGTGATCGCCGACCCGGACCGGCTGATGCAGGTGATGACCAACCTCATTTCCAACGCCGCCAAATTCTCGCCCGAGGGGGGCGTGATCGCCATCTCGGCGATGCCGCTCGACCGGCGCTACCGGATCTGCGTCGCCGACAGCGGCCCGGGCATCCCGGAGGAGTTCCGGGGCCGCATCTTCTCCAAATTCGCCCAGGCCGACTCCTCCGACACGCGGCAGAAGGGCGGCACCGGCCTCGGCCTCAGCATCGTGCGCGAGATCGTCACCCGCCTCGGCGGATCGGTGAGCTTCGACAATCCGGCCGAGGGCGGGACCGTGTTCAAGGTCGACCTCCCCGCCGAGGACCGGCTTCCGACCGGCGCTTCGGCCGCCGCGGGCCGGCACCGCCTCCTACATGTCGACGACGATCCCGACGTGCTCCGCGTCGTCGCCAGCGCGTTCGAAGGCAAAGCCGAGATGCTGTCGGTGCCGAGCCTCACCGCCGCCCAGGCGCTGCTCCGCACCGCGCCGGTCGACCTCCTCATCCTCGACGTCGCGCTTGCCGACGGCAACGGCCTCGACCTGCTGCCCGAGCTCGACCGGCGGCGGGAGCGGATTCCGGTCGTCGTGTTCACCGCACAGGATGCGGCGCCCGAGCTTGCCGCCCGCGTCGCTGCCGTGCTGACCAAGTCCCGGGCGAGCCTGGAGCGGCTGGTGGAAACGGTCGAAGGCCTGCTCGCGGCGAAGAAGGACCCCGAGGGCTGATGGCGCGAATCCTCTATGTCGACGACGAGGCCGACATTCGCGAGGTGGCGGCGATGTCGCTGGAGCTCGACCCGGAGCTGGAGGTGCGGACCTGCGCGTCGGGAGCGGAAGCGCTCGCCGAGGCCGCGTCGTGGCACCCGAACCTCATCCTGCTCGACGTGATGATGCCGAACATGGACGGCCCGACCACCCTCGCCAGGCTCCGCGACGAGCCCGCCACCGCCCACGTGCCGGTCGTCTTCATCACCGCCCGAACGCAGGCGCAGGAAGTCGGCGGCTTCATCGCATTGGGCGCAAGGGGCGTGATCGCCAAGCCGTTCGACCCGATGGTGCTCGCCCGCCAGGTTCGGGACTTCCTCGGCGCGTGAGCGATTTCGAGGAACGGCTGGAGGCGCTGCGCCACGCCTTCCGGCGGCGTGCCGCGGAAGAGCATGGGCGGCTTGTGGAAACGCTGGCGGCTGGGGATTTCGAGGCGGTGCGGACCATCGCCCATAGCCTCGCGGGCGCCGGCGGCGTGTTCGGCTTTCCCGAGATAAGCGAAGCGGCCGGCGCGGTGGAGGATGCCGACGACGAGCGCATCCGCGCCATCGCCGAGCCCCTGCTCAATCTCCTCAATTATACTGCACGGTCACCGTGAAAGTGCCTTGGTAAAGGCCGGGCGTCGTCGTGCTGCTCATCGTGAACGATCCGC
>VBAE01000094.1 GCA_005882415.1 Alphaproteobacteria bacterium | reverse complement strand
GGGGCCGCTGGCGATGATACTGTCTTCGAAGAAGGCGGTGACGTTCGGCATGGACTGCTCCTCGCCGCCGCCTTATCGGCACGCGGAGCACACGTCAATATTACCCGGATGTAATCAGCCTAGATCGATCCCGATCCGTCCGCGCCGCGCCCAGCGCACCGTGCCGGCGACCGGCGTCCCATCCACATCGACGCTGACGCTCTCCCCCACGTCCGGGGCGATGCTCGATTCGACGGTGATCCCGCCCTTCGACACATTGGCGACCCGGACCAGCGCCCTTTTGCCGCGGAGCAGGATCGAGGCATGGTCGACAAGGCCGCGATGGCGGTCGGAGCGGCGCTGGGCGGCGGTTCGGCGATCCTGCGCCCCCACCGGCGCCTCGGCTTTCCGCCGGCACTCCTCGAGGCTCGTCGGTGCGACCGGCGGCGCCGCCTCCCCGGCGAGGATCGCGCTGCGCAAGCGGTGGGCCATCGCGTCTTCCTTCTCCTGAACCGCCCCCGCATAGACCGAGGCCGATTAGCAAAGGATTACGCGTCCTCGATCTCGACCCAGGTGGGCGCGTGGTCGGACGCCTTCTCGCGGCCTCGATAGTCGCGGTCGACGCCCGCATCGAGCAGCCGGTCGGCGGCCTGGGGCGAGAGCAGGAGATGGTCGATCCGGAAGCCCGCATCGCGCTGCCAGCAGCCCGCCGTATAGTCCCAGAAGGTGTAGACCGGCCCATCCGGATGGCGGGCGCGGATCGCGTCGGTCCAGCCATGATGGAGGATTCGTCGGAAGGCCGCGCGGGTCTCCGGCTGCATCAGCGCGTCCCTGGCCATCGCGCGCGCGGAGAAGACGTCGTCGACATGGTCGGACGGAATGACGTTCCAGTCCCCGGCAAGCACCGCCGGCCGCTCCTCGGCGAGCAGTTCCGCGCCGTGCTGCCGAAGCCGCTCCATCCAGGCGAGCTTATAGTCGAATTTCTCGGTGCCGATTGGATTGCCGTTGGGCAGATAGAGCGACCCGATCGTCACCCCGTCCAGTTCCGCCTCGATATAGCGGCTGCGGCTGTCGTCCGGATCGCCCGGAAGCCCAACCCGCCTTAGCGTCGCCGGCCGCCCGACGGGGGTCAGGATCGCAACCCCGTTGAACCCCTTCTGCCCATGCCAATGCCCGTCATATCCCGCGGACTTGATGTCCTCGATCGGAAAAGCCTCATCCGCGCACTTGATCTCCTGAAGGCAGAGCGCGTCCGGCTTCTGCTCCTCGAGATACTCCAGCAGCCGAGGCAGCCGCGCCCGAACCCCGTTCAGATTGTAGGTGACGATCTTCATGCGCTGGGGCTTAAAGCCTCCCGCCCCACCCGTCACCCGTCATTGCGAACGGATAGGTAGACCCGTCATTGCGAGGAGCGAAGCGACGCGGCAATCCAGAGCGGCGTCCCAGTGAGCATTGGCCTCACTGGGCAGGCCGCCCGCATCAGTGGCAGCGGATTATCCCTTTTCAGCCAAGATTAGCGGCAAAAAGGGATAACTCCGGGCCCTATTCGACCGCCGCACTGGATTGCTTCGCTTCGCTCGCAATGACGGCGCGCGAAGCGCAGGCGCCCTCAGATCGAGAAGCTCGATCCGCAGCCGCAGCCGGAGGCGGCGTTGGGGTTGGTGACCTGGAAGGAGGCGCCGCCGAGGCTTTCGACGAAATCGACCGCGCTGCCTTTGACCAGCTCGTGGCTCATCTCGTCCACCACCAGCGTCACCCCGCCCTCTTCCGAGGCGAGATCCTCCGCTTCGACCGCGTCCGCCAGACCGAAGCGGTACTGGAAGCCGGCGCAGCCGCCGCCGTCGACGGCGAGGCGGAAGATCGGCGGCTTGCCGGTGCGCTGGGCGATCGCGGCCACACGGGCGGCGGCGGACGGGGTCAGGGCGATCTCGGCGAGCTGCGTCATGCCAGCCAAGATAAGCGCGCCCGCCCTCCCCCACAACCGCTTGTGCCCGCGCGCCCTTGCGGCCATATGGCGGCCAGCCCCAGCCAGCACCCGGAGCAGCCATGAAAACCCGAGTCTATGTCACGCTGAAGAACGGCGTCCTCGACCCGCAGGGCAAGGCGATCCACCATGCGCTGGAAGGCCTCGGCTTCTCGGGCGTCAACGACGTCCGCGCCGGCAAGCTCATCGAGCTCGACCTCGCCGAGAGCGTCGCGGACGAGGATGTCGAGGCGATGTGCAGGAAGCTCCTCGCCAACACGGTGATCGAGAATTTCCGGATCGAGCGCCAGATCGAGCGGGAGCCGGGAGCGGCGGCATGAAGAGCGCCGTCATCGTCTTCCCCGGCTCCAATTGCGACCGCGACATGGCGGTTGCGCTGGAGGCGATCGGCGGCAGCAAGCCGGCGATGGTCTGGCACCGCGACACCGAGCTCCCCGAAGGTCTCGACCTGATCGCGATTCCGGGCGGCTTCTCCTACGGCGACTATCTCCGCTCCGGGACCGGGGCGTCTCCGTGCTCGGCGTCTGCAACGGCTTCCAGATCCTGACCGAGGCCGGCCTCCTCCCCGGCGCGCTGATGCGCAACGCCGGAATCCGCTTCGTCTGCCGGGATGTCGCGCTCAAGGTCGAGAACAGCCAGACCGCCTTCACCGCCCGCTACGATTCGGGCGAGGAGATCGTCATCCCCGTCGCCCATCATGACGGCAACTACCAGGCCGACGAGGACACGCTGGACCGCCTCGAAGGCGAAGGCCGAGTCGCCTTCCGCTATTCCCGCGAGTGCAACGGCTCGGCCCGCGACATCGCCGGAATCGTCGGCGCCGGCGGCAACGTCCTCGGAATGATGCCCCACCCCGAGCGAAGCATCGAGCCCGCCCACGGCCGAACCGACGGCCTCCGTCTGTTCCAGGGCCTGATCGAAGCGATCGGGTAAGACCCGGCTTTTCCCCGGCCTTTACCGAGGTCTAGCTTTGCGGGCGGTTCTGGCTAAGAGTGAAGGGCGCATGAGCAGCCTCAGAACTCCCTATCAGGTCCTGAACGTCACTCCCGACGCGGAGGGCGTGGTGATCGAGGCTGCCTATAAGGCGCTGATCAAGAAATATCATCCGGACCATTGGGTCGGCGATCCGCAGGCGCAGCGGCGGGCGGCGTCGATCAACCAGGCCTATGACGCCCTGCGCGACCCGGAGGCCAAGGCCGAGCTCGACCGGGAGCTGCGTGCCCGCCGGACCCAGGCGCACAAGGCGCCGTTCCAGCAGGTCCACCGCAAGGTTAGGAGCCGCGGCTGGTGGCTCGGCTGGATCGCAGCGGCCGTGCTTGCCGGCCTGCAATTCGCGCCGCGCCTGCCGGTCCGGCCCGACGCCGCCGACGGCAATGTCTCGGTCGCGGCGGCCGATCCCGTCAAATCGCCCCACCCCAAACCGGTGGAGACGCCCGGCACGGGATCGCAACCGCGGCTCCAGCCGATTGCCGAGGTCGAGGCGGCGTGGATGCCGCCGGTGACGATGCCCTCCCCCGCCTCGATCGCGCCACGCGAGCAGGCGCCGCCTCCGCCGGCAGCGGCCGCCACGGCTGAGGAGCAGCCGCGTGTCGCCCAGGCGCCCGAGCGGCGTACCGCCCGCGCCCGCCCCAAGGCCCAGCAGCGCCGCGCCGGCACAAGCAAGCGCAAGTCCGACGACTTCCTGGAGCGGGAAGGCTATATCTACTGATGGGGGATGCGAGCGTGAGTTCAGCGAAATATGTGATGCTTTTGGCCCCGGCGGCCTTGCTCGCGGGGTGCGCGACGGAGGTCTACCAGCCAGGCAAGACTTCGTCCCAGGTCCAGGCCGACATCGCCGCCTGCCGCGACGAGGCGCGCAAGGATTCGATCGACCCGATCACCGAGCGGATCTTCATCGACCAGTGCCTGAAGCGGAAGGGCTACAAATTCCGCGACCAGGCGCCGATTTAGGCGCTTATCGATTGGCGTCCGTGCGCGGCTGACGTCGGTGCCGGTTTCACCCAAAGCACCAAAGAGACCAAAGGTGCAGTGCCACGGTTGACGTCGGCGCCCGAGCGACGCGGCTGGGCAAGGAAGGGAGCGACTAGGTCGCTCCAGTAAAGGTCAATCGGCCAGCACCGGACTTAGAGCCCCTCGGCCTCTTTGGTTCCTTTGGTCCTTTGGTGCTTCGGGTGAAACTACGGCCGTCCCGCCTCTCGAGCCCACGGAGTTTCGCTCCTCTCTCAAACTTCCAGCGCCATCAGCGCGAAGGTGGCGAGCCAGTGTTCGCCCATATAGTCGCCGGCGACGTGGGGGAGGCTGGCGGCGAGGTGCTCTTCGGCGGTTCGGCGGGCGAGGTCGGCCAGCTCCGGCGCGAGGGCTCCCGCGATTCCGCGCCAGCACCAGGCTCGGCTCAAATTGGTGCCGTCCAAATGGGCGATCTTGCCGTCCGAGCGGTCGGAGACGAAGGCGGGGGTGAACAGGCTGCGCGGCTCGCCCGCGGCCATGTCGGGCAGGAAGGCGTCGAACCAGGTTCGGAAGGCGGCGTCGTCCAGGATGCGGCGCATGCACAGCGCCTCGGTCAGGGCCGAGGAGAGGAATTCGTCGCCGCCCGGCTCCCAGGCGGGGCAGTTGCGGTCGGCGGAGTAATAAGCCTCTGCACGGTCCCGGATCAGGGACGCCAGAGCGGGGTCGTTCGCGTCCGCCCAGTCCAGCGCGAGGATCATCGCGAAGGCGGTGTTGAAATGGGTGCCGACCCGGATCGGGTAGGTGAGCCTCGGCAGATAGGAGTGGAAGCGGTCGGCGAAGGCCCGGGCGAGCGGCGCCAGGGTCTCGCCCCACTCCCGGTCCTCGTGGCGCTGCGCCTCCGCGTGCAGGGCGAGCAGCCAGGCCCAGCCATAAGGCCGTTCGAAGCCGCCGGAATAAGCGCGGTCGAGATAGTCGAGCTCGCCCTTGGCATTGCCCGTCGTCAGCATCTCGTCGGCGAGCGTCTCGACCTCGCGCATCACGGGGAGGTCCGGGAACAGCCGCCGAAGCCGCAGCATCAGCCACCAGCCGTGGACGCAGCTGTGCCAGTCGAAGCTCCCGAAGAAGATCGGGTGGAGCTCGCGAGGGGGCAGCACGTCCTCCGGCCCGTCGAGGACCTGGTCGAGCTTATGCGGATATTCGCGGGTGACGTGGCCCAGAGCGATTGCGGCGAAGCGGGCGGCGGTGTCGGGGGTAAGCTGGGTCATCGGAAAGCCAGGAAATAGAGGAGGAGGAGGTTGCAGGCCAGCAGCGGGATGGCGGTTCCCACCTGCGCCTTCACCACCGCATTCTTGTCCTTGAGGTCGAGCAGGGCGGCGGGGACGATGTTGAAATTCGCGGCCATCGGGGTGAGCAGGGTGCCGCAAAAGCCCGACAGCATGCCGATCGCGCAGACGATCGCCGGGTCGCCGCCGAAGCGGTGGATGAGGATCGGGATTCCGATCGCCGCGGTCATCACCGGGAAGGCGGCGAAGGCGTTGCCCATGATCATCGTGAACAGGGCCATGCCGAGCGCATAGGCTGCGACGGCGGCGAACAGGCTTCCTTCGGGGATCGCCTGGCCGGCGATTCCGCCGACCACTTCGCCCACCCCGGCGAGTGCGAACACCGCGCCGAGGGCTGCGAGCATCTGCGGCAGGACGGCGGCCCAACCGACCGAATCCATCAACCGCCGCCCTTCCTCGACCGGGGCGAGCGGCGGGGGCCTCAGCCAGAGATAACAGACGGTGAGCGCGATCAGCACGCCGGCGCCGAGCGAGACCAGGGTCACCTGCTTGGGGTCGATCCAGCCGCTGTCCTTGAGGAACAGGCTCCCGACGAGGGCCGTGACCGGGACGATGAGGGCGGGCAGGAACAAGCGGTTGCCGCGCCGTTCCGAAGACGCGGCGCGTTCCGCCTCGCTGGTCGTCGGCGGATCGCCGCGGCCGAGCAGGTCCCCGGCGAAGAAGCTCAACGCGATCAGCGCCCAGAAAGCGGCGTTGCCGAACCGCTTGCGGTTGGTCCGGTCGAGCGCGCTCAGCACCGCAAAGGCTGCGAACATCGCCCCGGCGAGCAGATAGAGCTGCGGAAGGCCGATCATAAATCCTCCCCATCGCCAGATGGGGAGGGGGACCCCGCGAAGCGGGGTGGAGGGGTAACTGGCGAGGCCGCGACACTTACCCCTCCCCCACCCTTCGGGTGGTCCCCCTCCCCAGACGTTCCGCGCGGGGAGGACAATCTCCGGTCCAGGAGCAGCAGACGGGCGCCGTGGATCAGGAAGGCGGCGATGGCGCTGGGGATCGCCCAGACGGAGAGCTGGAGCGGCGCCAGGTGAATGCCGTTCTGCTCGAGCACGCCGACCATCAGCAGGATCGAGCCGATCGCGATGAAGATGTCCTCGCCGAAGAACAGGCCGACATTGTCGGTGGCGGCGGCGACGGCCTTGACCTTCTCTCGGCCCTCTTCGGTCAGCGCCGGATCCTGCCTCTCGGCCGCAGCCTCGGCCATCGGCGCAACCAAGGGCCGGACCGTCTGCGCCTGCCCTGCCACGGAGATGAGGCCGAGCGAGGCGCTGATCTGGCGGAACAGGAGATAGCCGATCAGCAGCCGCCCGGTCGTCGCGCCGCGCATGTTCCCCACCATGGTCCGCGCCCGCTGCTGGAGCCCGTAGCGTTCCAGGAGGCCGATGACGGGGAGGAGGATGTAGATGAAGGTGACGAAGCGGTTGTCGTTGAACGCCTTGCCGAAGGCGGACAGCACCTCGACGAACCCCTTGCCGGCGATCAGCCCCGTCGCGAGCGCGGAGACGGCGACAACGAGCAGCGGGTTGAGCCGAAGCGCGAACCCCGCGACGACGATCAGGATGCCGATGAGGACGAGATAGTTCACGACTCCGCTCCGAACCCGCCGCCGCCCGGCGTTTCGATGATGAACATGTCGCCGGGGGCCATGTCGGCGGAGGCGGTGGCTGTGAGGGTTTCGATGCTGCCATTGGCTCGGACGAGTTGGTTCACGCCCGGCGCCGCATCGCTGCCGCCTTCGATTCCGCGCGGGGGCACTTCGCGCCGGTTGGAGAGGATCCCCGCCCGCATGCGCTCGCGGAAGCGGATGTGGCGTTCTACCCCGTCGCCGCCCCGGTGCCGCCCGGCCCCGCCCGAGCCTCGGCGGATGGCGAAGCGTTCGATCAGCACCGGGTACCGCGTTTCCAGCACTTCCGGATCGGTGAGGCGGCTGTTGGTCATGTGGGTCTGGACCGCGCTCGCCCCGTCGAAGCCCGGGCCGGCCCCGGCGCCGCCGGCGATCGTCTCATAATATTGGTGCCGCTCATTGCCGAAGGTGAAGTTGTTCATCGTCCCCTGGCTCGGCGCGAGCGCCCGGCAGGCGGCGAACAGGGCGTCGGTGATCACCTGGCTGGTCTCGACATTGCCGGCGACCACGGCGGCCGGGAAATGCGGGTTGAGCATCGACCCTTCCGGCACGATCAGCTGGATCGGGCGGAGGCAGCCGTCGTTCATGGGAATCGCGTCGTCGACCATGGTGCGAAAGACGTAGAGGGTGGCGGCGCGGCAGATCGAGTAAGGCGCGTTGAAATTATTCGGCTGCTGGGCGCTGGTGCCGGTGAAGTCGACGGTGGCGGAGCGGGCGGCGGAATCGACGGTGACGGTCACGCACACCTCGGCGCCATTATCCATCGCGTAGCGGAAGCTGCCGTCGGACAGCGAGCCGATCAGCCGCCGAACCGCTTCCTCGGCATTGGCCTGGACGTGGGCCATGTAGGCGTCGACCACGGCCCGGCCGTACTCCCCGGCCACCCGGCGGAGCTCGGCGGCCCCGCGGGCGCAGGCGGCGACCTGGGCTTTCAGGTCCGAGATGTTGCGGTCCGGGCGGCGCGCGGGCCAGTCCCCCGAGGCCAAGAGGGCGCGCATCTCCTCTTCGAGGAAGCCGCCGGCGTCGACCAGCAGCACGTCGTCGATCAGGACGCCCTCGTCGAGGATGGTCTTGCTGTCCGGCGGCATCGATCCGGGCGCGATCCCGCCGATGTCGGCATGGTGGCCGCGGGCGGCGACGAACCAGGCGGGCTCCGGGTCTTTATCGTCGGCGAAGACCGGCATGATCACGGTGACGTCGGGCAAATGGGTGCCGCCGCGATAGGGCGCGTTCAGGACATAGGCGTCGTCCGGCTTCATCGCCCCGCCGCGGCTGTCGATCACGGTCCGGATCGAATCGCCCATCGATCCGAGGTGAACCGGGATGTGCGGCGCGTTGGCGATCAGCGCGCCCTCGCGATCGAACAAAGCGCAGGAGAAATCGAGCCGCTCCTTGATGTTGACCGAGCTCGCCGTGTTCTGGAGCGCCACCCCCATCTCCTCGGCGACCGCCATGAACAGGTTGTTGAACAGCTCGAGCATGACCGGGTCGGCCTCGGTGCCGATGGCGTGGGCCGTGTCGCGGGGGGTGGAGCGGGTGAGGATGAGGTTGGCGTGGGGGTCCACTTCCGCCTGCCAGCCCGCTTCGACGACCGTGGTGGAGGAGGGGTCGACGATGAGGGCTGGGCCTGGGATGCGGGTGCCGGCGGTGAGGGAAGCGCGGTCACATGGCTCCTCCCCGGAACGGGGAGGGGGACCATGCGCAGCCTCCACCGGCTTCGCCGGTCCCCCTCCCCGTTCCGGGGAGGAGCTGGTCGCTTCTACCACCGCCGTTTCCACTACGATGGCCGTTCCCGGCGACGCGAAGCCGAAGCGTTGGAGGTGCGCCGCCTCGAACTCGGCTTCCATTCCCTCGCCGACGGGCACTTCCAAAGCACTGTCGCTCCCCTCGTAGCGCAGCGCCGCCCGGCGAGTGACTGTCACTCCTTCCACCCCCTGTGCCCGAAGCGCCGCGACCGCTTCCGCCTCCAGCTCCGCCAGCACCGTCTCCAACGCCTCGCCGCCGAGGCTTCGCTGCCTGAGTTCGACCATGTCGGCCAACCCCATGCCATAGGCGCTGAGCACTCCGGCGAGGGGATGGATCATCACCCGCCCGATGCCGAGCGAGTCGGCGACGAGGCACGCGTGCTGGCCGCCGGCGCCGCCGAAGCAGACCAAAGTGTAGCGGCCGACATCGTGGCCGCGGGCGATCGAGATTTTCTTGATCGCATTGGCCATATTGTCGACCGCGATCCGGACGAAGCCTTCCGCCACGTCGCGGGCGCTCATCCCGGCCTCAACGCCGATCGCGGCGCAGAGGGCCTGGGAGGCTTCCGCGTCGATCCTCTTGTCGCCGCCGGCTCCGAAGACGGCGGGGAAATGTTCGGGGCGGATTTTGCCGAGGACGACGTTGCAGTCGGTGATGGTGAGCGGCCCGCCGCGGCGGTAGCAGGCGGGGCCGGGGACGGCGCCGGCGCTGTCCGGCCCGACCCGGAAGCGACTCCCGTCATAATGGCAGATCGAGCCTCCGCCTGCAGCGACGGTGTGGATCTCCAGCATCGGCGCGCGAACCCGAACGCCGGCCACCACCGTCTCGTTGGTGCGTTCGTAGGTGCCGGCATAATGGGAGACGTCGGTCGACGTCCCGCCCATGTCGAAGCCGATGATCCGGTCGTACCCGGCCTCCTCGGCGGTCCGAACCATCCCGACGATCCCACCCGCGGGGCCGGACAGAATCGCGTCCTTGCCCTGGAAGGCCCCGGCATCGGTGAGCCCGCCTGAGGATTGCATGAAGAACAGGCGGGCATCGCTTCCGAGCGCTCCCACCACCCGATCCACGTACCGCCGCAGCACGGGGGAAAGATAGGCATCGACCACCGACGTATCGCCCCGCCCGACGAGCTTGATCAGCGGGCCGACCTCGTGGCTGACGGAGACTTGGGTGAAGCCCACCTGCCGCGCCAGTGCCGCCACCTCGGCCTCATGCTCCGTCCAGCGCCAGCCGTGCATGAAGACGATCGCTACGGCGCGGACGCCTTGGTCGAACGCCGCCTGGAGCCCCGCGCGAGCCGCGTCGACGTCCAAAGGCCGAAGCACCTCGCCCTCGGCGCTCACCCGCTCGTCCACCTCCAGCACCGAACCGTACAGCGCCTCCGGAAGCACGATGTTGCGGGCGAAGATGTCGGGCCGCGCCTGGTAGCCGATGCGCAGCGCGTCGCCGAAGCCGCGGGTGATGGCGAGGAGGAGCGGTTCGCCCTTGCGTTCCAAGAGGGCGTTGGTGGCGACGGTGGTGCCCATCTTGACCCCCTCGATGGGCCCCGCGCCGTGCTCCGCCATCAGCCGGCGGATGCCCTCCACCGCGGCGTCGTCATATTGCTCCGGATTGTCGGAGAGCAGTTTCGCGCTCAGCACCCGTCCGTCGGGCGCGGTCGCGACGATGTCGGTGAAGGTGCCGCCGCGGTCGATCGAGAAGGACCAGCTTCCAATCATCCGCGGCGGTTCTCCTGCGGCCGCGTCAGGCGGCGGCGATGTGCATCTGGCCGACCATGCAATAGAGCATCGGCAGCGACAGGATGAGGTTGGTGCGGCTTGCCATCATCGCGACGCTGGCCGAACGCGCCTTGGCGGCGTCCTCCGCGGGCACGATGCCGAGCGCGCGCTTCTGGTTCGGCCAGATGATGAACCAGACGTTCGCCGCCATGATAATCCCCAGCCACATGCCGATGCCGATCGTCCTGTAGCCGTCCTGGAAGGTCAGCGCCCGGCCGACATAGCCATGGTCCTGCGCCTCGGCGAGGAGCAGGCCGACCACCACGGTGGCAAGCGCCGCCCAGCGGAACCAGAACAAAGCGGCGGGAGCGATGTACTTGGACACCGCCGGCTTAAGCTCGGCCGGCACCTTCGGCATGGTCGGGATCTGGACGAAGTTGAAGTAATAAAGGAGGCCGATCCAGAGGATGCCGGCGAAGATGTGGAGGAAGCGGAGCCAGCCCGCCCAGTAGACGGAATCGCCGAGCGCGCTGCCGTGGAGGCCGAACATCGCCGCGAGGAGCAGGACCACGCCGATCAGAAGCGCGACGTGGAAATTGCCGAGTATCTTAGCCATCCCAAACCCCCTGTGGTTTATGGTTGTCGGCTCGCTCTATCGCAGCCCCGAAGCCTTGGTAAGCCCCGTCAGTCCAGGCGCCACATGATGCTCTGCGAAAGCGGCGTCCAGGCGCCGGTGCGCACCCCGGCGTGGCGAAGCGCCCGGCCGGTCCACTCGTTGCAGGTGAGAAGCGCGCTGTAGCTGCCATTGCCCTCGTAGAATGCGTCCGACGCGCCATATCCGCGGCCGGGGAGGACGATGGTTCGGCCGTCGGCGCCGGTCCGGAAGCCGGCGCGGATGTACTCCACGAGCCTCAGATATTGGTCGTGGGCGAGGACGAGCGGGCGCTGATACTCATTGGGCTTCGGGTTCCAGCTATGGTCGACATGGATGAGGGTCGTGCCGGTGCCGAAGGCGGCACCGAGTGCACGCCCGACGGTCAGGTCGCCCCAGGTCGGCGTGTTCAGATAGAATTCGCGGTTGCCGTAGCCGATGGCGAGATAATTCCCGCTCCACCGCGGATTCTTGAGGTCGCTCCCCGGCGCGAGCGGCCGCCAGTCCATCTCGGGAGTGACGGACGGAACCATCACCCAGGTGTGAACGCCGTTGGTGCGGACGAAGATGGTGATGCCTTCCTTGGGCGGCTCCCAGGAGGCGTTGATGGGCACGGCGCCGAGCAGGAGTGCCGCGAGGAAGTAGAGCAGTGGGACGGCGAGGATGGCGCCGAGCCCGGCGGCGGCGAACTTCAGGATTCTGCGGAGGGACGGGCGGGTCATAGGGGCGAGGATAGCGGGCCGGGCTAGTGCCGCAATGCCCAGGTGGCTGGCGCGGTGGCGCCGTTGCCGTTATTCGACGTCCCCATGGACGGGGGCCCTGTAAAACCGGTGGAAGGCGCGGCGCTCGAAGGCGCTCGCTTTCGCTATTTCGACTATGTGATGGCGGCGTTCGTCACCATCCTTCTGCTGTCGAACGTGCTCGGCGCGGGCAAAAGGGCGGTGATCGACATCCCCGGCTGGGGAATGTGGCCGTTCGGCGCGGGCATCCTGTTCTTCCCCTTGTCGTATGTGATCGGCGACGTGCTGACCGAGGTCTACGGTTACGCGCACGCCCGGCGCTGCATCTGGGCGGGCTTCGTCGCGACCCTGTTCATGGCGGGGATGAGCTGGGTCGTCGTCCACCTCCCGCCCGATGCCGACTGGAACGGCCAGGCGGCCTATGAAAGCGTGTTCGGCCAGGTGCCGCGGATCGTTTTCGCATCGATCATCGCGTTCTGGGTGGGCGAGTTCGCCAACAGCTTCGTCCTCGCCCGGATGAAGGTCAGGACAAAGGGCCGGCACCTCTGGATGCGGACGATCGGGTCGACAATCGTCGGCCAGGGGATTGACAGCCTGATCTTCTACCCCCTCGCTTTCTACGGCACCGACGGCTGGCCGCTCGACAAGGTCCTGGTAGTGCTGGCCACCCAATTCGCGCTGAAGGTGAGCTGGGAGGCTTTGCTCACGCCGGTCACTTACGCAGTAGTCGGCTGGCTGAAGCGCAAGGAGGGCGTCGACGTCTACGACACCGCGACCGACTTCAGCCCGTTCAGATCCGCCGTCTAGCGGCTGACATTCCCGCCGCCGCCTGCTAGGGGCGTCCGCATCATGCTCAACCTGAATGCTATCACCGTGCGCCTCGGCGGGCACACGATCCTCGACCGCGCGAGTGCGGCGCTTCCACCGGGCGGACGAATCGGCCTGATCGGGCGCAATGGCGCGGGCAAGTCGACTCTGATGCGGGTCGTCGCCGGCCTGCTCGACCCGGACGACGGTTCGCTCGACATGCCGCGCTCGGCCAAGATCGGCTATATCGCGCAGGAAGCCCCCGCCGGCACCGGCACCCCGTTCGAGACCGTGCTCGCCGCCGATGTCGAGCGCGAGCGGCTGCTCGCGGAAGCCGAGACGACCGAGGACGCGCACCGCCTCGGCGACATCCACGACCGGCTGAACGCGATCGGCGCCCATGCCGCCCCCGCCCGCGCCGCCCGCATCTTGGTCGGCCTCGGCTTCGACGAGGAGATGCAGCAGCGCCCGCTCGACAGCTTTTCCGGCGGCTGGCGGATGCGCGTCGCCCTCGCGGCCCTGCTCTTCTCCGAGCCCGACCTGCTGCTGCTCGACGAGCCTTCGAACCACCTCGATCTCGAAGCGACCTTGTGGCTGGAGAATTTCCTCAAAGGCTATCGCGCGACGATGCTGATCGTCAGCCACGAGCGCGACCTTCTGAACAACGTCGCCGACCATATCCTCCACCTGAAGCAGGGGCAGGTGACGCTTTATCCGGGCGGCTATGACAGCTTCGAGCGCCAGTACGCGGAGCGGCTCGCCCAGCTCGAGGCGGCGCGGGCCAACCAGGCGGCGCAGCGCGCCAAGCTGCAGGACTATATCGCCCGCAACTCGGCCCGGGCGAGCACCGCGAAGCAGGCCCAGTCGCGCGCCAAGGCGCTTGCCCGGATGAAGCCCATTGCCGCCATCGCCGAGGATCCGAGCCTTAGCTTCGACTTCCCCAGCCCCGCCGAACTGAAGCCGCCGCTCATCGCCCTCGACATGGCCGCGGTCGGCTATGAGGAGGGGAAGCCGATCCTGTCGCGCGTCGACCTTCGCCTAGACCCTGACGACCGCGTGGCGCTGCTGGGGCGCAACGGCAACGGCAAGACGACGCTCGCCCGCCTGCTCGCCGCGCAGCTCCCGGCGATGGAGGGCGTGGTCAACGCGTCCACCAAGCTCAAGGTCGGCTATTTCACCCAGTACCAGGTTGAGGAATTGGACGGGCGCGACACGCCGCTGGCGCATATGGCGCGGCTGATGCCGAAGGCGACTCCGGCGGCGGTCCGCGCCCAGCTCGGCCGCTTCGGCTTCACCGGCGAGAAGGCGGTGATGGAGGTCGGCAAGATGTCGGGCGGCGAGCGGGCGCGGCTTGCGCTTGCTTTGATCACGCGCGATGCGCCGCACCTCCTCATCCTCGACGAGCCGACCAACCACTTGGACGTCGATGCGCGCGAGGCGCTCGTTCAGGCGCTCAACGCCTATGGCGGCGCGGTGGTGGTGGTCAGCCACGACCGCCACATGCTCGAGCTGACCGCCGACCGGCTGGTGCTGGTCGACGACGGCACCGCCAAGGAGTTCCTCGGAAGCATCGACGACTATACCGACCTCGTCCTCGGCCGGAACCAGGAGGGGCCGGGCAAGGAGGCGGTGAAGCGAAGCCGCAAGGACGACCGCCGAGCCGCCGCCGAAGCCCGCGAAAAGAGCCAGTCGCTGAGGAAGGCCGCGCAGGCGGCGGAAGCCGAGATGGCGAAGCTCGAAAAGCGCCGCAGCGAGATCGACAAGGCGATGTTCGACCCTGCTTCCGCCACGCCGGCGGATTCGAAGCTGACGATGACCGAGCTGATGAAGCTCCGCGCCGAAGTGTCGGCGAAGATCGAGGCCGCGGAAGCGCGCTGGCTCGAGGCGTCGGAGGCGGCGGAGCAGGCGCAGGCGGCGTAAGCGTAGCCGATTATCGACGTTGGGCCTGGTGCCCAGCGACAGATGGACACGTCCGGTTTCCCATCCACCCACAAGGCCGGCCGGCGGCGGAATGGAGCGAGCGGGCGGTCGGCTAGGGCTTCCTTCGGACGGGTTTGATCATGAAGTCGTCGAGATCACTGGGAAGCAGATTTACGAACTCGTTCCTCGACATAAGCTCCCTTATGACCGCGAGCGGAGCGGTTATGCCGACGGAGCGGGCCAGTTTGAACGCCGGGCCAAGGCGCACCTCGTCACCCGCAATCCCGAGCCTCTCGGCTGCCTGCGCGGCCGCCCGTCCGACGAATTCCGCCAAATCTTCCGGTCCTACATCCTCGCTCAGAAACAGCTGAACGGAGACCTGCGAGGCCGGGCTCTTGCCGGCCGCAAGCCGATCCAGCACGGCATTCGTACTCCAGTCGGGAACGTCGTCCGGCATGAGCTTCCTCAACCTTGGCTTCGGGCCTTCTTAGGCGCGAGGCGAGCCCTTTGCGACCTTTTCAGCCCCGGAGTATCGCGAGCGCCCGCACCGCGTTGGGAATGCCCATATTGCCCCGCTGCGGATCCATGCCGGCCGGACGCTCACACGACCGCAGAATGGCCGATTCCACATCGTCCGCCGTCGCCTCGGGCATGGCCGAGAAGAGCAGGGCTGCGAGGCCGGCGACATGAGGCGTCGCCATCGAGCTGCCGCTCATCCGCGCGAACCGTCCGTTCGGAACGCAGGACAAGATGTCCACGCCTGGCGCCACCAGATCCGGCACCATCCTCGGCGTCGGCTGAAGGAAGCGCTGGCTGCCGGAAAAGTCAGCGACGGCGCCGTTCCGGTCGCAGGCGCCGACGGACAGCACATTGTCGTAATTGCCGGGGAAGCGGCTCGTCCCCGGACCCTCGTTGCCGACGGCGAACACGGGCAGGACGTTTTTGGCCCGCAACGCGTTGACCATGGCCTGGAAGGCACCGCCTTGGCCCCGCAATCCAAGCGATGCGCTGATGAGCCGCGCTCCCTTCCGCACGGTCCATTCCATCCCGCCGAGAATGCGCGCGACGACGTTGCCTCCTTCGATCACCATGGCGCTTGCAAGAATGGCCTCGGGCGCGACTCCGAAGCGACCCTCGGGGAGCGGCCGGGCGAGGATCGTGCCGGCGGTATGGGTGCCATGCTCGTCCGAATCCCACGGCGCGTTTCCACCGACCTCGCTCCCGTTGAGATCGAACTGGACGAAATGGCCGATCGCACCGGCGAGTGCCGGATGGCGGCCGTCGACTCCGGTATCGATGTGCCCCACGACCACGCCCTGGCCACGATACCCCTGCTCCCAAAGCTCGGGTGCGCCGATGCGATCGACACCCCAGCTCAGGTTCCCGGTTGGATCAGCGGCCGCCACCTGCACCGGGCGCACGAGGCTTGGCACCTCGGCCCGCCAGACCGCCTCTACCTCCGGCGCCTGGCGAAGCGAGGCCAAGCCCTGCTGATCGACATAGCCGAGCGCAAGGCCGAGGAGCGGGTAGACGCGCATTCGTGGTGGCGCCGCTGCGTCGGCGATCCGAACCAGGCCGACGGGCGCTTCCAGGGCAAGACTGTCACGACTCTCGGACGCGAGCACCGTCCCTTCGGCCGATGGGCCGGCAACCGCCGGATCGAGAAAGTGCCGGACGAGGTCTGCCTCGTCGATCGCGCCGGCCGCGGCGCCGGTGTTCAGAACGACTATCACCTGGGCGTAGCCGTCGAGGGAGATCGTGTTTTCAAGAGCGTTGGCCATGACATCCTCCGGTTTATGCGTGACGGAAATCTTCGGTCGAAGTCCGGGGCTCGGACCCGAGTGACTGGAGCAGGATCGCTCTCGCGGTCGAAGCGCCGTCGGCGAGCGACGCACCGGCAGTCGCCGGATCGAGGCTGGCAAGCGCATTGAGCGCGGCTTCGTGCTTGCGTGCCGCCGCTGCCGCCAGTGATTGAGCGTCCCGCTGCGCGCTGCGCACATTGGCCTGCTGGACCTCGGCGCCGAGAAGAACTCCAGCGGCGGTCGTCGCCAGCGCGCCCACGGCGTTGAAGACCAGAACGACCTGATTCCAGGTCGCATCCGCGAGAGGGCTGCCGCCGATGACCTTGTAGAGGACGACGCCGGCGACGACGGCATAGGCGATCAGAATCACTGCGGCCGTGATCAATCTGTAACTCGGCTGGTCGGTCATGATCATTTCCCCATGTTTGCGTTTGGAAACTGAGTGCGGGATTCTTGCTTCCCTGGATGCCGAGCAGCTCCTCCAACGGCCTGGCAGACGCTCAATCGGAAGGTTGCGCCTGCAGCTGACGGAGGGTGTGTTCGGCCTGAAGCTTGGCGATTTGCGCGTTCAGCAAGGTGGTGTCGGCATCCAGACCTGCCAGCGCATCCGCATTGGGTGACGCGGCAGTGGGCTGAAGCGCAACGGCGGCATCTCGCCGTTCCTTGAGCGCCTTCAGATAGGCGGTCTCGCTTGCCAGCCGCGCCGAGGGATCCAACAGGGGCGCCAGGCCTCCCGCCGCGTCCGCGATGGCCGCGGTAGCGCCTTCCAATGGCGCCGCCGTTTGTGCGTAGCCGGCCGAGGCCAGGCCGCCCGCCGGCCGAAATTCGGCAGAGAAGCTATTGGAGCCGAAAGCGCGAGTCTCTACCGGCAGGGTGTTGATATAGCCGAGTTGGGCGACCGCGCCCTCCACGAGAACGATACCCTTGGCCGGATCCTCCGAGGTGCATGACGGTTCGCGGCATGTCACGAGACGTCCTTTCGCGGGCATTCGATAGCGGATTCCTGAAACCTGCCCCGCCGCGTTCGACGCCATGGGGCCCGCCGCCGGTGAACCCGCAGGACAGCCCGTCGGCTCGACGCCGAAGGACCCCGCCCGCTCGATGCCGAAATAGGCTTTGGGGCGATCGCTGGGAGCTTGGCCGGGCTGGAACCACTTCTCGAGTACCGCCGCCGGAATCTCGTCTCCTGCGCGGGATTCAAAGCAATCGCTCCGCGACGGCCACCGCACGATCCGCTGATAGCTGATGGGCTTCAGGGCTTCCGCGAGGCGCCCGGCAAGGTCGCCCTGGGCGGCGACGAGATCGTCGAGCTGCGCGAGGGCTGCTCCATATTGCTTGCTGGTCGCTTCATCGACCGACGTTCCCATGCGCGCGATCCGTGCCGCGAGGGCGACAACCTTGTCGGTGGCCGCAGCGACATCCGCATTGCTTTGGTCGAGTTCGGCCTTGAGGCCCGCAGCGGTTTCCAAGGCCGCCTGAATGTCCTTGTTGCACGCGCTGACCGGCTCGGCCAACGCCGCCGTCGAGGGGACGCCCATGGCCAGCGGCGCAAGTGTCGCCACCGTCTTTACGATGTTGCCGATCACGGCGCCGGAACGATCCTCGACCGATGCATTGATCGTCTTGAGGACGTTCGAATCCTCGTAGAACGTGGCCTTGAAGTCGGACTTGGTCATCAGTCGCTGGAGACTGGCCGCATCGATCAGATATTGGTGCAGGCCGTCATCCGCCTGACCTGCCGAAGCTTCGACTTTCAGACCCACCTTCTGCTCGCCCGCCGTGCAATTGGCGAGGCGCCAAGTCTCGGTGATCGTATATTGCGTGAAGGGAAGGACGTAAGCGATCCCCGCCCGGCTTCCACTGGGGGCGAGCGGCTGTACATCGAGACTCGTGGTGCAGCCGCCGAGCAAGGCCAAGGTTCCAAGCCAGGCACCCCTGTTCGTGTACATCGTCTCTCTCCCAGACCTGAGCAGCCGCCTCGCTCGTCGGCGAGGCCACGCGGTGTCCCTAGGAGAGCCCAGGTGCGGCTGGGGGGCGGTGGCGGGGAACACCAGCTTTGAGTGACTTTTGTCACATCGCGCACAGCTGAGCTCTGCGAAACCCACCTCGGCGGCGGCACTGGCAGAGCTACTCTCCCGATGCGAGCGCGCGGCAGGGAATGACTATCGGGGCGGCTCCAAATAATTACAAATAGACGCCGTCGCCGAAAGATCGGAGAGCGCGATGAACCGACTCGTCAGCAGCAAGCATCTCGAAGCGGTCAGTGACCTCACTTTGAGCGCTCCGATCAGGCAGGGCTTCGTCCCCGCTTTCGAAAGCGTCACCTACGAGACGCGGCTGCAATTGCTGCTGAAGGCGCTGTTCAAGATCCGCGCCACCGCGCGCGAGCATTCCAAGATCAAGCCGTTCGTCGACACCGCCGAGCGGATCCAGTCGCTGCTCGACTTCCGCCTCGTCGTCATCGACTCCGAGCCGAAGCATCTGCTGCTGTCGGCAACCTTCGACCGGCCTTTCGAGCCCTATATGCGCCTGATCTGGGACCCGCTCGGGCCGCTGCTCGACGTGATCTTCTGCAATTGCGAGGGCTACGTCACCGCCACCGGCCACAGCTTCGAGGACTATCTCGCCTGGGTGAGGAAGAGCCAGCT